>CALBSQ010000291.1 GCA_937967325.1 uncultured Chloroflexota bacterium
TCCAGCACGTCGGCAGCCCCAGCACCCTCGCTCCGCAACTCGCCTCCGCAGCCTAGGGGAGATGGCTCAGCGTGGAAGCATTTAGCCGGACAAGGCTACCACGAAGACGAAGTTGGCGTGCTGCCGATCCTCCTGGGGGATGTCTGGGTCATTGCCCCCGGCTGCTGGCACGCCTTCACGCTGGGCCCGCAGCGGTTGCTGGTCTTCAATTTGCTGCTCACGACGGAGTTTGTGCGGTCCTTCCCCGTCGCCTTGCATGCCCTGACGGCACTGTCGCAACAGCGGCTGTTTGAGGGCGTCAGGTCGCCTATGCCCTATCACCCGGAGTCGCCGGGTCACGCGCAGCTCCCGTCAATGGAGCTCGAGAGCGTTCGCACCCTGCTGACGCAGCTCTCGCGGGAACTGCAGTCGCCCCAGCTCCCCGGCCATGTCGCGCTCTGTTATGGATTGGTGTTTCAGATTCTGGGCCGGTTGGAACGCAGCAGCGCCAGCAGTTCTGGAGCTGCCATACCTGCGGACGCGCGGCGTGATCCAGGGCTCGTCCAGGCCTTGCGGTACATCGAATCACGCTATGCCGAACCGATTACCCTGGACGATCTGGCTCGCCACAGCGGGTACGCCAGCGCCACCTTGAGCCGCAAGTTTCGCCAGGGCGTCGGCATGCCGCCGATCGAATACCTGATTCGGCTGCGCCTCCGCCATGCCTGCGTGCTGCTGGAGCGGACCGACCTACCCGTGACCGCCGTCGCCGGGCGCGTCGGCTTCGCCGACGGTCACTATTTCTCGGCGCGCTTCCGGCAGGAGTTACGCCTGACGCCCACCCAGTTTCGTGCCCTGGCAACGGGTCAACATTGTGCCCTAACGTGAGAGGATACCGACCTTCTTTGCTGGGCCAGGGCCGTACACTCCCTACAACTCGCGGTACGCGCGTGGACAGCTTGGAATTGGGGGCGATATGGCAGTAGCAACGGAACCGGCAATCGACGAGCAGATTGCCTTCTACCAGCGCAACGGTTTCACAACGTTTGATGGTGTGCTGACGCTGGACGAGGTGGCGGAGTTCCGGGCGGCCCTGGCCCGAGCGACGGAGCGACCAGGCGTCGGCTATACCTACCGGAAAGGCGGCCAGTTCACCCAGCACGTCAACGTCTGGACGATGGACGATACGGTGCGCCGCTACGTCTTCAATCCGAAACTGGCGGAGATTGCGCGCCGGCTGAGCCAGACACGGGCGGTCGGGCTCTGGCACGACCAGGAAATCATCAAGATGCCCGGTGATCGGCCCTCCGCCTGGCACCAGGATCTGGTCGTGTGGCCGATGGTGGAAGCGGGTCCGCTTACCTGCTGGACTGCGCTCGTCGACGTCTCCATCGAGATGGGCTGCATGAGCTTTATCCCCGATTCGCAGCACTGGGGGCGCTTCGCGGCGACGACACGCGACCTCCAGGAGAATCTGGACGGTCTGCGGCAGGTGGTTCCCGAGGACAAGCGCGACCGCTTGCAGCCCGCGACCATTGAGCTCAAGGCTGGGAGTTGCACCTTCCACAACGCCCTCACGCTGCACTATGCCGGCCCGAACATGACCGATCAGCCCCGTGAAGGCTTCATCATCAACTACATGCCCGATCCCACCACCTATAGCGGTCGGCCGCACGTCACCACCGACCCGCTGAAGTTGACGCCAGGTCAGCCGATCGTCGGCGATCTGTTCCCGATCTTGGCCCAAGCCCAGACCGTCTATTAGACAGTCTGCCGGACGTACGCTTGAGTTTAGGCGCGGGGCAGGGGGCAGGCTGGCGCTGGCGGCCTGGGCGGCGGGCGGAAGGAGCGGCACGGTGGGTGGTCTGCGGCTCGGCCTCATCGGCCTGGGCACTATGGGCCAGCGTGTCCATCTGCCCAATTTCCTGCGCGCGCCGGATTGCCAGGTCGTGGCGGTCGCTGACGTGCGGGCCAACCTGGCTGTCGATGTGGCCCGCCGCTTCGGCATCCCCAAAGCGACTCTGACAGCCGAGGAACTGATCGCGGACCCGGAACTGGACGCCCTGGCCATGCTCCTGCCGCCCCAGCTCAATCCGCCGCTCGGTATTCCAGCGCTCCGCTCCGGGAAGCACCTGTTTGTGGAAAAGCCCCTGGCGGTCGACGCAGCGCCGGCGCGCGCCCTGGCGGCGGCAGCGGCGGAGGCCGGCCGAGCGCTCAGCTGCGGTTACATGAAGCGCTACGACCCCGGCGTGGTCGCCGCCAAGGCGCTCCTGGAGCAACTGCACACGAGCGGCGAGTTAGGAGCCATCGCCGCCGCCGAGTACGAATTCTTCGAGGGAGACTGGACGCGCAACTTCTCCCCGCTGACGGTCGCCAGTGCGCAGCCGAGCCGGCCAATGGCCCAGATCGAAGGGGGCGGCGTGCCGACCTTTGTGCGGCCGGAGCATACCCACCTGTACTTCGCCCTGGCGACCAACAAGTGCCACCAGGTGAACCTCATGCGCTGGCTGCTGGGCGATCCTGCCGCGCTGGCGTTCAGCCGGCTGAGGCCGCCGGCGGGACAGCGCGGCGCGACTCGACTGCTGGCCATCTTCGACTATGGCTCTTATGATTGCACGCTGCGTACTGCGCAGACCTTCACCGAGCACCACTGGGAGGAGTTGACCATCCACTTTGAGCATGGCTGGCTCCGGTTGCAGTTACCGCCGCCGCTGGCGGAGAATTTGCCGGCCCGGCTGCAGGTCTATCGCAAGGGGACCGGACGCCAGGAGATAGCCCCCACCTGGGAATGGGCCTTCCGCCGGGAGGCGGCGCATTTCGTCCAGTGCGCGCTCGGTCGGGCCCCCAACCTTTCGCCGGGTGACGATAGCGTCAAGGACCTGGAAATTCTGGAAGTGCTCTACCACCGCCAGTACCTCGGCGAGCCGGAGGCACGCTGGTCGTTCTGAACTGGGAAGAAAGGCTAAGGCGATGACATCGCCAATCTATTGGTCGCCGCACGGCGGCGTCGCTGTCCGGGACTGGTCGGTCGAACAACTCGTCGCGGCGGTCGCGGCGGCCGGCTATGCCGGCATCGAAGCCCAGGTCGCGGAAAAGTGGTTGCGCTGGCAGGACGCGGCGGCAGTCGCCCGGCTGCGAGTGCTGCTGGACCGATACCATCTGGAATGCCCGGCGGTCTGCTGGCGGGGCAACCAGGGCGACCGGCTGTTCACCGACCCCCAGTGCTATGCGACCGCCAAACAGTATCTCAGCGACTGTGTCGACCTCGCGGCCGCGCTGGGAGCGCGGGCAGTCCTCGTCTGGCCACACATTGCGGAGGGGGTGGGACGGCCGGAGGCATTCGCAGCGGCGGTGCGGGTGTTCAATGACATTGCCGATCACTGCCGGGCGCGGGACGTCGTGCTAGCCGTGGAGTTCGAAAGCATGGGTAACCCGCTGTGTGGGACGCCGGCGGAGACGTTGGAGCTCATTGCCCACACCGGCAATTTCGTCACGGCCTGCTGTGATACGATCCACCTCTACAATCGGCGGCTCGACCCGTACGCCAGTGTCTTGCCGCTACGTGGGCATGTCGGGCTGGTCCATCTCTCCGACAGCGATCGCCTGGTACCGGGGGACGGCGAATTCGACTTTCCTCCCTTCATGCGAGCAATCCGGGAGATTGGTTATGCCGGTCCCATCTTCGTCCAGATCGATCCGCGCACGGCGGAGGACCTGGCGCGCGCCTACCAGCGAGCTGTCGAGATCACCGCGCCGCTGGGCTGAGCGATCACCAATACTTGAATCGTGAATACTGATGGGAGCATGCCATGCAGGCCGCATTCAGCCTGGGGTCGGGCAAGTTTGACGTCCATGAGACGGCGCGGCCGGACCTGCTGCCGGGCGAGGCGCTGGTGCGGGTCGTGGCGGCGGGCATCTGCGGCAGCGACAAGTGGGACCTGGCCCGGCCGGACCTACCCAGGCGGGTCGCCGGGCACGAGTTCGCCGGCGTGGTCGAGGCGGTCGCCGACGGGAAGACCGACCTGCTGCCCGGCGCGGCGGTCGCCATTGAGCCCACCGTCGGCTGTGGCGACTGCGCCGCCTGCCGCGGCGGCAACTATACAGCCTGCCGCCGTGCCGTCAGCATCGGCTATGGCCGGCCGGGCGGTTTCGCCGAATACGTGGCGGTGCCGTTCGGCAACCTCTTTCCGAAGCCCGCCGAGTTAAGCTTCGTCGAGGCGTCGCTCGCTGAGCCCACCGCGGTGGCGCTCCACGCGGTGGGGCTGGCCGAGGTGGCGGAGCGGTCCTGCCTCGTGTTCGGCGCCGGGGCGATCGGTTTGCTGGTGGCTCAGGCCCTCCAGGTGCGCGGGGCCGGCGCGGTCTGGGTAGTCGATGTCGACGCCGATCACCTCCGCGTGGCCGAGCAACTTGGCGGGATTGCGACCATCAACAGCACGGCGGACCCGGCTCTCCAGGTCCTCCAGAGCGTGCCGGTGGACGTGTGCTTCGAAGCCGTTGGCCATATTGACAGCGTGCTGCAGGCAGCCGTCAAGGTGGTGCGCCCCTTTGGTACCCTGGTGCTCCTCGGCTTCCAGCACCCTGGAGGGCTTCCGACGAACCCGGTCGTCTTCAAGTCACTGACCGTTCGGGGCTCCAACGGACGTACCGTCGCGGAGTTTCAGCAAGGTCTGCGCCTGCTGGCGAGCGGCCACATTCGGGTCGGGCCGCTCATCTCGGCGCGGTATCCCCTCGGGGCCATGGAGGCTGCTTTCGCTGAGGCCCGTGGCGCCCTCAAGGTCGTTATCGAGCCACAGACGATCCAATGATCGACCGTTGGAGACAAGAGTGGCTAAGAAGCTAGCGATCGGCAGTTGGGCCTACACCTTCGGTCCCTATGCGGCGCACCCGGTACCCCTTCATGACGTGATCCGGCAGGTGGGAGCACTGGGCTTTGATGGCATCGAGTTGAACGGCTTCGCCCCGCACGCCCATCCCGAGCTCTATCCGACGAAAGCCAGCCGGCGCCGGCTCGTCGCTTTCCTGGCCTCCCACGGGCTGGTCGCGTGCGGCTACGCGCCAGACTTTGGCGCGGTCCCGCCCGCGCTCACTTCCGCCCAGGAGTATGAGCGGCTCTTTGCGCGCTACCTGGAGTTCTGCGTCGACTGCGGCATTCCGAAATTGCGGGTGGATACGGTGAGTGAGCCAGGCAGCGTCGACCTGGCTGGGGAAGAGGAGGTGATGGACCGGGTGGCCCCGATTTGGCGTCGGTGCGCCCGGCTCGCGCAGGATGCCGGCGTTCTGCTCGTCTGGGAGTTTGAGCCGGGCTTCGTCTTCAACAAGCCCAGCCAGGTGCTTGGTCTTGAGAGCCGGATCGACCACCCGAACTTTAAGATCCTCTTCGATAGTTGCCATGCGCACCTCTGCTCGACGCAGGCGTCTCGCCAGGCCGGGCGCGTCGAGCGGCTTGCCGGTGGCGAAGTCGAGTTTGCCGCCCTGCTCCAAGGGAAGATCGGCCACGTCCACCTCATCGACTCGGACAACACCCTGCACGACGGCACGACCAGCACGCACGTGCCCTTCGGCCTGGGCATCCTGGACTTTCCGGCCATCGTGCGCGCGGTTCTGGCGGCGGGCTACCATGATGCCTGGTGGGGGATCGACCTCTGCTTCTGGCCGGACGCCTGGGACGCCACCGCGTCCGCCCGGTCCTTCGTATCGACTCTGCTCGGTTCGGTGTAGCGGGGGGATCGAAACCATGCGTGCCCAGGTCTTCGACGAGCCGCAACGCATGGAGCTGCGCGAGGTTTCCCGACCGGAGTTGGGCGATGACGAGCTCCTGGTTCGTGTCCGGGCTTGTGGCATCTGCGGATCGGATGTCGCCTACTACTGGGGGCACAGCCCGCTGGAAACGCCAACGGGAAAAGGACCGCTCATCCTGGGCCACGAACTGACCGGCGAGGTGGTCGAGGTGGGGAGCACAGCGATCAGGCTGGGGCTTTTTGTCGCGGGGGATCGGGTAGTCCTCAATCCTGTCCAGGCTTGCCTCGCCTGCGTCGCCTGCCAGCGCGGTCGGCCCAACCTCTGCCGGCAGAAGCGCGTGCTGGGAGTCTCCGTGGATGGCGGCTTTGCCGAGTACACGCGCGTCCGCTACACCAACGCCTTGCTGCTCCCGCCCAACGTTTCCTTCGAGCAGGGCGCGATGACCGAGCCGCTGGCCTGCGCGATGTACGCCGTGCAGAACCTGGAGGTACAGCCGGGCGACGTTTGTGTGGTGATCGGCCCCGGTCCGATAGGCCTCATGATGATCCAGTTGATTCGTGCCCGTGGGGCCGGGAGCGTGATCCTGGTCGGCACCCGTGACGACCGTCTGGAGCGAGGGCGGGCACTGGGCGCCGACGTGGTCATCAACGTCCGGGAGCCGGGTTCGCCCCACTACACGCTGGACTTGTGCGCGCGGATTGCTGATCTCACCGACGGGCAACTTTCCGACCGGGTCATCACGCCCACGGCCTCCCCAGAGAGCATGCACGCCGCGCTGGAGATTTCGGGGCTGGGTTCACGTATCGTCTATTTCGGGCTGCCTGGGCCGCACGACCGGCTCGCGGTGCCGGCACTGGACACAATGGTTGCCGACAAGACGCTCCGCTTCTCATGGCTAGCGCCGTTCACCTGGCCATCCGCGCTCCAGGCGCTCGCAACGGGTCTCGTCAACGTGCAACCGCTGATCACGCACCGGGCCGACCTGGATAACCTCGTCGATTCCCTCCATGCGGTACGTGACCGCAAGGACGGCGTGCTCAAGGCTGTGGTGACGCCTTAGCAACGCCGTTTCCGGCATGGCAGCCGTAGCGTCCTACTTTGTGTCATAGCTCGCTTGGTGGCCGCAACGACCCTCTGGACACCGAAGTTACCTCCGAGTTTCACCGTCCGGCAGCTACTCTGGGACCGACCAGTGAGAAAAAGTGGGGTATCGCAAGCCGGAAGGAGGTTGGCCTGGCCCCGCCACTGCTGGTATCCTGGCATGGGCAACGGCCTTGTGGTGGTGTTGTGACTGCATCGGTGAGGTAGTTACCATTTTGCCGACGATGGCGCCAATCGCCGCCCCCGCTCCGTTGGGCTCTGTGCGCGTTGCCCAGCGCAGGCCGCAAGGCGGCAAGATCACGCTCGTTCGGGCCGGCAGTCCGGCCGCGCAAGCCGGCGTGGCGCCTGGTGACTTCCTGTACGCCATCAACGGGCACAAGCTGCATGACGTGATCGACTTCCGGTTCTACGTAGCGGAGTCGATGCTCACCTTGACGGTGGAGCGATCGGGCCGGCGCTTCGACGTGATAGCTCGACCGGACGGAGAGGACGACTTCGGCCTCGAATTTGCGAGCCCGCTCTTTACCTCCATCCGTCGCTGCGCCAACGACTGCGACTTCTGCTTCGTCGACATGAACCCGGCCGGCCTGCGCAGCTCGATCTACATTAGGGACGACGACTATCGCCTCTCCTTTCTGTTTGGCGACTTCATTACGTTGACGAACCTGAACGAGCAGGACTGGTCCCGCATCGCCGAGCAGCGCCTGTCGCCGCTGTACGTGTCAGTACACGCCACCGATACCACGATCCGGCGACGTCTGCTCGTTAGCCGGCGGGCCAACCCTATTCATCAGGATCTCGACCGCCTCGCGTCTATCGGCGTGCAGGTCCACTGCCAGGTGGTGCTCTGCCCCGGCCTGAACGACGGCGATGTGCTGGAGCGCACGGTGGCAGAGCTGATGGAGCGCTATCCGCAGGTTCAGACCGTGGCGATCGTTCCGGTGGGACTGACCAAATTCTCCGCCAAATGTGACGCGGCCGGGATGCGGCGGCTGTCCAAAGATGAACTGCAGACCCTGGTTGCCGCCGGCGACCGTTGGCGCCGGCAGTACACGCGCCGCCTCGGCCACAATCCGGTCTATCTCTCGGACGAGGTGTATCTTCAGGCTGGCGTGCCGCTGCCCGCCGCCCGGAACTATGCCGGTTATCCGCAATACGAGAATGGAATCGGAATGGTGACGAGTTGGCAGGACGACCTTGCCAGATGGACCCGTCGCTGGGATCGACACTGCAATGCCAGGCCCGTAGGGCGTCCGATTGCTCGCGCCACGATCGTCACCGGTCAGCTCTTCGGCCCGTCGATGCAAGGTACGGCGAACCAGATTGAAGAGCGGACGGGCATTGACCTCCGCGTGGTCCCGCTGGTCAACGAGTTCCTGGGTGAGCAAGTGACCGTCGCCGGTCTCATCGCTGGACGCGATCTGATACACCAGCTCTCCGGGCGACCTGTCGGCGAGCTGGTGCTGGCGCCGCGGCGGGCATTGGACCAGGGAGGAAATGTGTTCGTCGATGGCGTGACGATCGCCGAGGCCGCCAGGGAGCTCGGCGCACCGGTGGCAGCGGGCGGGGAATTTGTCGATCTGCTCCGAGCGCTTGGCTTACAGCCGTGAGCCGCCCTATCGTCGCGATCGTAGGCCGGCCCAACGTCGGCAAGTCCTCTCTGTTCAATCGCCTGCTGGGTCGACGGCTGGCGATCACCGAGGACATACCGGGCACCACTCGTGACCGGCTGTACGCCGACCTGGAGTGGCGGGATCGCGCCTTCACGCTCGTGGATACGGGCGGACTCGACCTGGACTCGGAGGCCGGAATCCCGGCCGCAGTGCGGGCGCAAGCACAACTGGCCATCAATGAGGCCGACGTCGTGCTGTTCGTGGTCGACACTCGGTCCGGTATCAGCCCCGTTGACGCGGAGGTTGCCAACGTCCTGCGCAAGACGGCGAAGCCGCTGCTCGTCGTGGCGAACAAGGCCGAGAATGTCAGCCGCGAGATGGCGGCCATGGAGTTCTTCGAGCTCGGCTTTGACGACGTGCTCCCGGTCTCCGCCTACCACGGTATTGGCGGCGACGACTTGCTCGACTGGATCGTGGCGCATCTTCCCGAAGCCACCGCCGACCTCGCTGCTAGCTCCGGCGAGGAGATTCGCGTGGCCATTGTGGGCCGGCCCAACGTGGGCAAGTCGTCCATGCTCAACAAGCTGCTCGGGGAAGAGCGGGTGTTGGTGAGCGAGACGCCGGGGACGACTCGCGACGCCACGGACACCGTGCTCGAGCGCGACGGCCGCCGGTATCGCCTAATCGATACGGCGGGCATCCGGCGGCGCGGCAGAATCGTCCACGGGGCCGCCGAGCAATATAGCGTCATTCGCGCCCTTCGCGCGCTGGCGCAGTGCGATGTCGCGGTGCTTTTGGTCGATGCCGTCGAAGGAATGACGGACGGTGACTTGCACATCGCCGGCTATGCCCAGCAAGAGGCGAAGGGCCTCGTCGTGGTGGTCAACAAGTGGGACCTGGTTGAACGACAGTCAGGTACCGCTGAGGCCTACGCTCGCGCCATCCACGCCAGGTTAGACTTCATGCCCTACGTCCCGGTGCTCTTCGCATCCGCGCTCACCGGCTTCCGCGTTGGCCGGGTATTGGACGAAGCGGCGCGCGTCTGGAACGAACGGCACCGGCGCGTCGGCACCGCCGACCTCAATGCCTTCGTCGAGTCGGCGACGCTGCGGCATCCCGCCACCCACCGTGGCAAGGTGATGCGAGTGCTCTACGCCACGCAGGCGGAGGTCAATCCACCGACGTTTGTGTTCTTCGTCAACGACGCGGAACTGGCTCATTTTGGCTACCGCCGCTTCCTCGAGAATGAGCTGCGTCACGCCTTTGGCTTTGCCGGCACGCCGCTGAAGCTGGTGTTCCGAGGGCGGCAAGAGGATGCGGTGGGCAGCACACACGCCCGGCGACTGAGGGGCTGAACAGACGAGCTCCGTGTACGGGGATGGGCCGTGGTCACCGCGGGCGCAGGCGCAAAAGGACCGGCTCGACCGGCACGACGGGCGGTTGGAAGCGCATATCGTCCCCTTCATCTAGGGGCGCGCCATCGGCGACCTGGAGTTCGGCGAAGCCGAATCCATGGTGCTGGACCGTTAGAACCGCCGGCTCGCATCGGCGCCGAGCAGGACCACAACGGACGGGGCGTCGGCGGCGCCTCGGCTGGCGGACATCAACGGCGCGTTCAACAATCGAGCGATGCCGCCCGCCACGTCCCGAGCGGATACGTCGTAAAAGGTCACCGTGGTGCGCGCCACGCCGGCTCGCGGAGCATTGACGGGGGCTGCCAGGCGGTACCCGTTGCCTTCCAAGAAACGAGTGGCGCGCTGTCCCAGGCCTGAGACGGACGTGCCATTTTCGACGACCACGACCACGGCCGTGGTCGCCTCCGCGCGCTGCACCGGCGTGGCGGTGACCATTGGTCGCTCAGTTGCCGTCGGCCGAGCGGCGAGATCCGATCGGACCGCCGGCGCCGAAAATTGGAGAGGCGCCCCAACAGGACTTGCGCTGCGCACGATACCGGACGCGGCCCGAACCCCCGGCGCCGGCCGCGGCGTCGTCTGGAACATGCTGGCCACCGCCTGATCGATCGCCGGCCAGTTTGGAATGACGATGTCCTGGGATCCGTCAGGCGATGTACCGTTCTGCGAGTAGGTAGGAGGCTGGAGGACCACCTGCTGGATATCGCTGCGCTTGAGGTCGCGGGCAAAGCCGGCATACTGTAGCAGGTCGCCCAGGGACACGTCGGTCCGGACGCTGTCCTGCATGTCCGCCGCGAGCTGCGGTAAGTGGGCGACCAGGGTTGGTCCCGTCAGTCGCTGCTTGAGCGTCAGGAGCAGCTCCTGTTGGCGGCTGGACCGGCCGAAGTCGCCGATGAGATCGCCGTGGCGGGAACGTACGAAGTGCAACGCCTCATCGCCGGTCAGATGCTGTGGTCCGGCCGGGAGGTAGAGCCGCATGTAAGCATAAGGATCGCTCGGGTTCAGATCATCCGGATACGCGTCGTCCAGCACAGGATGGCTGACGTCCATCGTGATGCCGCCGATCGTGTCGATCATCTTGATGAAGCCCTGCAGCCCGACCCAGGCGTAATAGTGGATGGGGATACCAAGGTTTTGTTCCACGGTAGCCCGCGCCAGGGCGACGCCGCCAGCCTCGTAGGCCGTCTGAATCTTGCCGTAGCCGTAATTGGGGATGAGCACCCAGAGGTCGCGTGGGATGGACAGCATGCCCACCATGTGTGAGACGGGGTCAACCGTCACCACGATCATGCTTTGCGTGAGATACTGGCCCGGCGCGAACTTGAGGTCGGTGTCGCTGCCGAGCAGCAGGAAGTTGACGCGTTGCTTGCGCGAAAGGCTGGGCAGCGTGACGGAGCTATCGGGCGACGGCGTCGCGGCGGCAACGCCGGCGATCACGGCGGCGGATGCCGGCTGGGCCGGGGCCCCCGCGGTTGGCGCCGCGTTGGGCCGCGCCGTGGCGGCAGTCTGGACTGGCGTAGGACCGGCAATGCGCGGGACCACCTGCCCGGTCATAGCCACGAGCGGCTTGACCGTGGCGTAGGCGAAGATGCCGATCGAGGACGCCAGTATCAGTAGCAGCAGCAGGACGATCGGCAGAATGGCGTGCCGGCGTGATGGTTCTGGTGGTTTCACGACGCTCCCAGCGCTATGGTCTCACCGGCGGGCGCGAGTCCCTGTCTGCCGGCCTGGCAATCGCTCCAAAAGTTGTCGCATGTCCGCGGACAGAATTCCATGGCATCGGACAAGCAGTATAGGGGTACCGCTGTCACAGAGGGGACGGCCTTCCTATAGCACTTGGCGCCGCCTAGTCGCGCAACGCGCGGTCCGCCAGCCAGACCAGCCCACGAGCGCCGCGGACGGTAAGGTAGATCGTGGCGATGATGGAAAGCGGAACGAAGATGCGTTCTGCCGGATGCTGCAACAGGCTCGCGGCGATGAGGATGCCAACGATGGGCGCGCAGATACTCCACACCACGACCAGTCCCCACACGAATAAATACGTCATGCCGCGCGCCGGCGACGACATCCACTCGGGCACCGGCAGCGCTCCTTATCCGGCTTTGCCGCGGACGCCCCATCGGCGGCGCCGCCTCTGGCCGTCTCTGCGACTGACTCATTGACGGCACATGGTACGGTACCTGGATGATGCTGCAGTTACCAACCAGACGCGTAGTCAACCGCTGCGTGGTCTGCGCCGCGCCTGGCGACTTTCCCTACGATGCCCGCTTCGACGGCCCAGCCTGCGATGGCTGCCACGCCCTCTTGACTATCAAGGACGACATCTTCCGACGTCAACATCCCGAGTTTGACGCGGAGATCCGGGCGATCTGGCGCGACCTCCACGACCCCGCGAAGGTGCGCGACGTCGGCCGTCGCTATGCCGAGATGGGTTACTTTGACGAGGAGCCGGAGGAGGCAGTGCCGGTCGGTCCTGACGACCGAGTGCGCCGGGAGGTGGTGGAGTTGGTGGAGGATGAGGACTGAATGGCGCATCTATGAAGTCCGGGGACTCTTGGCGGCG
>CALBSQ010000292.1 GCA_937967325.1 uncultured Chloroflexota bacterium
GCCCCGGCTACCGGTGCAGTTGTGTGAGCACCGCCAGGATCGCGATCGCATTGTTGGTCCCGTGCAGCAGCATGGAAGCGAAGATGCTGCGCTGGCGCTGGAAGGCTGCCGCGAGCATACAGCCCATGGCAAACAGCACCGGGAGGAGCAGGGGCAGGACGTGGGCGCCGGCAAAGATGAGCGCGCTCAGCGCCACGCCGGGCACGACGCCGAGGTGGCCACGCAGCCACTGGTAGAGCACCCCGCGAAAGAATGTCTCCTCTACGAGCGGCGCGATGCCGGCGACGACGACGAAGGCCAGGCCAATTTCCACTGGACCCACGCTCTTGGCGCCGGCTGGACCGAACAGCTCGGTGGCGTTGGTGGGGATTGGCTGGCCGTGGTTGATCAAGTAGGCGGCCCCGACCGCGATGATGGCGAGCGCGGCGTACCAGGCAGGCAGCCAGCTCAGGACGCTGAGGAGCGACCTCCAGCCGGGGAAGCGGTAGCCGAGCGCCCGCCAGCCGGCGGCCCTCGGAATGACCAGGGCGATGGCCCCGTACAGGATGGCGTACACCACGGCCGTCAGGATCAGGGTCAGGTCGATTGGGTGGGCGCGGACCAGGGGCACGAGCGAGAGGTGGGCGAAGGCATACACCGCCGCCCAGCCGGCGACCGTGATGCCGAGCACGACGAGAATCTGGGCCAGGCCCCAGGGGACTGGGCAGTCCAGCTCGTCGCTCACCGAGCAGTGAGCCCCCCGTCGATAGTCAAGGCGGTGCCGGTGATGAAGGCGCTGTCGTCCGATGCCAGGTACAGCGCGGCCTTCGCGATCTCCGATGGCTCGCCCATGCGGCCCATCGGCTGGCGCTCCACCATGCGCTGCCGCTCCGCGACGGGGTCCGGCTGCTGGCTCAGGATCATTCGGATCCAGGGGGAGTCCACGGTGCCGGGGCAGATGGCATTCACCCGAATATTTTGCCCGACGTAATCGACGGAGATCGACTTGGTGAGGCCGACCACGCCCGCCTTGGCGGCGCAATAGGCTGCCCGGTTGAGCACGCCAACCTGGCCTGCCACCGAGGCCGTATTGACGATCACGCCGCCGCCCTGCTTGATCATGTGGGGAATGGCATATTTGCAGCCCAGGAAGACGCCCTTGAGGTCAACCGCCAGCACGCGGTCCCAATCTTCCTCCGTCGTATCGACCACGGTGGCGGCGACGCCGATGCCGGCATTGTTGCACAAGATGTCGATACGCCCCCAGCGTTCGACCAGACCATTGATCGTTTGCTGCACTTCGGCGCTCTGGGAGACGTCGGCCTGGAAGAAGTGCGCCTCCCCGCCGGCTTGCCTGATCAGACCGACCGTCTGCATGCCGCCGTCGGATGAGAAGTCGGCCACGCCGACCTGTGCTCCTTCGGCAGCGAACAGCGTCGCGATGGCCTGGCCAATACCCGAGCCTGCTCCCGTCACCAGTGCAATCTTTCCGGCTAGCTTCATGTGCCCGTCCCTTTGTTGCTGCCTGTGTCAAGGGTACGGACCGGGCCAGTGAGAGTCAACGCGGAGACAGGAGACAACCAGGAGTAACCGCGTCTTATGACGAGAAGGACCGTACGGGGAGTGCCAACTCAGGGGCCGTGGGACGTTCCGCCTTCATGCCGTCTTCATATGCGCGGGGGTAGCATGACCCAGGGCAAGCCCCGTGGAGCCGGCAATCCGGGCAGGGCAGGTGAGGCTGTTGCGTATTCTGGTAGTGGAAGACGAGCACCGGCTCGTCAGCATCCTTAAGCAGGGTTTGCAGGAGCATGGCTATGCCGTCGATGTCGCCTACGATGGCGCGGAGGGGCTCGACCTCGCCCAGACGGAGCCCTACGACCTGCTCATCCTGGACGTCATGCTGCCGAAGCTCGACGGTTATCGTATCTGCCGGCAGTTACACGCGAGGCACGTCCACATCCCTATCCTGATGCTCACGGCCCGCGACGCCGTGGACGACCGGGTGGCCGGGCTGGACAGCGGCGCGGACGACTACTTGACGAAGCCCTTTGCCTTTCGTGAGCTGCTGGCGCGGGTGCGGGCGCTGCTGCGCCGCGATAGCACGGCCAAGGAGACGATCCTGCGAACTGGGGACCTCACCTTGGACCCGGTGACGCGTGAGGTCCAGCGCGGCGGCCGGCGCATCGAGCTGGCAAGCAAGGAATACGCGGTGCTGGAGTATTTCATGCGCAATCCCAATCACGTGCTGACCCGCACACAGATCGCCGAGCACGTCTGGGACTACGACTTCGCCGCTATGTCCAACGTCGTCGACGTCTACGTCCGCACCCTGCGCCGCAAGCTGGCCGACGACCAGGAGCCACGACTGCTGCGGACCGTTCGGGGCGCCGGCTACCAGCTCCGCCCGCCACCCGGATGAGCCGGTTCGGCAGCTCCGCCCGCTGGCTGCGCACGCGCCTGCACACCATCCGCGTCCGGCTCACCTTGTGGTATGTGGCGCTGCTGGCGCTCATCCTGGTTGGGTTCAGCGCGTTCTTGTACGTCCGCCTGGCCCAGTCGCTGGCGGATGAGGAGAACCGCGCCCTGGCAGCCGAAGTGCAGCGCGTCGTCGCCACGCTGGACGTCCAGAACGGCACACCGGCGCTCGGGGACGCCCTCGACCAGTTGCCGGTCGGGATGGTCGTGGCCCTCTACGACCCGGTCGGGAGGCGCCTCGATGCCAGCGACACTCATCTGACCTTGCCCCCGCTCCCCCCTACCGCGCAACCTGCCGGCGCAGGTGGGCCGGCGCCCGAGACGTTGCAGCTCGGTAATGAGACCTGGCGAGTGCTCACGCGAGCGGTGGTCGAGCGGGGCCACACGATCGGCATCCTCCAGGTTGCCCAGTCCGACCGGCCCTACGAGGCGGCGCTGTCCCAGCTGGCGCTGCTGATGGGCCTGGCGATCCCCCTGACGCTGGTCCTGGCGGTGGCCGGCGGGCTGTTCTTCGCCAGCCGTGCCCTCGGCCCGATCGACCGCATCACGCGGGCGGCGCAACGCATCGGCGCCGAGGACCTCTCGCAACGGTTACACCTGCCGGCCAGTCCGGACGAGGTGGGGCGCCTGGCGACGACGTTCGACCAGATGCTGGACCGTCTGGACCGCGCCTTCCAGCGGCAGCGGCAGTTCACGGCCGACGCATCCCACGAGCTGCGGACTCCCCTGGCTCTCCTGACCAGTCAGGCGGACGTGGCGCTGGAGCGGCCACGCCGGCCGGCGGAGTACCGGCAGGCGCTGGCGGACATCCATGCCGAGGCGCAGCGGATGAGCCGGCTCCTGGCGGAGCTCCTGACGCTGGCACGGGCGGACGACGGGCGAGAGATCATGGCCCGGGAGCCAATCGCCCTGGACGCCCTGGTGGAGGACGTCGTGGCCACCATGGCTCCCCTGGCCGAGCGATGCGACGTGCAGTTGGCGCTCGGTGAGCGAAAGTGCTGTGTGACCGCGGGTGACCAGACGCGGCTGACCCAGCTCCTCGTGAATTTGGTCGACAACGCGATCAACTATACGCCACCGCACGGCGCCGTCCGGGTGAGCCTCGATCGGACCCCTTCCTGGGCAGTGCTGTCGGTGGCAGACACGGGGGTGGGTATCGCGCCCGAGCACATGCCGCGGCTGTTCGAGCGCTTCTATCGGGCCGATCCGGCCCGCGGCCGGGGCGGCGCCGGGCTCGGCCTGGCCATCGCGGACTGGATCGCGCGAGCGCACGGCGGTCGCATCGAGGTAGAGAGCGCGCTCGGCCAGGGCACGACCTTCACCGTCTGGCTGCCGCTGACATCCGCGGCGGCCTGCTGAGGGGCAAGCGCCGGTTCGTACCACCTGCGTCCGGAGGTCTAGTGTCCGGCTGCACTCTTACCCTACCGCGACTACCCTTCCCTCAACGTGTCCACCGCCGGCCGCCGAGAGGCCTCCTGCGCCCCGAGCACGGCGAGCACCGTGGTCGCGAGGGCGGCCCCTGCCAGGCCGACCAGGTAGCGCCAGGGCACGGCAAGCGCCTCCGGAGGAGGATCGAACACACCGGTGAGCACGGTGATCAGCATTTGCGCTACGCCGAAGCCCGTGAGCAGACCCAGCGCGCTCCCCCCGACGAGGATGAGCAATCCCTCACTCCAGAGGAAGGCGCCGAGCTGCCTGCCGGTTGCCCCGAGCGCCGCCAGGATCGCGAAGGTGCGCCGGCGCTCGGCCAGGCCGAGGGCCAGCACCAGCCCGGTCGAACCGGCGACCAGCAGTACGGCGAAGGCGAGCTCCAGTCGGGTCAGCCCGTGCAGATCTACGGCCGTTAGGTTGGAGGAGACCACCTGCTGCGCGGTGGTTAGATCGGTCACCTTGATGCCGGCGAGCGGGCTGACCACTGCCTGGGCGCGCCTTGCGATGTCGGTGGGGTTGCCGCTCACGCGCAGCAGCACGATCTCGGCCGCGCTCGTGCCGGTCTGTTGGGCCACGTAGCCGGCGTTGGCCACCAGGAAGGAGTCTTTGGGCGCCGTGGGGAACTCGCGGACGATGCCGACGAAATGGAAGGGGACGACGTGGTACTGATGATCGGCGGCGCTCTGCAGCCGGAGCCTGAGTTGATCACCGGGCCGCAATTGGTAGTCCCTGGCTGTCTCCGCCGAGACCAGCACGCCATCGGGGCGCGCTGCCAGGGCCGTCAGGGTCGTCGCGGCGTTCCCGCCGGCGAAGTAGGCGTTGGACATAGCCGTCGCCTGACCGATGTGGGCAGGGTCGATACCATACAGGTCTTGCAGGTCGGTCCCGACGTAGGCAAATCGATGTTGCATGGGCTGCGCGGCGACCACACCCGGCAGCGCCCGCAGTTCGGCCAGCGCGCTGCCCGGCGGCGACGCCGTACTTCCCGTGACCGTCACGTCGGCCCCATTGGTGAGCTGGGCGTCAACGCGCGCTTGCGCCTGGTAGGTGGTGTTGAAGACCGCGGTGGCGGCGGCAAAGGACAATGCGAGCGCCACAAGCACGATACCGCGCGTAACGAGGATACGCTGCCGGCCGAGCGAGGCGGCCACGACACCGGCCAGCCCCCCGGCGATCGGGCGCAAAGCCCCGGCCAGGGCACGCCGTCCCCGCTGGAGACCGACCTGCCAGAGGCGCACGGCGAGCAGGCAGACGCCGAGCCACAGACAGAAGGGCGCGAGGAAAGCCTGATACGCCACCGCCGACTGCGCGACGCCTTCGGGCGCCAGCAGGCTGGGCATCTGGAAGACGAACGCGACCTTCGCCGGGCGCAGGCTGCCCGGCGCCCCGAGACCCGGCCAGGACAGCATGCCGGACGTGGGCGTATCCAGGCCGCCCATGAGGTGGAGTAACGTGGACTTGCCGCTGCCGGATGGGCCAATCAAGGCGACACGATCGCCGGGCGACACCGTGCAGGTGGCCGAGGAGAGTGCCGTCACGGCAACCCCGCCGCGGCGATAGGTGCGTCCGACCTGGTGAGCGATTACCAGCGGCTGTGTGGCGGCGGCGCCCTTGTCGATGATCAGCCTAGCCCGACGCTCCCCGCGGGCGGGAGGGAGGAAGTCAGGCATCGACGACCCTCCCGTCGAGGAGACGGACCACGCGGTCGGCACGGGCCGCCAGGACATCGCTGCGCGTCGCGAGCAGCGTAGCCCCGCCTTCCTCGCAACGCGTCTCGAAGAGCTGTAACAGGTGCGCCTCGGTCGCGGCATCGACTTCGCCGGTCGGCTCATCTGCCAGCAGCACGCTCGGGGCTGCCGCTAGGGCCACCGCCAAGCCGGCCCGTGCCGCTTCCCCGCCCGAAAGCTGTGGCGGACGGGCGTCGCGCCGCGCCGCCAGGCCGACCGCATCGAGCAATATGCGCAGCCGCTTGGCGTCGAACCGGTGCGCCAGGCGCATCTGGAGGACGACGTTGTCGAGCACGGAGAGGTGGTCGAACAGATTGCCGGACTGGAGCAAGATGCCGATGTGTGCCGCGCGCAAGGCGGCGCGTTCCGTTTCCGGGCGGCGAGTCATGCGCCGGCCCAGCAGCTCCACATAGCCGCCGTCCGGCTCGTCCAGGCCGGCCAGGCAGGACAGGAGGGTGGACTTGCCGCTTCCGGACGGCCCCATCAGCGCCACGATGGAGCCCTCCTCGAGGCGCAGGCTCACCCCGCGCAGGGCCAGCGTCTCTGATTCTGGCGTGTGATAGAAACGATACAGGTCGAATGCTTCCAGAACCGGCATCTCACCCCCATCGGAAACTGCGGGCGATCCGCTGCCACTGGTCGACGTTGTCCGCGCCAAGGGGCGCCCAGAGCGTGAGCGTGGCTAGCGTACCGTTGCTGAAGAGCAGATAGGCGTTGTTCTCCAGCCGAACCTGCTTACCCGTGACGGGGTTCGGTTCCGAGTTGGACGTGTAGTCCACGAACACCGCCGGGCCGCCGGGGAGCTGGATGTCCTTCACTTGCCTCACCTCGACTGCCCGCCCCGACTGCTCAAGCGCGGACACCTCCTTGCCGCGGGCGCTGGTCGCGCTAGGGGCCGTGCTCGCCGGCGCGACGGCCACCTGCAGGCCGTCCAGCTTGTCGACGAAGCGTACTTCGGCAGCCGTGGTCGTGCGCGCCCACCCCTCCGGCACATCCAGTTGATAGCCGCCGTTGGGGGCGTGGTAGGCTACGAACGCCTGGGCGTCCGGGATGTCCCCCGCCGGGTTCTGCTCGGACGCCACCGGCTGCTCGCTGCTTTGGGCGGACAACGACGACACCAGGCTGGACGCCGGTGTCGACGCGGCGGTTGCTGCCGCCGACGCGGTGACACTGGACGTTCGGACGGTGGTACCGGCCGCGGCCGGGGATCCGAGCGCGCAGCCGGCGAGCGTGAGCGCCGCCGCCAGTGCTCCCGGCCAGGCGGCTCGCATTGATGGTATGCCCGTGTCCTTGACCTTCATTCGCCACCGTCTCCGGAGCCGCCGTCGCCGAAGCCATCTCCGCCCCAACCCCTATCGCCACCACCATCGCGATCTCCCCAGCCGAAGCCGCCGAAGAGGCCACGCCCGCTGCCGAGGAGGGAGCCAACCAGCAGGCCGCCAAGACCGCCGAGGGCAAGCTGTCCCCAGGGGGGCTTCCCTATCCCGCCGAGCGGGTTAGTAGGCGCTGTCGCCGGCGGCGTGGCGCCGCCGGCTGCCGCGACCAGGCTGGAACCGCAACTGGCGCAGAACCGGCTGACGGCCGGATTGCCGGCGCCGCAGCGCGGGCAGGCGCGCTGGGCGTTTGGATTGATGGCGGCGCCGCAGTGGTTGCAGAACTGCGCGTCCGGCGAGACAGCCTGCTCGCAGGCCGGACACGGCTTCCCTACCTCCGTCCACATAAGCTGGTTCATGAGATTGGCCTCCTCGACCTTGCCGGAGCTCGTCCGCTCCGGGGCGATCCGTTCACCACCTTGAGCCTAGGTGGCGGACATGAAGCCCGCATGAAGCCGCCACGGATCCCCGTGCAGCCGCGGTGCGGGTCGCGATTTCAGAAGCTGCGCACCGCTCCGTTGCTCTCCTGTCGCCATCGATCGCCGGCCGGTGCGCAGGCTGGCTCGGCCGATATTGCCCACCAGCCCGCGCACCGGTACGGCCTCGTCCGCTAGGCGTTCGGGCCGCTCGCAGCGTCAGCGCCGCCCGATTCCGATCCGTCGGTCCCTCCGGCATCCGCCTGGACGACCACGCCCTTGAGGGCATCAACTTGCACGTCGTAGGTCGTGCCGTTTGCCGTCACCGCGAAGCCGTAGGTGATCGTGCCGTTGGAGTCGTTCACCGAGTCGAACACCGCCGTGCCGCCCGGGTAAGCCTTGAGCGCGTCCTGCTGCGCCTGGGCCTGGGAGATGGTCCCGGACGGCGGCGCATCGGGAGTGTCCGCCCCGGCAGCCGCGCCCGATGCCTCCGCCGGGGCCGGCGGGCCCGACGCCGCGAAGGCGGCGGTGGACCCGAGACCCAGGGTCGTTACGAGCGCCGCGGCGCTCGCCAGTCGAACGAAGCTACGATGCATGCGATGTTCCTACTTTCTACAAGTCCTGCGAGGTTGGCCGAGAGCAACACGCTCCCTGCCTGCCGGCGGTCGCGTCGACCGCCTGGCCTGAGTCACAGTGGGGCGCCGTGGTCCCCGCGCAGCCCGGCCTGCCCAACTCTCTCGTTACCCCCGCCGTCCTGTTTCGTATGCCGCGTCGCGGGGCATGGCGCCAGCCTTCGTAGCGTCCTCGGACGGCGTGAAGCCGCCATGAAGTGAAATGACGCGCTGCTACCGCGGATCGAGAAGGAGCGGGCAGCGTGCCCAGCCACCCTTGGGCCAACGCCTGCGCGGAGGGGAGAAGCCTTCATCCGTCCCTCATGTTTGGCCCTTATCCTGCGAGCCGGCGTTCGGCTATTGGGGGACGGGATGGGCAGCCTGGCAACTGACGATGAGTACCGGGCCGGCGCTATCTCACGGCATACCTGGCGGGAGCACGGCCACACCGCCGACGTCGCCGATTTCCGGCACGTCGTATGACCCACAACTGGGCGGCTATAGGCCAGCACTTGCACGCCTTGCTCAACGTCCATGGACTGGCCGTGATCGCCATCGTCATATTCTTCGAGGAGCTGGGCATCCCGATCCCGGTGCCGGGAGATCTGGTTATGCTGCTCGGCGGCATTCGTGTGGCGCAAGGCAAGGACCCCCTCTGGGCTGTCCTGCTTGTCGAGGAGATCGCGACCGTCGCGGGCGCCACGTTGCTCTTCACCGCGAGCCGCCACTTCGGCCGGGCGCTAGTGCTGCGCTACGGCCGCTTCATACACCTGGGGCCGGAGTCGCTGGCGCGCGCGGAGGCAAGGGTCGAGCGCCACGGCGGCTGGGCTATCGTGGTGGCCCGTCTCGTGCCCGGCTTCCGCATCGTCACCGTCGTCGCTGCCGGAGCGCTGGGGCTCCCCTATCGGACTTTCGTGCCGGCACTCGCCGTTGGCGCCTTTCTCTACCTGCTGGTGTACACGCTGCTGGGCGTGTTTTTCGGGCCGACCGTGCTCGCCTTTCTGGAGGGGCTGGGGTTGCCGGTGACTGCGCTGCTGTCGCTGGCCGCGATCGTGGCGCTCGGGCTGGTGGTCCACGCGCTCGAGCGAGCGCGGCCGGATAGCCGGCCCCTGCGGCGCGCTTCACTGGGGATGTCCGCGCTGGCCGCGCTGGTTGCCGGCCTCGCCGCGCTCCTGCTGGCCAACGGTGCGCTCGATGTCGCCGGCTTCGCGGCTCGCCTCTCTGGTTACGCGGTGACGCTGTCCACGGCACAGGTCGGCGACGAGCTGCGTCTCCTCTTTGGCTGGCCAGTCTTCCTGGGCGTCGCGCTGCTGACGGGCGCGCTCTACGGGCTACTCCGACTCTGGCGGCTCCCCTATCAGGCCGGGCTGGCGCTGGCTGTTGGGGCGCCACTCGCCCTGACGCTGTTGCTCATCGATCCGCTCCTCGACGACCCGTCCAGCGATGTGGCCGGACCTACTGGCGTCATCCTTGGGGCCATCGCCGTGATCCGCTGGCTTGCCTACGGCGTCGCGCTCGGGAAGCTCCTGCCGCTCTTCGCCCGTCCGAGTTCCCCGTGACGCCCGGCTTGGCGGTCGCGCTGTGCCCGCCTTCGCGGCTTCATGCAAGTCGGCCATTTGGCTTCACAGGTGCTTCATGCCGGCTTCACCTCGGTGGCTCACCATGGGACGGTGAAGACATTCCTGTGGCTCCGCGGTCTCCTGGCACGGTTTCTGCCGCTCCTCGGACCGTATCGCGGCCGGCTGATCCTCGCGCTCGGCGCCAGCACACTGCGCCCACCGCTCAGCGCCGCTCGCCTCTGGTTGGTCAAAATCCTCATCGACACGGTACTGCATGGGCAGCAGCTCACGCTGTTGCCGGTCGTCGCGGCCGGCTTCGTGCTCATCGCCGCCGTCCGGGGCCTGCTGGTCTTCTGGGATGAGGGTTTGAGCGGCTGGGTCGGGGCGCACCTGGTGCGCGACCTGCGCGGGCAGCTCTACACGCACTTGCAAGGGCTCTCCCTGCGCTACTATCACGGGCAACGGCTGGGCGACCTGCTGACCCGGTTGTCCGGCGACGTGGGCGCCATCGAGGACCTCCTCGTGTCCGGCCTGGCCGATCTGGTGGCGCACAGCCTGACGGTGCTGCTCTACCTCGGCCTGCTGCTGTATCTCGACGCGCGGCTCGCGCTGGTCGCGCTGCTCGTCCTGCCTTTCCTGGCGCTGTCCACCCGGGAAGAGTCGCGGCGGGGCCGGCTCGCCCAGCAGCGCATACGGGAGAGCGCCAGCCACCTCACCTCGACGGCGGAAGAGGGACTCTCGGCGATCGCGCTGGTGAAGGCCTTTGCGCGTGCCCCGCACGAACAGGCGCGCTTCGCGGAGGCCGCTCAGCGGAGCGCCGCCGCGCGCTTCGGCGCCGTCCGCGTCCGCGCCATCTTCATCCCCATCGCCAGCCTCACCGCCGCGCTGGGAACCGCGGCGGTGGTGTGGGCCGGCGCCAATGCCGTCGTGGCCGGGCAGCTCAGCCTGGGCTCTCTGGTGGTGTTCCTCAGCTACCTCGGCGCGCTCTATGGCCCGTTGCAAGGGCTCAGCCGGCTGGGCAGCACAATCCAGCGCGCGCGCGTTGGCGTCGAGCGCATCTTGGAAATCCTCGAAACGCCAGCCGCGCTCCAGGAACGCTTGGGCGCTCCGCCGCTGCCGCCGGTACGCGGCTTGGTCGAATTCCGGCACGTCGCCTTCGGCTATTCTCCCGACCGGCCGGTCCTGCACGACGTCGGCCTGCGCGTCTGTCCCGGCGAGCTGGTCGCGCTCATCGGCGCGAGTGGGGCCGGCAAGACCACGGTGGTCAGCCTGTTACTCGCCTACTACGATCCCGACGCCGGTGAGATCTGCCTGGGCGGCTATCCACTAGGGGGCTACGACCCGGCCAGCGTCCGCCGGCAGGTGGCCGCGGTCCTGCAGGAGCCGATGCTGTTCAATACCAGCGTCCGGGAGAACCTCCGCTACGGGCGGCTCGATGCCACCGACGCCGAGATCGAGGCGGCCGCCCGGTTTGCCGAAGCCGACAGCTTTATCAGGGCGCTGCCCCAGGGGTACGACACCGTGGTGGGGCCGCGCGGCGGGCGGCTGTCCGGTGGCCAGCGACAGCGCCTGGCCATCGCGCGCGCGCTCGTGAAGCCGGCGCCGGTGCTCGTGCTGGACGAGGCGACCTCCGCGCTCGATCCGGCCACCGAGGCGCGGATTCTGGGACGGCTGCGACGGGATCTCAGCGATCAGGCCGTGCTGCTGGTGGCGCACCGCCTCTCCACGGTGCGCCACGCCGACCGTATTGTGGTGCTCGGCAATGGACGGGTGGTCGAGGATGGCACGCCGGAGAATCTGCTCCGCCGCGACGGCGCTTATGCGCAGTTCGTGCGTGACCAGGACAGCGGCTCCCCGACTGAGCCGGCCACGTGCCTGCGCCGTGCCGGCTCTGCAACGCCCGGCCAGTCCTGAGTCGGCCCCATCCCTCGCTTCTTCACGCGATTCCTCGGTTGGCTTCACTGCCCCTTCATGGGACCGGCGCATCATGGGTTCAGTGGTTGGGGGCACGAGTTCTCACCACAAGCGCAAGGAAAGGAGCGCATCTCATGGAGCAGGATCTGCTCGGAGCAACCCCGGAGACGGCCGACGCCGGCGCCGAGGCGAAGTCGAACGAGCCTGATACGGGCCCCGACGTCCAGCAGGACGGCGAGTTCCAGGGCGAGTACTAAGCTCGGTGCAGAGGGGGGCCGGCCTGTGACGGCCGGCCCCCCTCCCGCATGAGCATGGACAATGATCGTCGCACTTCGGCGGCACGGTATGGTAGGGTGAGGTATGCGACAGCGCACCCTGCTTGGCCGTCCGGTCGGCATCGGACTCATCCTGATTCAGAAGTCACTTTGGACGGCGGTGTTGCTTGTGTTCGCCGTCGTCTTGCTGGCGTTGCACACGCAGCACGTCACGCAGCCCTTTCAAGAGCTGTTCGAGAATGAGCTGGCGGAAGATCCTCACGACCTGCTGGCCAATCTGCTCATCGGCCTGGTTCCTCAGCTATCGGCCGGCGCTGGGCTGCTACTGGCCGGAGGGGCCGTGCTCTACGCGCTGCTCGAGGGCATCGAAGTGTGGGGTCTGCTGCGAGACGTGCTCTGGGTGGAGTTACTCATCGTCTTCGAGACCGTCGCACTCCTGCCCTATGAAGCGTGGGAGCTGTCGCGCCATTTCTCGCCGTTCAAGGTGCTCTCGATCATCATCAACGCGCTCATCGTCTGGTACCTGGTGGTCCGTTACTTACGCAAGCGGGAAGCGCGGCTGGTGGAGCGCCTGGAAGGCGTGGTGCGAGAGCACCAGCCGCACCCGCGGGAGCGTTCCTGACCGCATTCCTTGAGGGCGTTGCCGCTACTGGGCAGGTGTCTGGGCTAATGTAACCTGCTTGCTCAGCTTCTGGCTCGTTCCGGCCTGGACCCACTGGATGGTCACGTTAGTCCCCGCCTTGTCCGGCTGCAGCAGCCGCAACAGGTCACTGGCGCCCTGCACCGGTTGATTGTTGGCGCCGGTTATGACGTCTTTGGGTGCCAGTCCTGCCTGCTGCGCAGGGGTTACTGTTTGAAGCCTGTGCGGCTGGGGCTCCGTTAGGGCTCTGGCCACCCGGCGCGCTGTTCGGGGCAGGCTCTTGCACTGTGCGGCCTAGGGCGCTGACGACGCCTGCCGTGACGGTCGGGCCGCCCGGCAGCGCCAGGGCGTTGCCGATGGCCACGACCCACTGCCCCACCTGCAGCTTGCTGGAATCCCCCAATGGCAGCTCGGTCAGGTTCGCCCCGCTTACCTGGATCACAGCAAGATCGGTGCGCGAATCGGCGCCGACGAGCGTGGCCGAGTACTGCTTGGAGCCGTTGGCAAGTGAAACGCGCAGCTTCGATGCGCCCGCTACGACGTGGTTGTTGGTCAGGATATGTCCTTGACCGTCGATGACGACGCCGGTGCCTACGCCGGTTGGCACGGCCTGGCTGCCCATCGCGCCCAGCTGCACCTGCTCGTTCGTGATCTGAACAACCCCCGGCGTGACCTTCTTGGCAACGTTGATGACAGAGTCAGCCGCCATTACCCCTAGGGAGTTCGGAGCGCTGCTGCTCGCGGCTAGCAGCACTGGCGTGGTGGCTGCCGCCGCGGAGGTGAGCGATGCCGTAGAGGCGTCTGCGCTGGTAGCCGTTTCGGTGGCGCTGGCGGAAATGCTCGATTCGGTGGACACACTGGAGCTGCTCGCCGGCCCGGAGGTCGTCGCGTTGATGGCGCTCGACTCCGTTGATGCCGAGATGGCAGTCGAGCTGGACACGCTCGCCGAGCTAGATACGCTGGTCGAGCTCGAACTGGCGGAGCTGGACGTAGTAACGGCACAGCCGGCGAGCAGGAACAAGGACGTCAGTGCTCCGGCAACGGCGCCGCGTTTGCGGAACATGGCAGGTGATCCTTACGACAGAAACAGTCACATTTGCCCTGATAGAACCAAACGTCCGTTAGGCTATGCAAGAGTCGGGCCACTCCTCGCCGGATCCGCGCCAGGTGGAGTAGCCGCCTTGGCAGGCGACGCGGCGGTGATGCGATGATCGCTACCGCACCTGGCGATTCCGGCGCGATTGTCCAGGATTCGATGCGCGGCGCTCGTCGTGTCAGGGACCGATGATCGCCGTCACATCGTGGACAAAGGCGCGGGCGGCTTCCAGCACGCTCCGCGCCGTCTCCTCGGTAACGTCGGCGTCGCTAGGATACCGCGTGTCCACGGCGAAACGACTGAGGTTCCCGATCTGCTCTCGATGCCGTGCGGCCAGCGGGCCGCTGGCCGCCGAATTGAGCAAGACCGCGTCCTGAAACAGCGATGCGAGATTGTGGGTCCGGTTTGGCTCGGCGCCGAGATGATAGATTAGCGCCTTGCGCGCTTTTTCCGCAGCTTGCTGTGCGTGGAAAGCAGCGCTCCACCCTTGTCTGGCGGTCCCGGTAGGGCTCGCTGGTCGGAGGCAGCACGAGCAGGAGATCCGCATCACTGTCAGGCCGCGCCGTGCCGTTCGCCTGCGAGCCAAACAA
>CALBSQ010000293.1 GCA_937967325.1 uncultured Chloroflexota bacterium
CCGCTGATGCTCACGAGCCCGGGCGGCGGCTCCGCTCCCCTCCCTTCTACCGAATCGGTGGGTATGGGGAGGGTGGGGAGAGGTTACGCCTTCTATGCCAAATACGGCGAGGCCATCAACGTCACGGACGGTCGCTACACGCTATTCCAATGGCCCGCCGGCGAGGCCAACGACCCGCTCTATTGGTATGGCGCCCAACCACCGGAGTTCTTGAAGCCGCGCGGCGTCGGACCGTACGACGCCTGCCACACCCGCTACCCGATCGACTGGCTGCGCGGCCCCATGCGGACGGCGCTCTACGACGTGCAGGCCGACCCCCAGCAACAGTATGAGCTGGCGACGCAACGGCCGGAAACGGTGCATCGGCTGCAGACCGCGCTCCGCGATTGGTTGCGCGCGATCCAGGCTCCCACAGAGCAGCTCCACCGGCTTGGCTTGGACTAGAGAGAGGACTTCCCAACGCATGCCCCGCAACCTCATCGTCGTCGTGTTCGACACGCTACGCTACGACGCCGTCTTCGGCGACCTGGCGCGGATGCCAAACCTGCGTCGCTTCGCCGAGCAGTCGGCGACGTTCACCAATGCCTGGGGCGAAGGCTTGCCCACCATCCCCTTCCGGCGCGCGCTGCACACGGGGATCCGCTCCTTTCCCTGGCGCCACCACGTCCCCGACCGAGGCTCGCATCCCAACATCCTGGGCTGGCACGCCGTGCCCGAGGCGCACACGACGGCGGCCGAGTACCTCTATGCTCACGGCTACGCTACGCAGCTCGTCGGCGACGTCTGGCACATGTTCAAGGCGACCCAGAACTTCATCCGTGGCTTCGTCAGTTGGGACTTCATTCGCGGCCAGGAAGGCGACACCTACCGCTTCGGCGCCGAATCGCTGAAGACCGCGGCAGACCTTGACGCCACGCGCATGGGGCCGGCCGCCTACCTCTATCAGGTGCGTAATCGCGTCCGTGACGACGAGTACTTCGTCGCGCAGGTGCTGGACCGGGCCGGCGAGTTCGTCCAGCAAGTCCAGGGCGCGGCCCCTTACTGCCTGTGGGTGGAGAGCTTCGCCCCGCACGAGTTCTGGGATCCACCGCTGCGCTTCGCCGACGCCTATTTCCAGAAGGACGGGCTGAAGAACTACATCGTGCCGCAGTTGCTCAACCGTATCCCGGAAGGGCTGGCAGGTGCGACGGCGGCCAACAATCGCCGACTCACGCAAGGGGCCAGCGGGCTGGCGCCGGGGGAGGAGCCTTCGGCGGACGACCTGGCCCGCACCAAGGCGCTCTACCAGGGCTACTGCACCTTCTGCGACGAGCGCTTCGGCCGCTTCCTGGAGGTCCTCGAGCGCAGCGGCGCACTCGCCGATAGCGTGGTGGCCGTGCTCTCCGATCATGGCACCGAGCTGTGGGACAAGGGCCAGTTCGGCAAGTCCGGGGCGCGCATGTACCCTTACAACACCCAGATCAACCTGATGATCCGCCATCCCGACGGAGAGGGAGCGGGAAGCAAGATCGGCGCCTTCGTCCAGAACCAGGACATCTTGCCAACGCTGCTCGCCCTGCTGGGAGTGCCCCACCGGCGGCTCGACGGCGACAACCTCTGGCCGCTGATCACGGGCGCTCCCACTAGCGAGGACCTGGCGGCGCGCGACCACATCGTTATCGGCTGGGAAACCTATGCCTCGGTGCGCGACCGCGAGTGGAACTTGCTGGTGAACACCACCGCGCCGGAGAAGGACCTCAAGCTATTCCAGCTCACCGACGATCCGGCGGAATCCAAGAACGTCGCCGCCGACTATCCTCAGGTGGTCGCGAAACAGCTCTCTCGGCTCGAAGCGCTCCTTGGTGCGCCGTTACCCGCCGTGTACCAGCACCGTCCGCTGCGCGGCTCGGCAGCCACCGCGGGCGGCCTTCGTCAGTTGCGCGCGCAAGCAGCCCAACCGGGCGAGCGCTGGGTGGGGAGCAACCAGGTCTAGCGGATGATGGCAACGAGGCAAGGGAGTGACCTGGCACGGTGTCCAATTGTCCCAGACGACCTGACCTCCGACCGGGAATGGGACGTTGAGGCGGTATATCTCACCCGGTATGTGCCGGCATTGGTCGATGGGGATCATGGCTCTTCCGAGAATTAGCCGCGCGTTCGGGGGGCATGCGTGTAGGGGCTGGCCTTGTGCCTGCCCTGGCGGCTGCACCAAACTCGGCTACCCATTTTCGGCGGCGGTAGCGTCGCATGCCGAAAGGAAGCGTCGACGGGTGAGGGTACCAGGGCAGGCACAAGGCCAGCCCCTACACGCATGCCCCCTCCGGACCGGCCGCCTGCCTACCCTTGCGATCCCAGAATTGGAGGGCCGCTCCCCCCACCAGCTGGCGCCGCCCAGGAGAGCGCTGATTGCCTGTATGTTCGTGCTCCTCCTGACTGGCTGCGGAGGCACTGCCGGCGCCACGCCAACAACGGTCGTGCCGGCGCCGACAGTCGCGTCGACACCCGTTCCCGCGCTGCCAATCCCAACGGAGCCTCCTCCAACCGCGACTCCATTGCCGCCCGCTGAGGGCCTCACGCGGTTTGCGCAGCGCATTGACCAGGAGACGGCGAACGCCAACCGCCGGAACGCCGACATCGACGACAAGCTCAACGCCGGTACCACGCTCCCGCCTCTGGCCGATTTGCTGGCGCAGGCGAGCGACGCCAATCGCCGCGCCGCCGCGACGGTGGCGACGATGCCGATCCCTGCGAATTTGGCGTACCGTGCGGTGCAGCGCTACCGTGCCGCGGTGGCGGCGACCTACGGCATCCAGGCCGATGCCTGGGACGCGTTAGAGCGCGGAGCGAAAAGCACCGATCCCTCCGACGACGCCGCGGCCGAGGAAACCTACCAGATGCTGGCGCAACAGGCAGTCGCGCGGCGGCAGGAGGTGACGACGGCGCACGACCAGGCGCTCGTGGCGCTGGGCCTCGCGCCAGAAGGTTCAGCCTCGGACTAGGACAAGACAAGGTGACGCATGGCGGACATTCGACCACTGGTTGCCGCCGACCTCGACCGAGTCGTCGACGCGATCTATCGCGGCGGCTGGGGTAACCTGCGACCGCAGCTAACGTTTTACGTCCAGCACCCCTCCTGCCATCCCTTCCTGGTCGATGTTAGCGGCGAGTTTGTCGCCACTGCTACCGCCGTCGCCAAAGGAGCGAGCGGTTGGCTCGCCCACGTGTTCGTGACACCCGAACATCGTCGCAGAGGTTTCGGGACCGTGGCGACTCGCGCAGCGATCGAGCAACTGGAGGCGCTGGACTGCCGCTCAATCCTCCTGGCCGCGACCGACTTGGGGCGGCCGGTCTACGAAAAGCTGGGGTTCGAGGCCGAGTCGCAGTACGTTGTCTACCAGGGGCCGGGGTTGGATGCCCTGCCCACCGATGCTCGCTTGCGCCCGGTCTCGGCAGATGATTTGGCGACTGTCGCGGCGCTGGATCGCGACGCGTCCGGCGAAGACCGCTCAGCCATCCTCCGCCACTTCAGCGCGTCCGGGTGGGTCCTGGCCGAACCCAACGCCAGCGTTCGCGGCTTCTATCTCCCATCGACGTGGGACAACGGCGCCATCGTGGCCCCAAACCCGGAGGATGGGAAGATCCTGGGGGACTTGCGTCGCGCCCTCTCAGGGCGCGACCAGGCCCGCGTTCCGCTCACGGCTATGTTGCCCGATCGCAACCAGTATGGTCGGACCTATCTCCGACAGGCGGGATTCACGGAGCAGCGTCGCACCGTGCGCATGCGCCGCGGCGAGCCGATAGTCTGGCGGCCCGAGCACGTTTGGGGCGTCTTCAGCCTGGGCCTCGGTTAGGTGATAACGCTTCGACGCGGCAGCAAGCAGGTAGGAAATCGAAGAATCGGCTCGTGGACGGCACACGGACTCCACCCCCGCTGCGTGCGATTGATGGAGAACCAAGACGATCGGCCGCGTTCACTCGACTGTGCTGGACTGCCAATCGGGCAAGGGCGAGAAACGATATTCGTCGACGTCGCAGACGCTGCGATAGCCGATGGACTGATAGATGTGGTTGGATGTTGGGTTACTCAGGTCGGTGAAGAGGAAGCAGAACTTACGGCCGCCGTCCAGGAGCAATTGGCTGAGCGTGGCGACGCAGGTACTGGCGTAGCCGTGCCCGCGGTGCTCGGGTGGCGTGTAGACCGGGCCGATGCGGATGCCGTTGGGGGTTGGTCCCGTGTAGCCCGCCAGCGATACCGGCGAGCCGTCCATCCAGAAATAGAGGGCACTGTCTGCGCTGTCCAGCCGCGTTTCGGCGGCGCGCAGGGCGGCCCGCGCCGGGTCGACCGCGCTGCCTGCCTCAACGTGGAAGGCCGTCATCCATTCGATCACCAGCTCCCGGTCGGACGGCCCGGCGCGCCGCAACGAACCCGGCGCCCCAGGCGAGGGAGTCACCGACTCGAGCTGGTAGATGCGCTGGGCCATGTGGAGCGCGTAGGGCTGGCCGGTCAGCCCTTGCCAGCATTCCGCAAAGGAGCGGCTGACATCACTGGGACCGAAGACGCCGGGGAGGGTCAAATAACCTCGCTTGATATCGAAGGCGAGCAGTTGAATCGCCTCCGGTTCTTCGGTATGGGAAAGCACGAGGTTGGCGGGCGGCGTCATGAGCGCGGCGGCCACGACGGCCCCGTCGTGCTCGACGGCTGCCAGATACGGAGGCGGACCGAAGCGTTCAGAGTGTTGAGCCAGCGCGTAACAGAGGCCAAGCATCAGGTTGTGCTCGGACTCGCGTGCCACCAGAAATGTGCCGGCCACCGCGAGGTAGTCGTCCGCTCGATCGAAACGACGCAGGCGCACGACGCTCTCCAGAGGGCGGTTTGCCAGGCCCCCAGAGTACCACGGCGCCGGCAATTCACTTACACGGCCGATCCTTGGATGGCCAGGTCATTTTCGCGCGGCGCGTCCACTGGTGCGAATCATCGCTATGCCCAACTAACGTCGCGAAATGCGGAGCGCGGGCATCCTGCCCGCCCCCGGGTTGCTCTCAGGCAGGCGCTGGCTTCCCAATGGTGGACGGTGCTCACCGCTACGCGCCCGGGGCGGGCAGGATGCCCGCGCTCCGCCCTGTGTTTGGGGCGATCGGCGCAACTACGGACGGGCCGGCTGCCCCGGACTGCTCTCCTCGGCGAGCCGGTGCTGGCGGGCGGCCGCGACTCCCTCCCGTAGGGCGGTCAGCAGGTAGCCGACGATGCCGGCAAGGGACAGGCCCACCACCAGGATGGCGACCACCAGGTCGTTGCGCGTCGCCAGCGTCCAGCTCTGGCCGACCGGTTGATAGCCCCAGGCAAACGGGGCGTAGGTGAGCCAGAGGCCACAGAGTAGCGTAAGGATGAGCGTGACGATACCCGCTGGAAATGCCCGCTTCATCGTCCCTCTCCTTCGCTACGGGGATACGGCGTGGCCGGCGGTGTGGACCGCTGGTTGTCGCTGGGCGGCTGCGACTGCATGCCGCGACGCTCCGCCATGTCGGCGAGCAGCGCGGTGACCACCGGCAGCAGCACCCGTTCCAGATCGGCCGTCTGGGATGTCGGCTGCGGCATCGTGTACGGCGGTGGGACAACCGGCGGAGCAGGCTGCGGGGCCGGTCGCCGCCGCATCACGCCGAGCACCCGCAACTCCTCGACCAGCGACATGGTGAACAACACGACGCCGACCAAGGACACCAGCGCAATCGCCAGGCCCAGCCAGAAGTCATTTTTGGTGCTGTCGGCCCAGCTCGCCCCTCCAGTCTGGTAGCCGAAGGCAAAGGGCGACTGCATCAGCCAGAGCCCCGCGAACAGGATGAGCAAGCTCATGACAGCGCCCCAGATGTGCTTACCCATATGTGGTCACCTCCATAGCTCCGCAAGTTTGCTCACCCAACGGCGGATCCTTGTCAACGACCCCTCATTACTCACACCACGCCATGAGGCGACAGACGCATTGATATTGTACGAGTATGGTGACGGGCACAGATGCGCTGACGTCGATAAGTAAATCGTCCCCCACGGGATGACGCCGCGGGTCCGGCTCAGCGCGGCGGGCCTCGCCTACACGTCCGCGATGCCGCCGTCGGCGTGGCGGAGGCCCGGCCAAAGCTTGACGCCGGTGTAGGGATGGCCGGCCAGATACGCCTCGTCGAGCTCGATGCCGAGCCCGGGCTTGGTCGGCAGCTCGATGCGCCCGTTGCGCGCCTTGAGCTGCTCGGCTTCGCTGCCGGCCTGGCAGTCGTCGCGAGTGGCGCTCTGGGCGTACTCCAGAATGTTGAAGTTCGGCATCACGGCGGCGGCGTGGACCGACGCCGCGGTAGCGACCGGGCCGTTGGGGTTGTGCGGCGCCACCTGAATGTGGTAGGTCTCGGCCATGGCGGCAATCTTGAGCGTCTCCTTGATGCCGCCGTCATGGCAGATGTCGGGCTGGATTACATCAATCAGTTGCTGCTCCAGCATCTCGCGGAAGCCCCACTTGGTGAAGGCGCGCTCGCCGGTGGCGATATCCATGGACAGCCGCGCCTCGCGCAGCAACCGCAAGCTCTGAATGTTGTCCGGCGGCACCGCCTCCTCATAGAAGAGCAGCCCGTACGGCTCGAGGGCCTTGCCCAGCCGGATGGCCGCGGCCGGGCGCAATCGCCCGTGGACGTCGCACATCAGCTCGACCTCCTCGCCGCAGGCTTGCCGCATGCGCTCGAAGGACTGGGCCGTCAGACGGGGCAGCTCCCGCTCGTCGACCACTGGGTTGCCGCGTCGGCCACCGGGCGGGCCGAACTTGAAGGCGCGCCAGCCCTCCTCCATGAGCTGCAAGGCGCGGTCAGGATCGCCGCAGTGCGTGTAGCAGGGAATGTAGTCGCGCACCGCGCCGCCGAGCAGCTTATACACCGGCTGCCTATAGGCCTTGCCGGTGATGTCCCAGAGCGCCTGCTCGATGCCCGAGAGGGCCGACAGGATCGCCACGCCGCCGCGCCAGAAGCCGTGCCGGTACATGCGTTGCCAGTGGTAATCGATGCGGGTGGGATCTTCACCCAAGATGAAGCCTTCCAGGTCGTGGACCGCGGCGGCGACGGTGCCCTGCTTCATCTCCAAGGTCCCCTCGCCCCAACCGTGGAGACCCTCATCGGTCTGGATCTTGATGAAGACGTATTCCCTACCCGGACTTTCCATGATGTAGGTCTTCACTTCGGTGATCTTCATGTGCTCGATCCCCCAGCGTGACAGCGCGTTTGGCAGAACTCCTGCGTCCAGGCGAGCGATCGTACCATCCCCAGCAGGCGCGAACCAGGCGCCGCGATAGGAGGCGCCCCCAGAACTGCGCGGTGTCAGCTTGGGCCCCTTGCTCCCACGGCCAAGCCGTAGGGAGGGAGCGCGGGCCGATAGCCGCGCTTCCCTCCCTGCCGTGGTGATGGTCTAGTCTGTGCCGCACTGCCTCCGGTCGACGCACCGGTCGAAGCACTCTTCCCTGTCGAAGTCTTCGTCACCCTGTTCGTCGGCCCGTTCCTGCTGCTGTTCGCAGAAATCATGGCAGCAGTCTTCGAGGGCGTCACGATCGCGCTCTTGATTGCCCTGGGCGAGGACCGGACCGGGAAGCGTCGCCACGACCGTCGCTCCGACGAGGCCGCCGAGCTGCAGCAGCGTCCGCCGCCGCGACTGATTGCCCGCGAGGGTACGCGCCAACCTATCGAGCCAGTGGTTCACTGTAGACTCCTTCCTCTTCTACAACCGGAACACGCCAAAAGTGCGGAGTAACCAGGCAGATGAAACGTCGCAGGAGTAGCCTATGTTGGATAAGGGGCTATTGGCATGGGCACTCCCTCGAGTGTCGCACACTGCCGGGCGCCACCCTGCGCTGGTCACCTCCCTCCCAGCTCGGCAACTACCCGCGCCGGCGCCTGATGCACGATCCCTTGCTCCGCCTGGTCCGTTGCATCTGGCGTTGCCGCTGGCGGGCATCAAGCCAGAGTCGGGATGAAACGTCGAGTAGGGACGGCGCTATATATCGTCGCGCGCGAATCGAACCGCCTGCTTGCGCCAGTATAGACGAGGGGGCTGCCAATGTCACGATACGAGGCCCGACGGCCCGACGGGCGCGCCCTTGATCACCCGCCCAGGCTGCGCCCACCGTCTACGCTGATCACGTCGCCGGTGGTGAGCGGAGCGCCCGCGGCCAGGTACAGCGCCACATCGGCCACGTCGGCCGGGTTGGCGATCCGCCCCATCGGCGTCCCGGCTGCCGGCGATGCCGTGGCAGGTGGCGCGGGCGTGGTTCGGTTGGACTGCCAGCGCGTATCGCTGACGCCGCCCGGCGCGATGCCGTTCACCCGGACGTTGGAGGGGCCCAAGGCGCGGGCAAGGCAGCGCGTCAAATGAATGACCGCGGCCTTCGAGCAGCAGTAGGCGATGGAGCTGCCGTTGGCGCGGATACCGGACATTGAGGCAACATTGATGATGCTGCCACCGGACGGCGTCTGCCCCTGCATGACTTTGGCAGCGGCGCGGCAGCACCAGAATGTGCCTTTGACGTTGACGTCGTAAAGGACGTCCCACACCTCCTCGGTCAGGCCGTCGAGGTCGGCAAAGTCGACGAAACGGGTGATGGCGGCGTTGTTGACCAGGACGTCCAGACGCCCGAATTGCTCTACCGCCGAGCGGACAAGCTGCTCCGCCTCGGCCTGCTGTGAGACGTCGGCCCTGACCAAATGCGCCCGGCCGCCGGCCGCGCGCACTCGCCCGGCAGTGTCCTCGGCCTCCGAGCGCGACTTGCTGTAGTTGACGACGACGTCGGCGCCTTCCTTGCCGTACAGGATAGCAATCTCCCGCCCGATGCCGACGGCCGCTCCCGTCACGATGGTCGACTTTCCGGTCAGGCGTCCCATGTTGTATTTCCTTTCTCCTGGGTGCGGGGACGGGCCAGTGATCTACGCGCTTTTCCCGCCACCGCTCTCCCCCAGGATTGGGGGAGAGATGGCGAAGCCAGAGAGGGGGCCCGCCCCCGCTGCCGGATGGTAGCACGGGCAGCGCGCCGTGCCCGGCTCAACACGTACAGTTTCCGGCGTCGAAGAGGGCGACGATCTTCCCGCTCCGGATCACCATTTGCTGGGTCAAATCGAGCGCCAGCGTGGTGTTGGTCCAGGTAACCACGCTATGCACCAAAACGGTGTCGCCGTCAACGTGCAAGTCCGCAACGTGGTGGTGGATGGGGCCTTGCACCTCATAGTAGCCGCTGAAAAAATCCCGGATTTGGCGCGGGCTGTTGAGCACCGTGACCCCGCTATGCAGGGCTCCTAACGAAACGACGGCGTCGTCGGCGTAGAAAGCGACCAGCCGGTCCAAGTTCTTGGCGTCCATGGCCGAGTAGTAGGCGCGAATCAACGGCTCGATCGAGCTCGACGGCGGCGGAGCGGCAGCGGTGGCCGTGACCACGGCCAGCACGGTGAAGCAGAGCGGCGCCAGCGGTGCGCGTGGCGAGCGCCGCGCGACAGTGCGAAGGAAAAGACGCAAGTACAGGAGCCGCCAGTACATTCTCGCTGTCCTAACCGTACCCATCAGTGTATACCGTCGCGGTATCAGCGCAGTCGGGCGGCAGCGGCAGACGCCCGGTCGTCGGCTCGCCGGAGCTGGCCACACCGGACGAGTGGCGCGGCCGGACGACTTTCGTGTACCCTCCGACGAGCAACGTTGACCGGCGTCTCGCCGGCTGAATCGCGCCACGAAAGGACAAGCGCGTGCGCGTGCTGATCATGACCGACATGGAAGGCGTCAGTGGCATCGTCGTCTGGGACCAGGTGAACGGCGGAGCGCCGTTGTATCAGGAGGGTAGGCGGCTCTACACCGAGGAGATCAACGCGGCGGTGCGGGGCGCCAAGGCGGGCGGCGCCACGGAGATTGTCGTCGTGGACTGCCACGGGGCCGGCGGCGGCTGGACCTTCAACTCACTGATGCCGGAGCTGCTCGATCCCGACTGCGAGTGGGTCGCGCACCACGGTTGGT
>CALBSQ010000294.1 GCA_937967325.1 uncultured Chloroflexota bacterium
TCGTCGGCAGCGTCAGATGTGTATAAGAGACAGTCATCGCCTGATCGCCCCCTCGCCCCCCGCACCGCCTGGCTCTTCCCGGGGCAGGGCAGCCAGCACGTGGGGATGACGCGCGATCTCTATGACGCGGACCCAGCGGTGCGCAGCCTGTTCGAGGAAGCGGCCGATAGAACCGGTCTCGACATCGCGAGACTCTGCTTTGAAGGACCGCCGGGGGAGATCCAGCGGACCGAGCATGCGCAGCCCTGCTTGCTGACGGCGTGTACGGCCTGCGCTCGGATGCTGGCGGCGGCCGGGGTCGCCGCCGACTACGTCGCGGGCCACAGTCTGGGCGAGTATAGCGCGTTGGTGCAGGCGGGCGTGCTGGCCTTCGGCGATGCCGTCTACGCCGTTCACCGGCGCGGCGAGCTGATGGCGCGGACGGGTGGAGGGGCGATGGCCGCGATCCTTGGGCTGAGCGACGATCGCGTCGCGGAGGCGTGCGATCGGGCCGGCGGGATCGTCATGCCGGCCAACTTCAATGCGCCCGGCCAGGTCGTTATCTCCGGAGCCACCGAGGCAGTCGCCGCCGCCGCCGAGATTGCACGTACACTCGGCGCAACCCGCGTTGTTCCGCTCAAGGTCAGCGGCCCCTTCCATTCACCGCTCATGCGACCCATGGCGGCGGAGCTAGCGGGCGTCTTAGGGAATTTCTCCTTCGCCGATGCCACAATCCCGCTGGTGTGCAACGTCGACGCGCGACCAATCCAGACCGGTGGCCTGTTTCCACCGCTGCTGGTGAGGCAGGTGGCGGAACCGGTGCGCTGGACGGACAGCATGCGAACGCTGCTTGGACAGGGTGTCACTCGCTTTGTCGAGGTTGGTCCAGGGCGCGTGCTGCGTGGCCTGGCCCGGCAGATTGACCGCTCTGTCGAGACGGTATCGGCTGGGAGCGTCGAGGCGATTCGGCGTCTGGCAAGCGCTAGGGGCTGAATGGCACAGGAGGGAGCAGACGGCGGGGATGGGAATGCCGGGGCGGGGACTGCGGTCGGGACGAAATGGGAGTTCGCGCACACCTATGGCAATCGCTATTCCCTCTGGCGGCGGACCGCAGTCCCCGCTCTCGACATCACGGCCAGCTCCAGCTCTGCCCGTGACAGGTCTGGAGGAACCAGTAGCCGTGAACGACGAGACTCACTGTGGCGCCGTGATCGTGGCTGCAGGCACGAGCAGTCGCATGGCCGGACAGGACAAGGTAGCCATTGATCTGGCCGGCAAGCCGGTTCTCGCCTGGTCGGTTGACGCCTGCGAGCGCTGCTCGGCGATTAGCTCCGTGGCACTGGTTGTACGCGCCGATCAGCTCGATTGGGCAAGGGCGCTCGTTGCCGCACGCGGCTGGTCGAAGGTCGCCGCCGTCCGTGAGGGCGGCGCCCGTCGCCAGGACTCGGTCGCGCTCGGTGTCGCCGCTCTGGAAGGCTGCGAGTGGATCGCAATCCACGACGCCGCGCGACCTTTCGCCACCGCCGACCTGTTCACCCGCTGCCTGGAATCAGCACTGCAGCACAGCGGATGCAGCGTCGCAGCCACGCGAATCAACGACACGATCAAGCGAGTTAGCGGCGTGACCGTCGCAGCTACCCTGCCTCGTGAGGAACTGTGGGCTGCCCAGACGCCGCAAGTGTGTCACCGAGCCACACTGGAGCAAGGACTCGCCCAGGCGAACGCCGAGGGCTGGACCGTCACCGACGAGGCGATGCTGTTTGAGCGCCTTGGCCAACCGGTCACAGTGGTCGAGAGCACCGATCCCAACTTCAAGCTCACCACGCCGGCGGACCTTACGGTGGCACGTGCGATAGCCGGGGGGCCGGGGGGCAGGGGACCGGGAAGCAGAGGAGCAGAGGAGCAGAGGGGCAAGGGAGATGTTGCGATGGGGAGCGTCGGCGGCCGCGTGCAGTCGTCAGCCCAACCGTCAGTTCCCGATTCGCCCACCACATCGCGTACCTCCTCTCCCAGTTCCCAGTTCTCCCCTGCTCCCCTGCTCCCC
>CALBSQ010000295.1 GCA_937967325.1 uncultured Chloroflexota bacterium
AGAGCTTGAGAATCAAACCTGATCCGCAGGCGAGGTATGCCAGATGTTGGGCCTGCTTGCGATTGACAAGCCCAACATGTTGTGGTCACCGCCACCTCGGTGGGATTGATTCTCAAGCTCTCAGCGCCGGCAGGCCGACGGCGCCCGGCTACCGCGCGTAGAGATCTGCCCGCGTGGGTGGCAGGGCCACCGCGCCGGCACTGTCCGGGCGGGCCAGCAGCACCTGCCACAACCCCAGCCGCGCTGTGGCAAAGCTGTGCGCTGAACCCGCCATGTAGAGTCGCCAGGTCCGATAGGTTCCGTCGCTAGCAAAGCGCGTTGCCTCGTCGTGACGTGCCTCCAGCCGGCGTACCCAATGACGCAGCGTTTGCGCGTAATGTTCGCGCAGGTCCTCTATGTCACGCGCCTCGAAGCCGGACGCTTCGGCCGCTGCCAGCGTGACGCTCAGCGGCACTAACTCGCCATCGGGGAAGACGTGGGTTTGCACGAAGGAGCGGCGGCCCAGCAATGACGGCAGGAGACGTTGCCCAGCCCGCGGTCCCTCGCCGATGCCGTGGTTGAGCAGCAGCCCCTTCGGTCGGAGCAGTCGCCACAAGCAGGCGAAATAGCCGGGAAGCTTGGCCCTCCCCACGTGCTCGAACATGCCGACGCTCACCACCTTGTCGAAGGCGTCTTCGTCGGCCAGATCGCGGTAGTCGCGCAGCAGGACGCGGCAACGATCGGACAGCCCGGCCTCGGCGATGCGTCGTTGTGCGAAGGCCGCCTGGCTGGGACTGACAGTCGCGCCGACGGCCGTCACGCCGAAGCGCTCGGCCGCGTAGATGACGAGGCCGCCCCAGCCGCATCCCACATCAAGCAGCCGCTCGCCAGGCCGCAAGCGCAGCTTGCGACAGATATGCTCCAGCTTGGCGGCCTGCGCCGCCTCCAAGTCTTCGCTTCCCGTGGGGAAATAGGCGCAGGAGTAGACCATGCGACGATCCAACCACAGGGCATAGAAGTCGTCGGAAACGTCGTAATGGTAGGTGACGGCCGCGGCGTCGCGACGCTTGGAGTGACGGCTCCCCAACAGCCGCGCCCTTGCGCGCACGGGCAAGCCCGCACTCGACGCGCCGGGCCGGCTCGCCGGCAGTCGTAGCAGGTCGCGGGCCAGCAGCAACAATTCCGCCTTCGACCGGCCGGCGAGGGCTGCTTCCCCGGCTGCGATGGCCGATTCGATATCCCCTTCGATGTCGAAATCGCCGCGCACGTAGGCCTCCCCCAGCGCGAGGTCGTCTGGGGGGAGCAACATGCGCCGCAGCGCTCCCGGGTGATTGAGCACGATGGTGAAGTGGGGCAACTGCCCGGCTGGGGGAGCGCTGGCACTGCCGTCCCAGAGCCGAATGGCGTGGGGCGGAGCATCGGTCAGCAGCGTCCGGAGGACCCGAGTCGAAGTTACCGCGGGCGACGACATGCTAGCCCCTCTCGTAAGCCGCTCCTCAGCGCCGGGCCGGGCGACTTCTCCCGCCAAGACGTTGAGAAACGCGCCATGCGATCCCCTCTCCTACCATCCCGACGTGGGAGTGTACAACTACGCAAGGGTCGAGTCGCGGCATACGGCGCCTCTCTGCATGCCGGTATCGGCTCAACTCGCAATCGGCGGCAGCCACCCAGGAGGCATGCCACCGGGCGCGCTGCCTACCGGCAATGCCTCCGTTGCCCGGCTGTCAAGAGATTGCATCGCTTGCCTTGAAGCCAACGACTAGGCAAACATCGCGCGCAACGGTATACTGGGCGCAATGGCAAGGGTGCCAGGCGTACCGTCCATGACCGGTCGGTTGGGCAATGATGCTCCCTAGGCGTAGTCGCCACGGAGCCGTGAATCGCCGCCTTCGGCGCACGGTTGTCGTACGGGGGATGCACGTGGACAGTTTGTTACTCGCAATTTGCTTTGTCGCCATGGCGGTGTTGGTGCTGGCCTGGGCGATGCTGCCTCACAGCGCCAGTGAGCCGGAACGGTCGCGAGAATACGCCCGGCCGGAGCGAAGCCCCTCTGAGCGGCCCGTGGGCGTGCAGGTCGCGTAGCGCACGGCGGCCGGAAACGGCTGGCCTTCGCTGTCGCCGTTGCGCCCCGCCTGCCCCGATCTACGTCGTCGGGATTTCATCAACGAGCGCAACTATCGCTGGATGCGCTGTCTGGACCTTCTGGCAGGTCCCGTCTACGCGGTAAGGTCCGGTGCTGCGCGCTCCGTCCTCACTTCCGGCCGAATTCTCATCCTGCGTCCGGATCACCTTGGTGACGTGCTCCTTGCGACGCCGGCGATGCGCGCGATCCGGCAGCGCTTCCCCAGCGCTCACCTCGCCTGCGCCATTGGTCCCTGGTCGGCGACGGCCCTCGCCGGATGCACCTACGTCGACGAATTGATCGAGATCGACCTTCCCTGGTTCTGTCGCTTCCCGCATCGTACCCATCTGCGCACGCTGTCTCGGAGCTTACGTGCCATACGTCGGCGTCGATTCGACCTCGCCATCGACTTCCGCGCCGACCCGCGATCCCTTGCTATCCTGTGGTTGAGCGGGGCGCCGCGGCGCGTGGGCTTCGCCGCGGCCGGCGGCGGATTCCTCCTTACCGATGTCGTGCCGTATCGTCGGGTCCCGGTCGTACAGCAATGCCTCGACATCGCCGCCTATCTGGGCGCCGATACCGCCGACCGGCAGATTGCCCTGCCGCGCCACCAGGGCCGTTGCGAGCTGGCGGCGGCCATCGAGGAGCTGCCGGGGCCCCGAATTGTCCTTGCTCCGGAAACCGGCAGCCCTTTCCACCGCTGGAGCGACGACCGATTCGTCCGAACGGCCCAGGCGCTTGCCGGCGAGAGCGGCGGCTCGCTGCTGGTCGTGGGGACAGAAGACGCCGCCAGTCTCGTGCGGGCGCTGGCAGCCGCGAGTCTGCCCGCCGTGTCCCTGGTAGGCAAAACGCCTCTTGCCTGCTTAGGTCCGGTCCTAGCAGCATGCAACGTTGTCCTGTGCGTCGATTCCGTCGTCCGCCACGTTGCCGCCGCGGTGGGCGCTCCCGCTGTCGTCATCCGCGCCGGAGTGAACCAGGCCGAGCTGTGGGGACGGTACGCGCCGACCGAGATAGTGCTGACCCATCCCGTTCCGTGCTCACCCTGCGGTTTGACAACCTGCCCCTATGGCACCCGCGCCTGCATCATGGACGTCTCGCCGAAGCAAGCAGCACAGGCGGCGCGGCGACTAATAACGAGCGATCAGCTATCAGCCATCAGCGGTCAGCAACCAGGGGTAAGCGAATGAACTGCCAGCACCCTGTCGTGGCGCAGTCGGCTCGAATCGTAGGCGCCACGTTGCAGCGGCTAGTTGCTGACCGCTGATGGCTGATAGCTGATCGCTACATCAGGTACACTTGGGCACAGGGTCGCATGGCCCGCCCTCATCGCGGACGGACTGATCGAGTGTCGATACACCTGCCATCGAGCTTGCCGCTTGATCTGCTGCACGCCATCTTCATCGGTGGCATCATCGCGGTCCGCTACCTCTGGCCCGTCTGGGTGGCGATCATCCTCCTGTGGGGACTCTCTCGCCTCCTGCGCGCCATCTTCAGCTTTTTCGGCGCCCCGAGCGGCCGCCGCCCGCAGACGAGGCGTAGGGGCGCTGGGGCGAGGGGGCGATGAGGCGAGTGGGCGACTGGGGATGGCGAGGACACAGACGAGACGGGATCAGCTCCCCGTCCGGCAGGCCGAGCTTCCTCTCCCCGGTTCGCCTCATCGCCCCCTCGCCCCAGCGCCCCTCACAGCCATTGCCCCGAAAGGTCAAAGATCCTTTCCGGCGCGATCCACCAGGGCGTAAACGTGGTTTCGAGATCGAGGATGCGGCCGGTTTTGGCGGACTCGTAGGCCTTCATCATCTGCTCGACCACATGGCGCGCCTGCCAGACGTTGCAGCGGGGCCGCTCGCCGCTGCGAATGCAGTGGACGAAGTGGCCGACGATGGTCTCCGTCGCCTCGGGTACCGGCGGCGCGTAACAGTCCTTGATCGCCAGATAGTCCACCGGCTCGGCCTTCGCGACCGGGCCTAGCTTGCTGTGAACGACCAGCGGGCGGCCGTACTCGTTCATGAACACGTCGCCGTGGCGCCCGTGGATCACCGTACCGTTCTGGCTGTAGCTGTAGGCCCAGCAAGTGCGCACGACCGACTGCTGGCCAGTCGCATACTCCAGGATGATCGTCACGTTGTCGTCCACCTCCGATTGGACGCGGCCGCCATCGCCGGTAAGGCGCATCGGAATGAGGCGGTTGACGTAACCGGCCACACGCACCGCCGGCCCCATGACGCAGGCGAGGCGGCTCAGCGCGTAGGGAGCCGTGTCCAGCATGGCTCCGCCCTCCGCGTCCTTGGAGTAGTACCAGTTGGACCGCGGCGGCCCGGGGATGTTCAGCTCTGCCTCCGCCGCGGTGATCTTGCCGACGACCTCCTCGCGCAGGTAGGACAGACCGGCCAGCAGCACGGGAGAGTGGTCGTAGGGTAGCGCCGCTGCCGTCACGCCGCTGGCCTCGACAGCCTGCACCAGCGCCTGGGCATGCTCCCACCGCGTGGCCATCGGCTTCTCGATCAGCACGTGCTTGCCGGCCTGCGCCGCGTGCGCAGCCATCGTCGCGTGCATCTGGTGCGGCGTGGTGACGACGACGCCGTCGACGTCGGCCCACTTCAGCATCTCCTGATAGTCGATGGTCCAGCGCTCGCAGCCGCGCTCCTCTGCCTTGCGCCGTGCGCTTTCCTCGTGGGCGGCGCAGGTCGCCACGAAGCGCACCCCCTCCAGCGCCTCGGCCTGGTTGAAGAAGCGGTCGCTGATCTGGCCGCAGCCGATCATCCCGAGCCGCAGCGGCTGTGCCGTCGCCATAGTGGCCATCCTTTCCGATTGGCCACGCCGGCATGTCCAGGTGGCACGGAGACTATAGGACGCGGCCAGGGGATTCGCTAGTCGCTGGGCCAGGGACACGGCGCAGGCCAATACAGCGGCTGAACGGCAATCTCATCGGAGCGCGGGCGTCCCGCCCGCCCCGGTGACCACGTGCCAGCAGGAGAAAGCCAATGCGATACCCCGGTGCGCACGTATCTGCTACTGTCCTGTGAACGCTTGATCCGGGGGGATTGTGTGGGATGCTACCTGACGCTACTCCGTGGGTTCGCCAGCATCATGGCGCTGCTCACCATCGTCGCCAGCCCGGCACGGCCCGTGGCCGCGGCCGACTCCGAAAACGGGCAGCCAACGAATGGCGCCGGCGTCTGGTCCCCCATTCCCGCCACCAGCCTCCTCGACGTGCGCGCGGGGGCGCTCGCGATGTGGACAGGAAATGAGGTGCTCATTTGGGGCGGCAACTCCGGCAGTCCGAGTGGTGACAACGACGGCGCCCGCTTCAACCCGGCCACCGATACCTGGGGGCCAATGGCCACCGTTGGCGCTCCCTCAGGGCGCTCGGCGGCCGCCGTGACGTGGACGGGGCGGGAGCTGTTCGTGTGGGGCGGGTCGCGATATGGCCGCACCCTCGGCGACGGGGCCATGTATGCCCCGCCGGCATCGGCTACGGCACCCAGTCTGCCAGTCGCGCTGCCCCGATCAGGCGGCGGCGGTGGAGTGCGTCGGTCAGCGGCGGCCCCCGATCCCGCGCTCCCGTAAGGTGCGAGGTCGGGCGCCGCCGCGCCTCACTGGAGCGCGGCCAAAGGCGATCCGGTGGTTCAGGCGACACCCGCTTAGCGCATTGGTCCGCAGGTCCAAAGTCTGCCCCGCCGTTCACGGATTCCCGTAGAGCGACTGGAGGGCGGACCACTCTGGGCAGGCATTGCCCTTGACGAACACGTTGGATTCGTTCCACTCGATCAGCCCGAAGACGCTACCCGAGTCGCTACAATGGCCGGGATCGAGACTGGGATTGTCCTGGTTATGGTTGGGATGCTGGAAGCACCACATGGCGTCGAATCGCTTGGTCAGCGAGGTGAAGGCGTTGGCCAGGCAGTTCGGCGTGTTCCGCTGCTCATCGTGTGTGATGCCCCACTCACCGATGACGGTCCCCTTCTTGTCCTCGGGACGGGCGTCGGGCACGTCGTCCCGCCCGATGTGCGGGTTCTGGCTCGGGTCGAAGACCGCGTTGATCCGCGCGTAGAGGTAGTCCATGTCCGAGTCCTGCCAGCCACAGTGGTGGACGTGGACGTTCACGGCATCCCACGGCGTGGTCGTCCCGTAGTAGCGACCGATGCGGTTGTCCAACAGGAAGTCATAGACCGCCTGCAGGTAGGCGTGGACCATGTCGGAGGCCGGTGGCGCGGAGATGGTCCCGTCATTGTTCCGCTGGCCGAAAGGCCACAGCAGACCGCCCGTGTACATGTTGAACACCCCTGATAACGGCTTGAGATTGGTGTAGCACTAGTACAGCAGGGCGGCGAAGTTCCGTGGCGCCAGCGCCCCCGGCGTCGGCGGGTTGGCGGCATGGGGCTCGTTCCAGATGATGTAGGAGCCGACGCCATTGTTCACAAGCTGGTTGATCACCGACGTGACGGCGCCGACGAAGTGGTCGATGTAGGCATTGCTCATCGCGATGATGTTGTCGTTCTCCGAGTGCGGATTGTTCGGGCTGCCCCCCACGTCGAAGTTCCGGGTGAGCAGCCCGGTGGAGAGGATGCCGTTGCTTCGGTAGAGCTGGAGCGCGTTGGCGTGGGCGCCGGTCGGGACGACGTTGGCGCCCCTGGTCGCGCGAATGTCCGCCCGGACGTTGGGCGGCCCGCCCAGTTGCAGGCCGGGCCCGAGCAGGAGGAGGTCATTGACCGAGTTCTGGTCGACCATGACGTAAGGTCGGCCCCGAGTTCTCGTCGACGGTGAAGGAGGTCACGCCCTGCGGTACGGGGTCCGGTCCGGTCGGCAGGTTGAGCGACCGGGAGAACTGGTCGACCCAGCCGCGCAGGTCGTTGATGTCGCGCGCGCTGACCTGGCGGGTGCTGGCGGGCGGGTGGCCTACGCTCCAGTTGCCGATCGACACCGACGACGGGATGGCCGCCCGGATCTCGTTGAAGTGCGCAGCGCGGATGTGGGTAGTGATCGAAACGGGGTTATCGTTCCAAGGATAGGCGGACAGGTTGGCCGCCCTCCGATTGCGGTCCACAGTGCGGCGCAGCTCGTTGATGTGCCGGGGGCGGATGTGCGTGCCGCTCGTCGCGGGATTGTCGGTCCAGTTTGCCATGTGTTCCTCTTTTCTTCGTCACAACATATTTGGGGATCGCAAGAGGGGACCGACCGGGGAGCGGCGCCTGCCGGTCCCCGGCCTCCCCGGAATCGGCGCTCAGTCGCCGTAATAGCAGCCGGACGAGTCGGCGATGAGGCGGCTGACGCAGTAGTAGCGGCCCTGCACGGAGGCGTCCC
>CALBSQ010000296.1 GCA_937967325.1 uncultured Chloroflexota bacterium
CAGCCAATTGGAGGACGCGCTGTCGACTGTGAAGAGCTTCTACGACGCCGCCGGTGGCTGGAACGCCGTCCAGACCTTTCACAAGACGAACACCGGCGGGGCGGGCGCCAAGTCCGGCATCGTCATGGGCACGGAGGCCATGCAAATCAACGGCTACTGGACACCGGGATACCTGACCAAGCTTGTCCCGAGCAAGCAGTACGTCTACGGCTGGCCGCCCGTGTCGGCGGACCGCAAGGGCAAGAAGATGCAGTCCACGGGTGGCCACTTCGCTGTGCTGCCCCGGGGTTCGCCGCATCCGGATGAGGCTTTCGCGCTGGCCGCGTACCTCACCACCGACACTGCGGAACAGCTCATCCTGGACGGCGTCGGATACGTCGGGGCGCGGAAGTCCTTCCTGCCGAAGATGAACACCAAGCAGTACCCCGGTCTCGACTGGTATGTGCAGTCGGCCAGCAGCGCGGACGAGCTGTGGGGCGATCCGGTGGATCCGGTCGAGGGCTACTTCTCCGACAACTGGAAGACGATGATCGCCAAGGTGTACCCCGGTCAAGTGACGCCGCGGGATGGACTGGGGCAATTGCAACAACTCTGTACGACGCAGCTCGCCAAGCAACTCGGCCAGAGCTAGGGGCCGCTCCACCCTGCGCAGAACGGCGTGTCACGCGGGAAAAGGTAACGGCACTAATGCTTGCGCTATGCTAGCAACCGATCTGGCGGTTGCCGAACAGGATCGTGGGGAAAGGACCGAGCGCATGACGGTCAACGTTGGCTTCGTCGGCACCGGGGGCCGCACGTTTCACGAGGTCGTGTCATTGTCCCACCTGCCGGACGTCGCGGTCACCGGCCTCTGTGATATTCAACCGGAGGCGCTGGAGCGCATCCGGCTGCGCGTCAATCAGCGACTGGTGGGCGAGGCGCCGCCCCTGGAGGCGCCCGGCTTTACGGACGTGCGGGCAATGCTGGAGCAGGCGCCGCTCGATGCCGTCTACGTCTCCCTCCCGCCTTTCGCCCACGGCGCGGTGGAACATGCCGTCCTCGACGCCGGCAAGGCGCTGATGGTAGAAAAGCCGGTTGCGCTCAGCATGGGCGTGGCCCGCGAGATAGACGCCCACGTCCGCCAGTCTGGCGTGTTCGCCGCCGTCGCCTACCAGTGGCGCTACAGCTCCGCCGTGCAGCGGGCGCGCGAGGTGCTGGCCGGCGTGCCCGTTGGCATGGTGATGGCGGTACGTTGGAGTCCCTTGCCCGGCACGCCCTGGTGGCGGGTGCAGAGCAAGAGTGGCGGCATGCTGATCGAGCAACATACCCACTGCATCGATCTGCTGCGCTACCTCTGCGGTGAGGTGCGCGAGGTCTACGCCATGGCCGCCACCGCCCTGCTCACCGACGTGCCCAACCTGGATATCGCCGACGTGAACACGGTGAGCTTGCGTCTCGCCAATGGCGGCGTTGGGATCATCGCCAACAGTTGCGCTGCGCCCGCCGCGTTCCCTGGCTTCCACAGCTACGTTCATATCGTGGCGAAGGACCTGGTGCTGGCGGTTAGCCTGGGCAACGGGCTGGCGGTGCTGCGTGGGCGTGGGGACCGGCAGGACTATCCCGAGGAGGTCGATCCGAACCTGGAGATGAACAAGGCCTTCATCGAGGCCGTGCGCAGCGGCGACCGCTCCCTCATCCGCTGTCCGTACGAGGAAGGGATGCGCACCTTCGAGCTGACCTACGCGGCCCACCTGTCGGCGACGGAGCGCCGGCTGGTGCGCATCGGCGAGGACTATCCGTAGGGAGCAGTCTGCCTCCGAGGCACCGGGCGCTCCGTGCCGGCCATAAGCTAGGTGTGGCGCCTTCGCTGCCGGGCAGGCAAAGTGGTCGAGTTCCTGCATCGCGGACCGTAGGCAGGAAACAGAGGGGGAAGGTTTGCCGTGTTCACGCTCAGCGTACTCACCGATGAGATCGATCAGGACTTTGCCCACGCTCTGGACGTCGCCGAAGAGTGGGACCTCCACACCGTCGAGCTGCACAAGCTGTGGGGGAAGAACGTCTGCGACCTGGAGCCGGTCGAGCTGACGCGCGCGCTGCGCATGGTGAGCGAACGGGGTTTGCGCGTCAGCGCCATCGACTCCCTGTTCCTGCGCTGCCCGATCGCCGACGCCGCGGCCTACGCGCAGCACATCGACATCCTAAAACGCTCCTTCGAGATCGCCGACCTCTTCCATACTCCCATGGTTCGCTGCTTCTCCTTCTGGCGGCAGGACACGTTAGCCCAGCATTGGGACCTGCTGCTGGAACGGCTGGAGCTGCCGGTGCGCCTGGCCGAGCGCGCCGGCGTCACGCTCGCCTTCGAGAACACCAAGACCACGCTCGTCGGTACCGGCGCCGAGATCCGCCAACTGATGCTGGCCATCAACTCGCCCGCCTTCCGCTCGATCTGGGATATCGGCAACGCCCTCGTCTCCGGCGAGGACCGGCCCTACCCCGATGGCTACGATGCCGTGCGCCCCTGGATCAGCCACGTCCACGTCAAGGACGCGGTCCGGCACGCCGACGGCTCGTCGGAATGGCGGCCCATCGGCGGCGGCCAGGTCGACTATCGCGGCCAGCTCTCGGCCCTGCACCGAGACGGCTACACCGGCATGATTGCCCTGGAAACGCACTACCAGCCAGCCGGCGGCACGAAAGAGCAGGGCAGTCGCGAGTCCTTCGCCGGCCTACGTGGAATCCTGGGGGAGCTGAATTTGCCCTGGCAGTAGGGCCGGGTGGGGGTCCCGGCGAAGATGTGACGCTCTTGGCGGGCTAAGATCTGCAAAGTCCGCCTACGCGGACTCTCACTTGCTTGATCCGCGCTGAATGGACCGCCGGACGTAGCCCGCGACTTCAGTCGCCGGGAGACCGCCGCGACCGCCGGAAGTGTCCAAGCCCTGGCGGATGCACCACTTTTGTTCATGCGCGCACAGCGGTCTTGTGCGCTGCCGTTGCCGCATGGCCGCTGAGATATACGCGTAACGCCTCGGCCACAACCTGCGTGACCATCTTGCCCTCTGCCTTGCTTACGGCGAAGAGCTCCTCCGCTTCATCCGCCGGTAAACGTACGGAAACCACCAGGCCCCGCTTGGATCGAGGGGCCACCTCCATGTGGACCTCTTCCCCGATCTCGAAATCCTCTGGTTCCATCACCGCCCCCTTCGATATCGCGTGCGTTCACCGGCACTTGCTAGCCAAGCGGTTGCTGGTCTCCATCTACCTTGAAGCGCGGTTGGCGCCAGTGGGACTGCCAGCAGGCGCCCGCCGTCAGTGCGTCCAATCATGATACGTGTCGCCGAGCGCCCACGGCGATTCTGGAAGAACTCTGGTGCGTCGGATAGGACTTCCCATACCTCGTCTGGTGTTATCCCATGGCGCGCCATTTCGGCGTCGTTGGCGGCATCTATCTCCAAGTCGCTGACCGTAGCAATCCACACATGCAGCCGAAATCGACCTCTCTGCTCCCTCGACTGGGAAACCATGCACCAGCTTCCCCAGACGGAGGAAGCGTTTGGGAGCGCGAAGGCGCGGCCGCTGCTTACAACTCCTGTAAGCAGCGATGTAAGTAGCCGCGGCTCTCGGCGGCGATGCCCATGGCGCGGGAGAGCTCGTAGCTCTTGGCGCCGATGATCTCCAGGTCGAGGTAGCCGTCGTAGCCGCCCTGCTTCAAGGCGCGCAGGATGGCCGGCAGGTCGACGCTGCCCCGGCCGGGGATTTGGGTTTCCGGCGGCCCGACTCGCTGCTCTCGATTCAGGCAGTCGCGAAAGTGGACGTGCCGGATGTACGACACCAGCGCGGTGACCGACTGCAGCAGATCCTCATTGTTGCGGTACAGATGGCTAGGATCCCAGTTGACGCCGTAGGCGGGAGAATCGATCTCCTGCGCTGCCTTGAGCGCCGTGGCGGTCGAATAGATCGCCGCGCCGACGTGCGGCTTCACGGCCATGGTCACGCCGGCTCGCTCGGCTGCTTTGGCCATCCCGCGCAGCCGGTCGATGGTATCGCGCCACGACGAGGCGTCGTCCGGCTTGCCGCCCGATCCCACACAGACGGTCGGCGCCCCCAGCGACCGTGCCAGGTCGAAGCACCGCTGCTGCCGCTCTGGGTTGCCGCCGGCTTCGATGGCGACCAGGTCGATGCCGAGCTCGCCGGCGCGCACGACGATGTCCCGCGCCCGTTCGGGGTCGCGCTCCGGATCGATGTGATCGGCCATCCCCGGCAATGCCGCCAGCTCCACCCCGTCGAAGCCCGCCCAGGCGACGTGCTCCAGCGCCGCGTCCAGGTCGGCCATGCCGAACAGCACCGTGTTACAACCAAGCTTCATAGATTTGACTCCTTCGACTAAGTCGTGCGTCCAACATGTTGTGTTGAGGTGACGCATCATTGTCATCCTGAGCGGAGCGAAGGACCCCCGGCCGGGCCGCTGGCGCTGCGCGGACCCGTACGGGCGCCACCCCGCCCGGCCGGGGGTCCTTCGCTCCGCTCAGGATGACAATGGGGCGCCCGCGCGGCGCTAGGAGCCTCTCCGAGCTTCGCG
>CALBSQ010000297.1 GCA_937967325.1 uncultured Chloroflexota bacterium
TGCGGCATGCCATTCCGAGCCGTCCGGGTAGGGGCAGGTCTCTGTGCCTGCCCTGGTCGCCGTTTCCACGGTGGCGCCCGCTGGTGCGGGAAACAGGGCAGGCACAGAGACCTGCCCCTACCCGGCCGTTCGATGCTGCGCGATCGCGCGGCGAATGGCGCCCGACGACACAAACGACCCACTAGTCGAAACGGTACACTGGGATCGGCGCCGCTGAGGACAGGAGCAGAGGTTCATGCGATTCCTCAGAGCAACGACGCTCGTGCTCCCGTTGCTCCTTGCCGGCTGCGGCGCGCAGCCGCTAACAATCGCCTCGCCTACACCCGGGCCGACCACGACGCCACGGGTGATTGTGGTGGTCGTCACGGCAACGCCATCGCCACCTACGGCCACTCCAGAGGCGGCTGCGACTCTGGAGCCGTCGCCAACAGCGCAGGCAGCTTCCGCATCACCGACGGCAGGCGCATCAGGCGCCCAGCAGCCTCCAACGTCGGTATCGGCCAATGCGACGCCGGGGGGCACCTTCCGGATCTGCGGGACCTCCGATCCTCAGGCGGAAAAGGCCATCGAGCAGCTCATCAACGGCCACAACTTCAGCGCCTCCATGGTCAGCCGGTCGGACGGCTGCGCGGACCTCACCGTGAAGGTATCGCCAGGGACCACCGGCAATGGGAGCTCTACGACCAACATCGCAGTCGGCAACATTGCCATCAAGATCGTCTCCCAGAATGGCGTCACCACGGCCCACATTGGGGCGGGGTCCTGAGGCAACCGTGGTCTCGCACCGCCACATACTCCGCTTCCGTCGGCCCCCAGATTCTTTAGTGGATCCTCATCGGGGCTTAAGGAACGCGGGTTACGGTGGGACGGGGTCGAGCGACAAGCGCGGCGAGGTGGTGATGCAGACACTGACCGAACGTTCTTTCATCGGGCGTCTGCTCTGCTGGCTGGGCAGGCACGATCCGCGTGCCGTCACGATGGCCTGGTATAGCCGCCCTGTTGGTTTCTGCCGACGCTGTGGGCAGTTTGTGGCGTCCGCCTCACCGCCGTGACGCGGGATGCCCGCGACCAATCCGGAGGAGTCCGGGCTATGTCACCGAGAAGGATGTGCTCTTGTCCCCGGCAGCGGTGACGGCCTGCACCGTGGCCATGCCCGCCTTCGCGCCATCGGGGACGGCGAAGGCCCACTGCAACACGCCATCGGCGTCCGTGCTTCCGCGGTAGCTCGCTTGATAACCGCCGGAATAGACGACATTGATCGTCACCACGGTCCGGGCCGGGGCAACCACCACGACGAGCTGCTGAGCGCCTCGCGTCACATTGTACTTGGCCACCTGGATGGCGCTGGCCCCGAGCGGCGGTAACGGCAGTTGTGTCGGCCGCGGGATCGGCGTGCTTGATACGGTCGCGTTCGCGAGGGCGGTCAGGCGCGCCTGAGCGGTTGGGGACCGCGTCCGCTGCACTGTGGCGGTCGGTTGCCGAGCGACGGTAGGGCGCGGCACGGCGGCCGCTGGGGTGCTTGGCTGCGGGGTATTGGCCGGACTCGTCGCCACCGGCGCCGCGGCCGGGGCAGCCGCGGTTTCCGGAGTTGCGCTGGGCGCCCGAACGACTGCTCGCACATTCGAGCTGGGCGGTTCGGTCGTAGACGATACACTCGCGGGCCGCGGCGTGGCCGTTGGCGGACTTGCCGTCGGACCCGCCGCGGCGACGGCCGTGGTCCCGGCTCGGGGACTCGGCGCCAAGACGCTGACAGTGACGGTGTCGGTTACAACGACGGAAATGGACGGCGCCAGCGTTTCCGTGATCACCTGCACCGTCGATGTTGCGGCGGTGTCGGCGACGCCGACCTGAGTGACGGCCGTCCCTTGAGGCCGTGACGACAGCAGTTGGAAATGGAGACGACCCAGAAAAGAAGCGATGATGACCAACACGCCGGCCGCGGTGATCAGATCGCGCCATGCGACGCGGGAGCGGAACGGTGGCATCCCGCCGATTCAACCTCCACCACGGTTCCACACGCCGATCAGGGCACGTACAGCATGCGCTCCCCGACCGCGAACAGCTTGAACTTCTGGGCGGGCGCTGTGCGGTACAGGTGGTCGACGAAAAAGGCCGGATTCTCGGTGTTGCCAGCGAAGAGATCGTAGTGGATGGGGACAATCAGGTCGACGCCGGCCGCGACAGCGAGGTCCAGCGACTCCCGGTAATTCATGTTGCCGGCGACGTTGCTCCGGTTGCGATACCAGTCCCGACCATTGATAGGGAGGAAAGCGATGTGCGGGCGCAGGGGCGTCAAGTCCTGAGCCTGACATTCAAAGCCAACCGTGTCGCCGGAGTGGAACACGCGGATTCCGTCAAGCTCGATAACGAAACCCAGGTACAGGTGGTCGCCGTTGGCGTCCTGCTCGAACTCCTCGTGCTTGGCGCGCAGCGGTGTCACCGCCAACTCCGGCCAAGACAGTCGGCGGCCAGCTCTCGCTGCATGGACTTGTCCTGCAGGGATGCCGGCTCCCGTAAGCACGGCCACGTGCGGCGCGGGAACGACAAACTGGCAGGTGGGGAAGCGCTGGGAGATAGGCGCCAACGTCGCCACGTCCAGGTGGTCGAGATGGTTATGCGTGCAGAACACCCAGTCCGCTCGGGTGAGGTCGCCGGTGGAGAGCGGTGTCGGGTAGACGCGATGGGGATTATCCGAGAAGTACGGGTCAACGTAGACAACAGCGTCCCCGCTCTTGAGAGCAATACTGGCCTGGCCGAGGAACCAGAGCGCAACCATGCCGGGTGGGACGACTGTCGCCGCAATCTCCTCAGCAAGCGCCGCTCCCCTACGGTACAACCGTTCCACGTTGCGCTACCTCCCTCCCTTTGTGGTGTTTCCCGTAGGGGCGACCTGGTTGCGCTGCGCGTCGCGTAGGGCTCGCCAGCCGATGCGGACGATGCCTGCATCGTCGAGGGTCCGAGCTACGTCAGGGTCCTCCGTCATCAGGCGGTGCGCGCGGCGTTTGCGCAGTATACAATCACTGCAAGTGATGCTGTGGGAAGCTGCCCCCGCACCGCCCGCGGCGAGCATTTTGGTGTCTCGCCGTTCGGTAGATACGCCCATCGTGAAAGGCACAGCAATGGACCGACCATCCTTCTCGTCTCGGCGCGCCTTTCTCCGTCTGACGACGGTCGTTGGCGCAGGGCTGCTGGCCGCGCCGCTGCTCAGCGCCTGTGGCGCCGGCAGTCCGGCGACAACCGCGGCCAGCTCGACCGCCGCCAAGTCGGCGGCGACGTCCGCCGCGGCCTCCGCTTCCGGAGGCGCCACCCCCGCGCCGACAGCTATCCCGGTCAAGGCCGGCCAGACGCTGATTGAGTTCTGGAGCTCGTTTGATCCGAACAGCCAGAACAAGACCGGCATCACCGCCATCATGCAGATGATCAACGACTTCCAGGCCAAGAACGACAAGATCGTCGTGCAGAATATCCACGTCGACTACAGCAACCAATTGGCCGACAAGCTGCTCACCGCCATCGCCGCGGGCGAGCCGCCCAACAGCTACTACGCCGATCGTTTCCTGACGGCGACTTGGGCCCACAAGGGCATCTTCACGGACCTCACGCCGCTGAACTCCAAGGCCGGGATCAGCGCCGACCAGTACTTGCCCTTCGCTTGGGCAGAAGCGACCTGGCAAGGGAAGCAGTGGGTCTTGCCGTTCGACACCGACATTCGCATGCTCTACATCAACAACCAGGCCGCCCAGCAGGCCGGCATGGACCTAACAAAGCCGCCCCAGACCACCCAGGACCTCATGGACTGGACCGAGAAAATGACCAAGGCCGACGCACAGGGGAATATCCAGCAGCTCGGCTACTGGCCAACCATTGGCAACTGCTTCCACGAGATCTGGTGCAAGAACTTCGGCGGCGAGTTCTACGACGAGAAGGCCGACACCTGTACGGCCAACACCCAACCGAACGTGGACGCCTTCACCTACATGCAGACCTACGCCAAGCGCTGGGGGCAGACCAACGTCGACACGTTCATGGGCTCACAGCCCAAACAGACCAATCAGACCTACTTCTACACCGGCAAGGTAGCGAGCTGGGTCAATGGTGATTGGGACCTCGCGACCATCAAGCAGTACGTCCCCGACTTGCAGTTCACCCTTACCCCGATCCCGTCACCGAACGGTCCCGGTAGCTCGATGGCAGGCGGCTGGTCCCTGACGGTGCCCAAGGGCGCCAAGCACCTCGATGAAGGGTACTCCTGGGTAAACTACGCGACCGGCAAGGAGGGCTTGCTTACCTACTGCTTGGGGACGGCGCACATCCCGACCCTCAAGGCCGTGGCGGACGATCCCAAGATGCGCGCCGACCCCATCCATAACAAGTTTTTCGATCAGCTCCCGAAGGCCTGGAACCGCCCGGTGACCATCGAGGCCCAAACGTTGTGGAACGAGATGGGCACGGCCCAGAAGAATGTGATGCAGCAGAAGATGGACCCCAAGCCGGCCATGGACCAGATCGTCCAGCACGTCAACGAACAGCTCAAGCTGGATAAGAGCCAGTAGCTCGCGATCGTGGGGCGGCCAGGCTGGTTGCGGAACAGTCCGCTCGCCAACCGCGACTACGCGCTGTTCCTGGCGGGGGCCTTCGTCTCCAGCCTGGGCAGTTGGATGCAGTCGGTCGCCCTCGACTGGACGGTCTTGCAGCTGGGCAACTCCAGCTTCCTGCTGGGGCTGCTCGGCTTCGTATCGACGGCTCCCGTGCTCCTGCTCGGTCTGCCGGCGGGGACGCTGGCAGACCGAGCGGATCGGCGGCGCATCCTGCTGGTCACGCAAACGGGGGCCACGCTGCTGGCCGCGCTGCTCGCCATCTTGCAGGCGGCGGGCCGCGCCAGCGTCGCCGCCTTGCTCCTGATCGCCACGGCGAACGGCGTGGTGAACGCCCTGAACGGCCCCTCCTGGCAAGCGTTCATCAAGGAGCTGGTCGGGCCGGAGCAGCTTCGGCGGGCGGTCGCTATCAACTCCGCCCGTTTCAACCTGACCCGCATCGCCGGCCCCGCCATTGGCGGCTGGCTCCTGGTCGCCTACGGCGCCGCCGCCTGTTTCGCCGCCAACGCGATCAGCTTTCTGGCCGTCATTGCCGCCATCGCGGCCATTCGCACCCGCAGCAAGCCGCGCTCCGGGCCGAGCGGGCGAATGCTGGCCAGCGCTTTCACCGTGGCGCGCACCCCCCGCATCTACGCTGTGTTGCTCCCATCCCTTGGTCTCTGCGTGCTTGCCCTTCCCTACGGCAACTTCCTACCCAAGATGGCGCGCGACGTGTTTCACGAAGGAGCAGGGGGCCTGAGCGTCCTCCTCACCGCCACTGGCGTCGGAGCTACGGTCGGCGCATTCATCTCCGGACTACCCTCCGTAGCGCGCCGCCCGGGCCGCGCGCTGGCGGTACTCGAGATTGCTACCGGCATCGCCCTGGCAGCCTTCGCCTGGTCACCGGGAATATTCCTTGGGTTGATCAGCCTGGCCGTGTTTGGAGCAGCACTTATTGGCTTTCTCGCCACCGCCGGCGCCACGATTCAACTGGCGGCCGAGCCCGGCACGGAGGGGCGCGCACTGGGCCTGTGGATGATCGTCAACTCCGGCTTAGTGCCCATCGGTAGCCTTGCCATCGGCGCCGCGGCCGAGGTCATGCCCGTCAACAACGCGCTGGGCATCGCCGGTATCGGTTGCGCCATCTTCGGCGTGGGGGCGCTGGCGGGGCAGCGGGCGATGAGGCGATGAGGCGACGAGGCCGCCAAAGGGCGTAGAGCAAATGTCTCATAGACGTAGATTCCGCGGGGGTCTAGCATGACGTTGCGCCCGAAGCTCGTGGGGGCGCCTGGACAGAAGGATCGGCAGTATGCATCTCACCTGTACGCAGGGGCAGCTCAGCAAGTGCCTGGGGATTGTTGGCCGGGCGGTAGCGCCGCGCAGCACCTTGCCGGTCACCGGTCATGTCCTACTTACGACGGACGAAGGTCGCCTCAAGCTGTCCGCCACCAATCTGGACATCGCCATCGTCTCCTGGCTGGGCGCCGAGATCGAGGATGCGGGCAGCATTAGTGTTCCGGCACGCCTCTTCACCGACCTCGTCAACTCGCTGCCCAACGACCGTGTAGAGCTTGACCTGAATAGGCGCACCCAAACGCTGCGCGTGAAGGGAGCTCGCTTCGAGGCGCACGTCAAGGGACTCGACGCCAGCGAGTTTCCGCGTATCGACCCGGTCTCGGAAACACCGCTGCTGCAGATACCCGCCGCGGAGCTTCGCCAGGGGATCGAGGATGTCCAATTCGCCGCTGCCAAAGACGAGACCCGTCCCCAGCTCGCCGGGCTGCTGGTGCGGGTCCGCGGCTCCGAGCTCACCTTGGTCGGCTGTGACTCCTTCCGGCTCTCCGTCTCCCGCGTGGCGCTGGGCGAGCCGGTTCCGGAAGAGATGGATCTCATCGTGCCGGCGCGAACGATGGCGGAAGTGGCGCGGGTCCAGGGAGCACTGGACGAGCCGGTCAGCATCTCCGTCAAGCCCAATCGCAGTCAGCTTCTTTTCCACGCCGAAAGCATCGACATCGTCTCCCGTCTGATCGACGGCAACTACGTCGACTTTCAGCGCGTGCTGGACCAGGCGGCCCGCCATAACGTGCGAGCGACCGTTGCCACGGCCGACCTCCAACGGTCGGCCCGCTTCACTTCATTCGTGTCGCGCGACGCCAACAATGCGCTCAAGATCGAGATCAAGGCGGCCGAAGGCGAGGTAGGTCCCGGCGTCATGACGCTGCAAGCCACGGCTGCCCAGGTAGGAGACAACACCACCGACATCGATGCCGTCGTCGACGGCGGCAGCGCCAACATTGCGCTCGACAACACCTACCTGACCGATGCCCTCGACGCCATCCACACGCAGCAAGTGACCGTCTCCGCGACCTCCGGGCAGACCCTTCCGGTGCTGCTCAAACCGGTCGGCAGCGACAACTCCTTGCACGTGATCATGCCGATGCACCTCCAGCGGTGAGCGGGGGCCGGGGAGCAGGGG
>CALBSQ010000298.1 GCA_937967325.1 uncultured Chloroflexota bacterium
TGACCTACGACTATACGCCGATGCCGGTCTGGGCCTACAACGATGCGCTGCTGTCACTCGACGCCTATGCCGCTGAGATGAAGATTGATAAGAATGACTACTTCCCGATCATCTGGCCGATGATCTCGCTCAAGGGCCACCTGTGGGGATTCATGCAGGAGTTTGACTCCGGTACCCTCGCCTGGAACAAGGATCTGCTCGCCAAGAACGGCATCGATGCCGAGAAGCCGCCGAAGACCATTGCCGAGCTCGACGACGTCATTACCAAGCTGACGCAAAAAGACGCCTCGGGAGCCATCACCCAGCTCGGCATGGCGCCCGGCGACTCTAACGGCGGTAGCGACACCTACTGGCTCGCCGCCTTCGGCGGCGCCTACTACGACACCTTGAAAGCGCAGTTCACCATCACCAAGGAAGAGAATATCGCCGCCCTGGATTGGATGGCCGGATGGTGGAAGAAGATGGGTGGCCGCACCGCCATCGCCAACTTCAAGAAGATCTTCACCCAGAAAAACGACCAGAACGGCTTCACGCAGGGGAAGCAAGGCTATGCCATCATCGGCGAGTACAATCCGATCGTCTACAAGAAGGAATTTCCCGACTTCAACTTCGCCACGGGCTTTCTGCCGGTGCAAACGGGCGTCTTCTACGGCACCGGAATCGCCGGCGGTGGGAACGTCTTTGTCGTGCCCAAGAACGCTCCCCACCCGAAAGAGAGCATCCTGTTCATCAAGTACATGGGCGGGCCGGACCCGGTGCTCGAGTGGAACGTCAAAGAAAACAACCTGCCGCCGGTGAAGTCGGTCGCCTTCGATCCGAACTTCGCCAAGCAGGTGCCGCTGATGCAGACCTGGATCGACATCATGAAGCTCAGCGAACAGGACAACCATCTGGTGGGGCCGATCACCCATCCGTCGGTGCAGGAGTTCAACAAGCTGAAGGGCGCCGTCTATAACAACATCCTCGACGGCAAGGTCGGCGCCCGTGAGGGCCTGCAGCAGCTCCAGCAGCAGTTCCAGCCGGTGCTGGACAAGTACAACAAGTAGGGCGTGGTCCGCACGTACCCGGCGGGTGGATGGGCCGTCGCGCCCTTGGATTATCGGGTATCTTCGCTTGGCTGAGCGCGTAACCTTTCCCCCCGCTCGTCGTAGAAGTAGCGTGCCGCGGGACTGGATGCCCTCGGTCCTGGAGGGTACCCCCATGCGATTGCGGCCGGTCTTGTATGCCCTTCTGTTGCTCGCGTCATGGGTACCGGCTGCCGGGCCCGCCGTGGCTGCGTCTCAGCCCACTGATGCTCGCTGGGGCATTGCGCAGTCGGTGGAGGACACCGCTCACGCCGTGCAGGCCGGAGCGCAGTGGGAGCGGTTGGTCTTTCATTGGGATGCCTATCAGCCCAACGGCCCCAGCGACTGGCCTACCGGGGACCCGAATATGCCCGGGTATGTCCCCGACAATCTGATTGCCTCGCAGGTTTCGGCCGGGCTTAGCCTGGCGGGAGTCGTGCTGAGCACGCCGGGTTGGGCGGGCCGCGACGCGTCGGGCAGCATCGCCGTGCCCAAGAATCTGGCCCTGCCCTACAACGATCCCGGCAACTATTGGGGACAGTTCATGGCGCGCCTCGCAACGCGCTACAAGGGACGGGTCGACCGCTGGGTGATCGGCAACGAGCCGGACATGTACGACACCGTGAAACACACCTGGAATGGTGACGTGGCCGCCTACTACCAATACCTGAAGGTTGCCTACCAGGCGATCAAGTCGGTGAACCCTGATGCTGTCGTCGTGGTCGCCGGAATGACCTATTGGTTTGATCATCATTATCAGCGGCAGCAGTTCCTCGATGCCATGCTGGACCTCGACGTTGCCGACCCGACGGCCGCCGCCCGCGGCTACTACTTCGACGCCGTCGACGCCCACACCTACTCCAACCCGCTCAACAGCTACGCCGTGCCGGTGCAGTTCCAACAGTTTCTGGCCAAGCACCACATCAGCGGGAAGCAGGTCTGGATATCAGAGGCGAACGTCGTCCCGAACAACGATCCCGCGTCGACCCACCCCGATGGCCCCTTCCGTGCGACGTTGGACCAACAGGCCGGCTACATGATCGAGGCCACCGCGCTGGCGCTCTCGGCCGGCGTCAATCGCTTCGAGATCTACAAGATGCGCGACACCGGCGGTGAGGGCGCCGGCGAGCTCTACGGTCTGGTGCGCGACGACGGCTCACTCCGGCCTGCCTACACCGCCTACCGCTTCGCCACGCACACCTTCTCCGGTGTCAGCGACGCCACGTTCTCCTGGACCGGCAGCAGTAGCCCACCGACCTCGGATCAGGTCACAGCCTTGCTGAGCAGCGACAACGGCCGCTACCAATTCCCCTGGCCGGGCGCCGTGAATCAGGTGGTCATGCGGCGGGGCGACGATCGCATCACCGTGGTGTGGAATGGCTCAGCGCAACCGACGACCGCGACCATCCCCGTGACCGGCGGAACTGCTGTCCTTTATGACAAGCTGGGCAATCAACAGTCAGCCCCGGCGACCGTAAACGAGTCCTACCAGTTCTCCTTGCCGCCGTCGAGCGACAACAGCGATCCCCGCGATCCGACGCTGTATCTGGTCGGCGGCGACCCCGTAATCCTGGTGGAGCAGGGCGCGTATCATCCCGTTCACCCCGGCGAGCCCGACTTTGCTGTGACGAACGGGCACTTCTACCGCCAGGCCAACGGGCGAGGCGGGAATGGCCAGCTCGGTTACGGGCTGACCGACGATGGCGGTCTACCCTTCTGGACGGACGTCGAGCGGCTCGGAGGCGTGCAGGCGCTTGGCTACCCGTCGTCACGCCGGTACGTGCTCGGTGGCTTCACCTATCAGGCCACGCAACGGGAGCTGCTGCAATGGAATCCCGCCGCCGGCCACGTGCTCTTTGCCAACGTCTTCGATCAACTCTCGGCCGCGGGAAAGGACGGCTGGCTACAGTCGGTGCGCATGACACCGCCGAGCCGCGACTGGTCGAGCGATCAGGGGAAGCCGTGGTCCAACGTCGTGCAGGCGCACCTGGCGATGTTGGATGTCGATCCTGCCATCAAGGCGAGATACCTCAGCGATCCCAACTGGCTGGACCACTTTGGCCTGCCGATGGCGCTGCAGGACATGGGTCCTGCTGTCGTGATGCGCGGACAGCGCGCCGTCATTCAACACTGGAAGGTCGATGCGCCCGCCTCCGCCGTCCACGCCGGTGACGTGACCGTGTCGCTGGGCGGTGACATCGCCAAGGAGGCCGGGCTGGTCCCCGCGGAGGCCGCGACACCGGAGAGTCCGTGAGCGGCTACCATTACGGCGAGCTGTATCATCTGGTGCGATGCATGACGATGTTGACCGCCCTCGATTCCTCGAGATGTCGAGTCCCTCAGTTCGGTTGAAGTAAGGGGTCGCAGGTTGGAGGTGTTAGGCCGGGGCGGCGGACCGCAGTCGCCGCCCCGGCCTAACACACTGAAGTCCCAGTTCCATCTTGAAATCCCTGCGTCCTTCCTCCTGGCGCTGCTTGTCGCCGCGCTGTACGCCTGGGCGGCGATGCAACGTCACGACCACTATCAGTCCGCGACCTTCGACCTGGGGCTGCTCACACAGGTGATCTGGAATACCCTGCACGGCCGCTGGTTCGGTACCAGCATCATGGACTTCAACTACCTGGCCGAGCACTTCTCGCCCGCGCTGATTCTGTTGTCGCCCTTGTTCCTGCTGTGGTCCGATACCCGCGTGCTGTTGATCGCCCAGGCCGCGGCGATCAGCGTGGCCGGCGTCGGGATCTATCTCACCGCACGCCAGCGCACCCGCGACCCGCTATCGGCGCTGCTGCTGCAGACAGCCTACTGCCTGGCGCCGGCCGCCGGCTGGGTGGCGCTGGACGACTTTCATCCGGTGTCGCTGGCGCTGCCGACGATAACCTTCGCCACCGCGCTGTTCTGGCGCCGCCGGCTGGGTTTGGCGGCGCTCGCCGGCGCACTGGCGCTGTTGGCCAACGAGGATGTCGTGCCCTGGGTGGCGGCGTTTGGGATCATGATCATCCTAGCCGGACGACGACGGGCCGCCATGACCGGGGTCCTCCTCGCCGCTGGCGCGGTTGTTTGGCTCGCTGCTTACCTTTTTCTCATCGTCCCGGCCGTGCGTCCGCCAGAGCTCATCCAGTCCGATCCGCACCCAGACATCGGCGTCTTCGTCTACTGCGGCCGGACCTGGTCGGCTATCGCCTCTTGTCTGGTCCATGACCCTTCGATCGTCGCCCGGCAAGCGCTGCGGCCCGGCGGTGCGGCGGCGTTCCTTGCCGGCATCGCGCCCACCGCCGGGCTAGGGCTGTTAGGGCCATCCTTTCTCGTGGCCTTGCCGCGCTGGCTGGTCCTGTTGCTGAGCGTCGATCCCTCAAACTTCCGGAACCATTACATTGCCTTGCTTGTCCCAACCAGTTATCTGGCCGCGGCGGAAGCAATGGGCTGGCTGCACCGACGATTCCGCGTCTCACCGCGGATCGTCGGCACGCTCGTCGCCCTTGCATCGTTGATTGCCTATCGGTCCGAAGGGACCCTGCCGGGCGGCCTGGGTTACCATCCCGCCCCCCCGTCGGCCATGGCGAGGGTTGCGCAGGTGGATAAGGCCGTGGGCCTCATCCCAACGGATCCCAACGTCAGCGTCGTGGCAACCAGCGCCATCCTGCCCCACCTTGCCCTGCGCACGCATGTGTACTTGCTGGCGGGCCAATTCACCGCGCCGCCGGACTACCGAATCTACGATTTGCGTGACGCCTACCCCATGACCCAACAGCAGCTCCGCGATTCCGTAACGCTGGTTAAGGCGGATCCGGGCTATCGAGTGATCTTCGATCAGGACGACCTGTTAGTGCTCGAGCATGCCGCGACGGCACCGGCGATACCACTGCCAGCATCGTTCGGCGGGCAGATTCTGTTGCACGGGTACACAGCCACTGCCGAGGGTAACCAACTGCGGCTGGAGCTATTCTGGGAGTCGGCGGCGACAATGAACCAGGACTACCACTACTTCGTGCATATTGTTGCCAACGATGGCAAGGGTTACACCCAGCAGGATGGCCAGTTGTTGGGCGGTCTGTTACCTACGACCAAATGGAAAGCCGGCGCCGAGATCCGTGACGAGGTGATTTTGCCGGCCCCGCCCGCAGCTTCCTGGGGCAGCTATCACCTGGAGATCGGCTGGTACGATTGGACCAATGGACAGCGGCTCAAGCTGCCGGACGGAAGCGATCACGTGGTAGTCAACCTCTCCCCCGGCCCCTCCCCTACGAAGGGAGGGGAGCTTCACCCGGGGTGATCGTTGTGCCTCCACGCATTCCTGGCTGGTGCGCCAGGAGGGGCAGCCAGGCTCACTGTGGAGGCTCCCCTCCCTTCGTAGGGGAGGGGCCGGGGGAGAGGTTGACTATGAACCGCCCTCCCGCAGCTCCCGTATCTGCGCTTCCAATTCGGGCAGCGCCTCATACTCTTCTCGAAATAGCTTGAAGCAGCGATCCATGTACAGCGATGCCAGGCGATCGGCCTGCGCCCCCTCTTGCTGCGCGGCCGAGAGGAGGTCCTCCGCGCGATATTTGCTCGGCAACGAGCTCCCGAGCGCCTGAATCTGTTGAATCGCCTCTTTCGCCAGGTGCTCGTCGTGGCCACTCATCGCGTAGCGCAGCTTGCCGATGAGCTTGCTCAGCTCGCCCAGTCGTTCGCCCTCGGGCATTGCACGGTAGGCCGACGCGTCCTCATCAATGGCTTGCAGCGCCTGCACCGCCACGGGAGCCGAAGGGATAGTGCGAATGTGTGTGCTATAGGCGTCGTAGTAGCGTTGGGCTGCTTCGGCGGTAGCCAGCATCATCCGGTCCATGGCCGTGACGTCGATCGTGCCGGCATCGAGCAAATCGTCGCCACGCGCCAGGGCCAGGCGACGGACGGTTGCCATGCCGTCCACTTCCTCCGGCACAGGCGGCATCGGGACTGCTGAGCCGGCGCCCATGCCGGCCATCGGCGCCAGCGACGCCAGCATGGGCGGGAGGTACTTGGCGAAGTCCATGATCACCGGCGGCACCACCAGGTAGGTCGCCCAGACCTTTGACTGGTCCTGGCCGGCGTGAAAAACCAGGAGCGCGTGCCCGCGTGGCGCCGCGGCGTCGCCTAACTCGTAGCTGAAAGTGGTCAACCTCTGTCGTCCCGCCCTGAGCACCGTCGTCGCTGGGAGCCAATCGACCGCACAGCGCGAACGGACGTATCGCCGTTCAGTGAAGGATAGCAGATAGTCACAGGCGAGTCGGGACAAGACCGGTGGTATACTCGTTGCTCCTACGCACCGGCCCGGAGGCGAGACAGACGGTATGCTCCGCGCCCGGCATCTCCTGGTGATCCTCACGGTGGCGAGCCTCGTCGCCTGTAGCGGCCAGCCCGCCCCGGCGGGGGGAATGGCGGACGCTACTTCAACCAGCACGACCAGCACGACCACCGCAAGCTCGTCCTCAGGCGCCGACAGCGGTGGTCCGGGCTTTCTGACGGCGACACCGCCGCCAGGGGGTGGCGGGGTACCAGTGACGCCGCCGCCGGGCGGCATTGGCCCCACGACCACGGCGGTTGCGACGCCATCCGTCGGTACGGCCTCGGCAGCATCGACCACGGTGACCAGGCAAGGTACGCCGGCTGCCGGCTCGACAGCGGCTCCAACGCCGACAGCGTTCGAAACGCCGACTCCTGAGGCGACCGACACTCCACTGCCGGTCAGCCAGGTCGGGACTGTCCCGGCGGTGTATGTCACGATGTCCACGCCGCCAACGGTCACGCGGGGCGCTCAAGCAACTATTCAGGCGACAACGACCGTGCCCGGCGCCTTGTGTACCCTGACCGTCCACTACCGCACTGGCGGTAGCGCCGCCCCCCAATTCGACCCCGAAACGGCCGATGCCAACGGGCACATATCCTGGACCTGGACCGTGGCGGCGGATGCCGTACCCGGCGATTGGCCCGTATCCGTACACTGCCAAGTCGGGGCTGCCAGCGATCCCAACGCGCCGTTTGCCTACTACAACGGGCTGCTCCCGGTTCGTTAGCGGACCGTAGCCGGCGAATGCGGGGACGGGCCCTCACCCCCGTCCCCGCATTCGCCGGATAGACCACCTAACGCCCGGCGATACCCGTGAGCTGGATGCCCTCGATGAAGAAGCGCTGCGCCAGGAAGAACAGCACGATGATCGGCGCGATCATCATTACGGAGGCCGCCATCATGAGCGTCCACTGCGTGCTGTACTCGCTCTGGAAGAACTGCAAGCCGAGCGCGAGCGTGAAGTACTGCTGCTGGTTCAGGTAGATCAGCGGGTTCAGGAAGTCGTTCCAGTTGTAGATCACGGAGAAGATGGCGACCGCCGT
>CALBSQ010000299.1 GCA_937967325.1 uncultured Chloroflexota bacterium
AACATCCGCCGCTCGCCAGTGGAAAAAGCGGCGTGATCACACGGGATTGGTATTAGCGAGATGACTGGCTTCTGAAGTCCGTGGGCCAGGCCGAACTAAACACGTTGCTTGATGTCCCTTATGCGCATTCCATCGAAATTCGACGCAAGTTGATGGTCAAAGCAATCAACGATCCATCTCTACCGCTCAGCGGCGGCCGACGCGGGCATCAGGTGGTCCAGCCGGTAATTGACACTCACCGCCCCGAAGTCCGGCTCGCGCTGGAATGGCCGGCTGACGTAGGCCGGTGCCGTGACATGGTCGCCGTCCACCAGTACCACGGCCAGCCACCAGTCGTCCGGCTTATTCAGCGCGGTCAGGATCTCGTTCTTGGTTACCGTCACGCTGTCAGCGTCTGCCGTGCGGCCCTTGACTTCCACAAAGCGCAGCTTGCCGGCGCCCGGTACCCGCGACTCCACGTCGTAGCCGCACTTCAGGTCGCTGACGTCGCGCGGTTCGTAGCCCCGCCGCCGCTCCTCGGCCATCACCGCCTGCATGGCCAGTTGCTCGATGCGCCGGCGCTCCCGCGCCGTGGCGTCGGCCTCGCGCGGGTCTTCGCCTATGAGGCGAGCCAGCAGCCCGTTGGGCACGACCAGCGCGCCGCCGATCGCCACCGGCGGCAAGGGGGCTAGCCGTCGCTCTTGCTCCAGCTCGGCCAGCCGCTGCTGCAAGCGCGCTTCCAGCTCGTCGCAGCGCCGGCGCGCTTGCAGCGAATTGAGGGAGGCCGTCTTGCCGGCTTGCTCCCGCCCCGCTAGCTGCACCGAGCGATGGTCCCAGTACACGATCTCCTTGGTCAGGCGCTCGTGGACCGCTACCTTCGTCTTGTCGATCAAGGTCTCGCTGCGCTGGCGCACCAAGTCAAAGTGCCGCGGCACCAGCGCTTCGATGGCGTAGCTCAAGGCGCGGTCTTCCAGTCCCCGCTGCAGCCAGGGCGCATCGAGCAGCGGTGTCACCAGGCGCTGCTCCTCCTCCGTCAGCGGCCGGTAGTCCAGGTAGGGGGCGGGGCCGGCCGACGTCGCGTTGCCTTGCTGGTCGATCTCCACGAACTGCAGCTCGCGGGAGACGACGCGGCGGTTGCCCGCGGCATCGGTACGAGCGTCCTGGATGGCGTGCTCCAGGTAGAAAAGGGCGCGCATGTCGGCGCCGGGGTCGCTGCTGTCCAGCAGCAGCGCGCCGCGCCTCAACAGGTCGCGGTACTTCTCCAACAGCAGGTCGATGCACGTGTCCAGCAGCGGGTGGCCGGGGCAGAGGAAGGCGGCCAGCGGCTTGCCCGGCAGGCTGATGAGGTCCTTGTCGAAGGTCACGCGCTCGTACTGGTGCAACACCGGCTCGGCCGTGCCGATCTGGCGGTCGCGCCGGCGGATCGGCGCCGGGACGTGGCTGACCTCGTAGCGCCCGGCTTCGCGCTGGTGCATCTTGCCGCCCAGCCGCCGGAAGGCTTCCTGGAAGAAGGCGGCGATGAAGTGCGGCTGCAGGCGGCGGGCCTCGGCGCGCTCCATGTCCTCGCGGATGGTCTGGACGCGGGTGGCGTCCATGCTGTCCCGCGCCAGTGCCCGCTCCTCCAGCAGCTCGCGCAGGTGGTCGGTGTCCAGCGCCTGGTCGACGATCTGGTAGAGCCGCGCCCGCACCGCCGGCTGGTCGCCGTAGCGGATGGCCTCCACCAGCAGGTCGCGCAGCGGCCGGTTCTCGAAGGTGACCTTGCCCAGCACGTCGAAGACGCGGCCACCCAGCGCCGCCCGTTCTTCCTCCAGCTTGGCCAGCAGCCGGCTGTAGACGTCGCCCTCGCGGGTCTCGGCGGCGACCAGGTTCCAGAGGTGGCAGACCTCCGTCTGGCCGATGCGGTGGATGCGCCCGAAGCGCTGCTCCAGGCGGTTGGGGTTCCAAGGCAGGTCGTAGTTGACCAACAAGTGGGCCCGCTGCAGGTTGACGCCTTCCCCGGCGGCGTCGGTGGCGACCAGGATCTGCACGTCCTTGTCCTGGGTGAAGCGCGCCTGCGCCGTGCGCCGCTCCTCGCGGAGCATGCCGCCGTGGATCGTGACCACCGCTTCCGCCTGCCCCAGCAGATCGCGCAGCCGCTGGGCCAGGTAGTTGAGGGTGTCGCGGTGCTCAGTGAAGATGATCAGCTTGCGGCGCTGCCCGTCGGCGTCAAACATGGCCACGTTGCCCTGGAGCAGATCGCGCAGCTCTTCCCACTTGCGGTCCGCGCCGCTCAGCACCACCTGTCTGGCCAACCCCTCCAGTTGCTGCAAGCGGCCGATTTCCAGCCGCAGCTCGGCGATGGTACGGGCGGCGGAGGCCTGGTCGACAACCTGTTCTTCCTGCTCCGACAGCTCCGCCTCCGGCGCGTCCTCGAGGTCTTCCCAGTCTTCGCTGCTCAGCCGGGCGAGGCCGCCCAGGAGATCCACGCTCGCCGCGGCGCCGCGTTGGAGCAGCTGTTCTTCGCGCAGCCGGCTTTCCAGCCGTTCGCGGCGCCGCCGCAGCGACTGGGCGATGGCTTCGGGCGAGGAGGCCAGCCGGCGCTGCAGGATGGTGAGGGCGAAGCCGACGGTCCCTCTGCGCCCATGGTGGTTGAGCGCATCGGCGCGGTTGAACTCCTCGCGGACGTACTCGGTGACCTCGCGGTAGAGCGTGGCCTCCGCTGGGGAGAGCGTGTAGTTGACGGTGGTGGCGATGCGCTCGGGGAAGAGCGGCTTGCCCTCGAAGGTGAGCAATTCTTCCTTGACCGTGCGGTGCATGAGGTCGGAGACGTCGCTGCTGTGGACGCCGTCGCGGAAGCGACCCTCGAAGCGGTCGGCGTCCAGCAAGGCCATGAAGAGCTGGAAGTCCTCTTCCTTGCCATTGTGGGGCGTAGCGGTCATCAAGAGGAAGTGGCGGGCGCGGCGACCCAGGAGCTGGCCCAGGCGGTAGCGCTTGGTGTACTTGATCTCGCCGCCGAAGAAGCTGGCCGAGAGCTTGTGCGCCTCGTCGCAGATCACCAGGTCCCACTCGGTCTGCTCCAGCATGGCCTGCACACGCTCGTCGCGGCTGAGCTTGTCCAGCCGGCCGATCGCCAGGGGTGTTTCCAGGAGCCAGTTGCCGCTGCGTGCCGACTCCAGCTTGTCGTTGGTCATGATCTCAAAGGGCAGGTGGAAACGGCGCTCCAGCTCGTCCTGCCACTGCTCCACCAGGTTGCCGGGGCAAACGATCAGGCAGCGGTGGACATCGCCGCGGATGAGCAGCTCCTTGATCAGCAGCCCGGCCATAATCGTCTTGCCGGCGCCGGGATCGTCGGCCAGCAAGAAGCGCAGCGGCTGGCGCGGCAGCATGTCGCCGTAGACGGCGGTGATCTGGTGCGGCAAGGGGTCGACCAGCGACGTATGCACCGCCAGGATGGGGTCGAAGAGGTAGGCCAGGTGGATGCGGTACGCCTCGGAGACCAGCCGCAGCAGCGCGCCGTCGCCGTCGAAGCTCCAGGGCCGGCCGGCGGTGACGACCTCCAGCGTGGGCTCGCGGTAGCGATACAGCAGCTCGCTGCCCAATCGCCCGGCGCCGTCTTTATGGGTCAGCTCGGCGACGTTGGAGCCGTGCCAGCGCAGGTCCACGACGGTGACCAGCCCGTCCGGCAGCACCCCTTTGACGGCGGCGCCCGGACCGAGCTCTTCCAGACGCGCCACACGTTACTCCGTCTGTTCGGAAAGCTGAGCCGGAGTATCAGCGGGTCGGCTTTCGCGCTGAGATTGTCGTCAGTGTGCCAGTATAGCCGGGACCCGACAATGCGGCTAGCAATTGGAGCAATTCAGATCTAAGAGAAGCACCTCACGTGGACCGTCGTCCCACACGGTAGACTCTGCTATGAGTGGTCCCGCTTCACGTGGGACGGCTGGTGGCAGAGGATGGCACTATGGTTCGAGGTACGCTCGGCAAGAGTGGCGATGAGTACGTCGTCACGGTTCCCCATCAGGAGGTGGAGCGCCTTCACCTGAGCATTGGCCAGGTGGTGCTTGTGGATGTGCGGCCTGTTGATGAGGAGGCGATACCATCGGACGACGAGGGGGATGCCGATTTGGAGCGGGCTGCCTGGTCGAGGCTGTCGCTGCGATCACTCGCTCGCGACTGGGATTCCGAAGCCGATCGCATCTATGACCGCCTATCGTAAGGGGGACGTCGTTCTCGTCGACGTTGAGTTCACCGACCGGACCGGAAGCAAGCTCCGTCCCGCGGTGGTGCTGTCCGTTATCGAGTACAACCAAAACGGGCAGGATGTAGTGATCGCCCCGATCACCTCCAACCTCGGAACTACGCCGCACCTGGGCGATTACCGCGTTGTATTCTGGCAACGAGCCGGCCTGCTCGCTCCAGGAATTGTCCAGGCCAAGCCCACGACGGTGGAAGCGATGTTCATCAAGCGGCAGGTTGGCACCCTGCTGTTTGATGACCTGGCGGGTGTTGAGGCCGGTTTGCGGCAAGCGCTGGACCTCCCGCGGTAGGAGACCTTGCCTTAAACCGAGGCGAACGCCCGATCGTAGGCCGCCATATAGTCTCGGAAGCGGCGGGCGCAGCGGTCCAGGTTCTCCAATGCACCGCCGCCGCGCAGGGAGGAGCACAGCTCGTAGGCGATGGCGCCGTTGTAGCCGACCTCGGCCAGCGTGGCGAAGAAGGTGGGGTAGTCGATGATGCCTTCCCCTATCGGGACCGCCTTCATCACCGGCGGCTCGGCCACGTAGTTGACCAGCTCCGGCCGGTAGCGGTAGCGCGGCAAGGGTACGTAGTCGGCGACCGTGGTGTGGGCGATGAAGGGCGCCATGAGTCGAACCGCGGCGGCCAGCTCCTGGCCCTTCAGGCCATGCAATGCGGGCGACCAGGCGTCGAAGCCCGCCCGGCAGTTGGGGTGGTCGACCTCGCTGAGCAACTGATACATGCTCTCGTGGTGGACCGCCACATCGTGGTGATTCTGGACGGCCAGCGTTACCCGGAAGCGGGCGGCGGTGGTAGCGCACTCCCGCAGCGCCTCCACGGTGCGACGCCAGGCGGCATCGGGCGTGAGGCTAGGATGTTCGTAGCTCGTGAAGACGCGAATCACCGGGCAGTCCAGGTCACGCGCCAGCGCCGCCAGGCCGGCGATGTAGATGGCCTGATGCTCGACCAGCGGGATGTCGGGCCGCTCCGCTCCGGCGCTGAAGTCGTTGTAGCCGGCCAGGCAGGCCACGCGCACGCCATGGCGGTCCAGCAGCGCTTTCAACTGCCGTCGCCGCTCCGGCTGGTCCGGCGGATAATCCAGCAACGACAGGTGGGGCCGCTTGGCGACGAGCATGACGCTGTCGTAGCCGAGCTCGGCGGCGTGCGGGATGAACTCCTCCAGCGACAGCCGGGCCTGCCCCGGCCACACACCGGCGTAACTGACCGAATGGAGCGTGAGCTTCATGTCCGCCTCCTTGAATTCTCGATACTGCCAACAACCTCGACTAATCGCACCGTCCCTCCCGCCTGCGTTCCCCCTCTCCGCGCCTACCGTAGACGGGTGAGGTCCGGAGAGGGGGGTGAGGTCACACCCCCGCGGCGTGCTTGATGTACTCCATCGCGCGCGGCAGCGCCTCGAAGGGATCGCCGTGAATGCTGCACTCGAAGCCGTAAAAGCCGCCATAGCCGCCCTCGACCAGGGCGCGCAGGCCGGGGCCGAACTCCGTGTGCCCGGTACCGGGCAGTGCGCGCTGACTGTCGGCCAGGTGGACGTGGGCGATGTAAGGTAGACTCTGGCGGATTGCTTCGGCGAAACTGGGCTCCTCGATGTTCATGTGGAAGAAGTCGGCCATGGTCTTGATGCCGGGGCTGTTGATCGCCGCGCAGACCGCCGCGCCTTCCGAGATGCGATTGGGCCACCACTGCTCGTAGCGGTTGAGTGGCTCGATGATGACCGCTGCGCCAGCTTGCTCGGCCACCGGCGCGACCTCCCGCATGAGTACCTGGAATAGCTCCTGCTCCAACTGCAGGCCCGTCCTCCAGGGCGAAAGGTCTGGGATGCGCGGCCGGTTCTGCATCTTGACCGGGAGCAGCGGGACGACTATGACGCCGACGCCGCCAAACTCGCCGCAGGCCTTCAGGGCCAGCTTCAGCTCTTTCATGAACTGGTCGCGCTCCGGCTTGCGGGAGTCCAGTACGGCGCCCCCGCGCCCGGAACAGATACAGGGCACGACGCCGGTCTGCTTCACCAGCTCTTTCACTTCGTCGACATGGTCGAGTGTGCTCTCACCGGTCAACTCGATGCCCTGGATGCCGATGCGGGCCAGGCTCTCGAACCGCTCGCGCAGCGTCTTGCCCGGCGCCATTCCCTCACGAACTGCAAACTTCATCCCGGAACCCCCAAGCTGGGCGACACGAGCGGCGCCGGCAGACCCCGGCGAACGCCCGCTCACCTCTCGCCACAGTCCTGCATTCACGGTCCTTGCCGTTCACCGCGGGGCGAGCATAGCATATGGACCGGAGGAGTCGACGAAGCGTGCAACGGTCGCCGCGAACCGGTCTGCCCCTCATCAAGAAGACGCCGCCACGTCGTTCGACACGCTGTGAGGGCGATCCCCCCGAGGCGTTGCTGTCGGGGATCGCCCAGTTCAACGCGGGCGACTTCTGGCACTGCCACGAGACGCTGGAGCAGGTCTGGCGCGGCGAGACGGATCCGATCCGCTCGCTCTATCAGGGCATCTTGCTCGTGGGCGTGGGCTATTACCACCTGCAACGCGGCAACGCTCGGGGCGCCGTCGCCAAGCTGGCGCAAGGTCTGCAGTGTCTGGAGCCGTTCCGGCCAGCGTGCATGGATGTCGACGTGGCGGCCCTGGTCGCTGCTGCCGCGGCGACCCTACGGCAACTCCGCGTGGGAACGGCGCTCGCCGAGATGCAACAGCAGGCGTCGCCGCGTATCACCCTGCTCCGACTCTAGCCCAGCCCTTCGCGCTTGATGAGAATGATTAGCACGGCCAGGCAGATGAGCGTGATCAGCAGCGTCACGGCGAGGCCGAGGATCACCTGGACCACCTTCTCGCGAGTGGTCGCTTCACGCGGATAGCGCGACGGCATCAGCGGGCCTTGGGCGTGTGCAGCTTGGGCATCTCCTCGGCGCTCTGGCCGGGTCCGAGCATCTGCACGCGCGCCGCCGTCCGCTGGCCTAGACCCCACAACTGGATGAAGCCCACCGCGGCGTTGTGGTCGAACTGGTCGGCGTCGGAGTAGGTCGCCAGCTCCTCGCTGTACAGCGACTCCGGCGAGCGGCGGCCGGCCACGATGCACTGTCCGGCTTGCAGCTTCACTTTCACAACGCCGGTCACGTGCCGCTGCGTGCTGGCGATGAAGGCTTGCAGGTCGCCGCGCAACGGCGAGAAGAAGAGGCCGTTGTAGATCAGGTTGCTGTACTCCTCGGCCACCTGCTTCTTAAAGCGCGCCGTGTCGCGCGTCAGCGTCATCTGCTCCAGCCACTGGTGGGCCAGGTACAGCGTCGAGCCGGCCGGCGTCTCGTAGATCTCGCGCGACTTGATGCCTACCAGCCGGTTCTCGATGTGGTCGACGCGCCCGACCCCGTACTCGCCAGCGATGCGCGACAGCCGCTCGATCAGCTCCACGCCGCCCAGCCGCTCGCCATCCAGCGCAACCGGGATGCCGCGCTCGAAGGCGACCTCCACGTAGCGCGGCTCCGCCGGCCAGGCGTCGGGGCCGGCGGTCCAGTCCCAGACGTCGTCCGGCGGCTCCTGCCAGGCGTCTTCCAGCACGCCGGCCTCGACGCTACGCCCCCACAGGTTCTCGTCGGTGCTGTAGGGGCTCTTCTTGGTCGCCTGCACGGGGATGCCGTGCTTCTCGGCGTAGCGCAGGCTCTCGTCGCGGGTCAGCCGCCACTCCCGCACCGGAGCGATGACCCTAATCTCGGGAGCCAGCGTCTGGATGGAGACGTCGAAACGGACCTGGTCGTTGCCCTTGCCGGTGCAGCCGTGGGCGACGGCCTCGGCCCCTTCCTGCCGGGCGACATCGACCAGGTATTTCGCGATAAGCGGGCGGGCCAGCGCGGTGGCGAGCAGGTACTCGTTTTCGTAGATGGCTCCAGCTTGCAGCGCCGGCCAGACGAAGTAGTTGACGAAATCCTCGCGGCCGTCGACCACGTACGCGCTCACCGCGCCGATCGTCAGCGCCTTCGCCTTGATAGCATCGAGGTCCGGCTTGTTGCCAACGTCGATGGTGAGTGTGACAACGTCGAGATCGTACTTCTCTTTGATCCAGCGGATGGCGACGGAGGTGTCCAATCCGCCGGAATAGGCGAGGACGACCTTGCCCATCACGCCACCTCCAGCGCGGCGAGCGATTGCTGCAGGAGGCCGATGCCCTCGTCCACCTCTTTGCGGGTCAGGATGAGCGGAGGGACGATGCGGATGGTGTTGGGGCCGGTCGCGTTGAGGATTAGGCCGCGTTCCAGGGCCACGAGCACGAGCTTGCTCGCTACGTCCTGGGCCAGGTCGAAGGCGATCATGAGGCCGCGTGCGCGGATCTCCGTGATGACGGGGTATTGCTGCCGCAATTCAGACAGGCGCGCGGCGAGGTAGCCGCCCTGCTTGCCGGCGTTGGCCGGCAGCTCCTGCTCCAGCAGCGTCTTCACGGTCGCCACCCCGGCCGCGCAGGCCAGCGGATTGCCGCCGAAGGTGCTGCCGTGGTCGCCCGGCCCGAGCGCCTCCGCCGCGCTGCCCTTGGCCAGAAAGGCCCCGATGGGGACGCCGCCGGCCAAGCCCTTGGCCATAGTGAACACATCCGGCTCGACGCCGTACCACTGGTAGCCCATAAAGTGGCCGGTGCGGCCCATGCCGGTCTGAATCTCGTCGAAGATCAGCAGTAGCCCTTGCATGTCGCACCACTCGCGGATGTCCTTGAGGTAGTCGGGGTCGGCGGGGTGGACTCCGCTCTCGCCCTGCACCGGCTCGATCATGACGGCCACGGTGTCGGCCGTCGTCGCCTGCTGGATCTCCTCGAAGTCGTTGAAGGGTACGTTGACGAAGCCGGACGGCATGGGGGCGTAGGGCTCCTGATACTTGGGCTGCCCCGTCGCCGCCACCATGGCCAGAGTTCGGCCGTGGAAGGAATCCATCACCGTGATGATCTCGTAGGCGCCACCGCGCTGCTGCTTGCCCCACTTGCGCGCCAGCTTGATGGCGCCCTCGTTGGCCTCGGCGCCGCTATTGACGAAGAAGACGCGCTCGGCACAGGTGTTGGTGCAGAGCAGCTCCGCCAGGTCGAGCTGCGGCCTGGTGTAGTACAGGTTGGAGGTGTGGATCAGCTTGCCGGCCTGGCTGCAGACGGCGTTGACCACCGCCGGGTGGGCGTGGCCCAGCACATTCACGGCGATGCCGGCAACCCAGTCCAGATACTGCTTACCGTCGGCGTCCCAAACGTAGACCCCCTGCCCGTGGTCCAGGAACACCGGCAGTCGCTTGAACGTGTGCATGTAGTATGTGGATTCCAGCTCGCTCCAGTTGGTGCTCATCCGTGATACTCCTTCAAATAGCTGTCAGGTGTCAGGTATCAGCCTTCAGCACAATCAACGGCCGTCCGCTGACGGCTGATTGCTGATAGCTGATCGCTTCGTAATCATCGTGCCGACTCCGTTCACCGTGAACAGCTCACGGATCAGTGCGTGCGGGAAGCGGCCATCGATCACGTGGGTTTGCCGCACCCCTGCCATGGCACGCTGGCAGGCTTTGACTTTGGGGATCATGCCGCCGGAGACGGTCCCGGCGACAATGAGATCGTCGATCTCGTCCTCGTAGATCTCGGATATCAAGCTGCGGCTGCCGTCGAGGATGCCCACCACGTCGGTGAGGAAGATCATTTTCTCGGCAGCCAGCGCCACTGCGATATCGGCTGCCGCGGTGTCGGCGTTGATGTTGAGCGCCTGACCGTCGGGACCGTAGCCGATGGGCGCGATGATGGGGATGAAACCGGCGCCCGTCACGGCGTGAATCGACTCCGGGTCGACAGTCTCGATGTCGCCGACGTAGCCGATGTCGCCGTATTCGCGGTGGTACCTGGCGCGGATCATGGGCCCGTCCAGACCGGAAAGCCCGATGGCGCGACCGCCGAGCTGGTTGACCAGCGCCACCAGCGTGGCATTCACCTCGCCAATCAGCGTCATGCGCGCCACGTCGCGGGTCTCGCCGTCGGTCACGCGCAGGCCGTGCTCGAAGCGGCTCTCCTTGCCGATGCGCTGCAGCCAGGCGCTGATGGATGCTCCGCCGCCATGGACCACGACGGGGTTGGCGCCGAGGAGGCGCAGGTGGACGCAATCCTCCAAGACGGCACGCTCGGCCTCCAGCGCGCTGCCACCCAGCTTGATGACCAGCGTGCAGCCGGCCCAGCGGGTGACGTAGGGCAATGCCTCCACCAACGTGCGGGTGACTGGGTCGCACTCGCCGTTGGTGACCGTGGGAAGGGGGACTGTCTTCATCGCTCCTCGCCTACGTGGTGTAGTGGCCGTTGATGTGGACGTACTCCTCCGTCAGGTCGCAGCCCCATGCCGTCGCCTCGTAGCTGCCCAGATGAGCGTCGAGCTCGATCAGCACGTGCTTGGAGTTCTTGATCACCTCTGTCACCGCCGGCTTGTCGAAGGGCTGCGGTGTGCCCGCTTTGAGGAGCAGCGCGCCGGCCATGCGCACGTCCAACCGGTCCTGGTCGAGGGCAGCGCCGCTGTAGCCGGCGGCGCAAGCGATGCGGCCCCAGTTGGGGTCGGCGCCGTAGACGGCCGCCTTCAACAGGGGCGACTTGACGACGGCGAGGGCGAGGCGGCGGGCGTCCTCCACGGTTTCGGCGCCGCTTGCATGCACTTCGATCACCTTGGTGGCGCCTTCGCCATCGCGGGCAAGCATCAAGGTTAGCTCGCGCGCAACCTCGTGCAAGGCCGCGGCGAAGGCGTCCGAGGCGGCGTCGCCTCCGCGCAGCGCCGGAGCGCCGGACTGGCCGTTGGCCAGCAGCAGCAGCGTGTCGTTGGTCGAGGTGTCGCCATCGACGGACAGCATGTTGAACGTGCTGTCGGCGATACTCTTCATCAGGTGCGCCGCGTACCCCTGTTCCAATGTGGCGTCGGTGGTGATGAATCCTAACATTGTGGCCATTTGGGGGTGGATCATGCCCGACCCCTTGGCCATGCCGCCGACGGTGACCTGCCTGCCCTCGATAGTGAGGCGGAGGGCGACCTCTTTGGGGAAGGTGTCGGTCGTCATGATGGCCATCGCCGCCTGATGCCCCCCTTCAGTCGACACCTCCAGCCGGCCGATGCCGCCCTCGATGTGCTCCATCGGCAGCGGCACGCCGATCACACCGGTCGAGGCCACCAACACCAGCTCCTTGGCGATTCCCAGGCGTTGCGCCCCCAGCTCCGCTATTCGCTGGGTATCGCGCATGCCCTGCTCGCCAGTGCAGGCGTTGGCGTTGCCGCTGTTGAAGACCACTGCCTGAGCTCGTCCGCCCGCGACGATGTCGCGGGAGTAACGGACCGGCGCCGCGCAAACCCTGTTGGTGGTGAAGACCGCCGCCGCGGTGGCCGGGACATTGCTGGAAAGGACACCCAGGTCCAGTTTGTCGCCGCCAGCACCCTTGATGTCCGCGGCCAGTGCCGCCGCCGAGAAGCCGCGCGGGCTGGTCACTCCGCCGCCGGACACTCGTTCGAAATAGTCCATCGTCTCGTTTCCCTCTCGCCCGCTCAACAGTTGAGCGGACACCACGCGCTGCCCCTCGCGCACATGATAGGGAACAGCGCCAGCGTATACCCGACTAACCTACGCTCGCGACCGCGCTTGGATAAACTCCAAGCCGGTCGCGACGACGCAGGCGACGGCACTGGCGGAGGGTCGGATGGAACTGCGAGGAAGTAGGAAAGGTGGTCACGGGAATAACGCCGGTTGCTCAAGGCCGCAGGTCTGCTCGAAGCCGCACATCAGGTTCATGTTCTGCACCGCCTGCCCGGCGGCGCCTTTGACCAGGTTGTCCAACGCGGCCAGCGCGATGAGGCGGCTCCCGGAAGCATCCACGATCGGGTGGACGAGACACTCGTTGCTGCCCGCCGTCCACTTCGTCCGCGGCGGCACGCCGACTACCCGGGTGAACGGCGATTGTCGGTAAAACTCCGTATACAGATCGTGCAGCTCGCGGTCGCTCGTCTGGCGGCGTAGGGTGGCATAGCAGGTGGTGAGGATGCCGCGAGTCATGGGGATATAATGCGGCACGAAGGTGACGCGCACGTCGCCACGGGCGAGTTCGGCCAATTCCTGGCGGATCTCCGGCTGGTGCCGATGGCCCTGGACGCTGTAGGCGGAAACGGATTCGTTCAACTCGCTGAAGCTGTATTCGACCTCGGCGCTGCGCCCGGCGCCGGAAATGCCGCTCTTGGCGTCGACGATCACATCCGGCTCGATCAGGCCGTGCGCCATCGCCGGAGCGAGGGCGAGGATGGCGCCGGTTGGGTAGCAGCCGGGGTTGGCGACGAGCTCGGCGCGGGCAATCTGCTCCGCGTGCAGCTCGGGTAGTCCGTACACCGCGCTCGGCAGCAGATGCGGGGCAGGATGTGACACCTGGTACCAGCGCTCGTACTCGGCCAGATCCTTGAGGCGGAAATCGGCGGCCACGTCGATGATCTTGCGGCCCTGTCCCGTCATCGGCGCCAGCACCTCGGCCGACGCCTTGTGCGGCAAGGCGGAAAAGATGATGTCAGCGTCGCGCACCTCGCCCTGGATGGTCAGATCGAGGTCATCCAGGTGCGGAAAGACATCTCGGAGGCGCTGCCCAACCTGACTCCGACCGGTGACCTCGGTGAGCTTGACGTGCGGGTGCCGGCTCAGCAGGCGCGCCAGATCGACCCCGGCATAGCCGGTGACGTTGATAATCGCCGCGCGCACGCCATCCCCCAATGGCCGATAAGTCTACCGAACGGACGGCCGGCGCGCAAACGGGCAGGACGGACCCTCACCCCCGGCCCCTCGCCCGCTCGGCGGGCGAGGGGCCGGGGGTGAGCGTCTGCCAGGTGCGTCCGACTTCGCGGCAGAGCACACAACGCCCCCCTTCATCCAGTTCTTTCGTATAATGTCTTATCGATTGCCCATTGTGGTGGTTTGGTCCGGCATTGCCTGCCGCTCGGCGCTCGTGCCGGAGCGGATTTTGTGAGCTAGCGAGCTGATTGGAACTCCAGTTTGAACAAGACCAAGCGTGTGGCCTGGCATAAGCACCTCGTCAAGGCGCAGAAGTATCGCGCGCGCCGCCAAGCACAATCGGGCGCAGCAGCCGCGGCGAGGACGGCCGCGCCAGCCGCCAAGCGTTAGCCACGGCGGAGGCGACACCTCCGCCCGCCTCCCGATACCCATGCGAACGTAGGCATAAGGGAGTCCGCGCGTGTTGCAGCTCGACCAGCGCTCAGGCGCTGGGGCGGCGGAGTCTGCTCCTCGCGCCCCGCGGCTGGTCCGGCCATCCTGGCCGGTGCTCCTTCTGGTCGCGGCCCTCGTCGTCGGGGCGGCGCTGCGCTTCTATGGACTGAATTGGGACGCTGGCGCGCACCTGCACCCGGACGAGCGGCAGATCACCATGGTTGCCGGCCAGTTGCACTGGCCGGCGGCGGGGGAGGCGGTCGACCCGGCGCAGCGCAACGGCCACGGTCCACTCGACCCGTACTTCTTCGCCTACGGCTCGCTGCCGCTCTACCTGCTGGCTGCGGCCGGCAACGTGGCACACCGGCTCGGGGCTGCCCTGAGCGGGATCAGCGTGGCGCTCGCCGCGTTGCCCCTTGTCAAGATCCTGGTCGCCGCCGATGGCTACGACAGCATGAATCTGGTCGGTCGTTTTCTGTCGGGCGCGTTCGACCTCGGTACGATCTTGCTCTGCTTCGTATTGGCTCGTGCGATCTACGGCGCCTTGGCCGGGGCGCTCGCCGCGGCACTGTACGCGGTCGCCGCGCTGGCAGTTCAGCAGGCCCACTTCTACGTCGTCGATCCCGTGGTGACGTTCCTTGTGCTGCTGACCCTGCTGTTCAGTGTCCGGGCGCTGCACGGTGGCCGGTGGGACGGTCTGCTCTCCGGCGTCTGCTTCGGCCTGGCGCTAGCCACGAAAGTGAGCGCGGCGCCGCTGGGTTTGGCCGTCCTGCTCGCCCAGCTCCTGCCGTTATGGCAAGCACGACGAGAGCTGAATCTGGACATCCGCCGCCGCCTGTACGCGGCACGGCTGGACAGCCTGCTCCTGGCCGGCGTCGGCGCAGCGCTCGCCTTCGTGGCAACCGAGCCGTACGCGCTGCTCGACTGGAAGCAGTTCAGCCACGATGTGTCGGAGCAGAGCGCCATGGTACGTGGCGCCCTGGACTATCCCTACACCCGTCAGTATGCGCCGACGCGGCCCTACCTCTACTGGCTGCAAGGTCTCCTCACCTGGCAGTTGACGCCACCGCTGGCGCTGGTGGGGCTGGCCGGATTGGTCTGGCAAGGCGTTCGCGCCCTGCGTCCCAATAACAGCGCGGAGAAGCTCTTGGTTTCCTGGTGGCTTCCCTATCTGCTGCTCACCGGTGCATTTTATGCCAAGTTCCCGCGCTACCTCCTGCCGTCCGTCCCCCTGCTGTGCATCGCCGGCGCCGGTGTCCTCGCGGCGCTGGCGGTATCGCTGCGTCCGCGCGTGCGGATGCTGGGAATCGGCCTGGCCACGCTCACGCTCCTGGCAGCCGGCTTGTACTGTGTCGCCTACGACCGCATCTATTCGGTGACTAACAATCGGGTGGCGGCCTCCGACTGGATCTATCAGCAGATACCGCCCGTCACGAATGGCCATCAGACCGCCCTGACGCACGAAGTGTGGGACGACGCTTTGCCGCTGGATCGCAGTAACGCCAACCCGCCCTGGAATCCCGGTCGCTACAGCTACATCGACCTGCCGATCTACGATGCCGATACGGTCGACAAGCAGCGGAATTTGAGCTCCGACCTCCAGCGGGCCGACTACGTGGTCGAAGCATCTGGTATCGTTCGTGGCTCGATCTTGCGCAACCCCCGGCGCTACCCGATGACCGTGGCCTACTACCAGGCGCTGGCAGACGGCAAGCTCGGCTTCAACCCGTTGGCGAGCTTTCGCAACGTCCCTGAGCTGTTTGGGTTGCGACTGGACGACAGTGGCGCCGACCTCAATTGGCAGTTCTACGACCACCCGCCAGTAACTATCTATCGCAAAGTGCGCCAGCTCAGCAATGCCGAGCTGGCGGCGCTGCTGCCGCTGCCGGCGCCACCGACCACGACGAACGCCCAGGAAGTGCCAGTCCCGCTTCAACTCACCCCAACGGCGGAGGCGGCGGATAACCAGTCGCCGACGTTGGCTCAGATGTTTCCGCCTGACAGCATCGGCATGCGTTTGCCGGTGCTCGTGTGGCTGGCGGTGGTCGAGGCCATGGGGTTTCTGGCGCTGCCCTGGGCAGTCAGGCTGTTCCGCTCCTTGCCCGACACCGGTTACGCGGCCAGCAAGGCGCTGGGCTTCCTGTTGACAGGCTGGGGCACGTGGCTGCTGGCGAGCACCGGCATCGCTCGCAACACGCGCGAGACGACGCTGGTGGTGCTCGTGGTGATGGCGGTCGCCGCCGCGATCGGCTGGATCTGGGAGCCGCAACCCCGAGCGCTCATTCGCCGGAAGTGGCGACTCTGGCTCGCCGCGGAGGCGGTCTTCCTACTGGCCTTTGGGGCCTTCCTGCTGATCCGTGCCTACAACCCCGATCTCTGGCACCTTTACCGCGGTGGCGAGAAGCCGATGGAGCTCAGCTACATGCACGCGATGCTGCGCAGCCAGACCCTGCCACCCTACGACCCCTGGCTCTCCGGTACGACGATCAACTACTACTACTTTGGGCTGTACCTGTTTTCGATGCTGTTCAAGCTGACGCAAATCGCGCCCGAGACGGGCTTCAACCTGGCCATCCCGCTCGTGTACGCGCTGGCCATGCAACTGGCGGCGTCCACTGGCTATGCCCTGACCATGCTGCTGTTGGGGAAGGTGCGGGCGGAGGCGCGAGACGGTACGTCATCGGTGGGGGTGGGCCCCCGTGCATCCCCTGTTCTCGGAACGTTTTGGGCAGATCGGCTCGCCAACGTCGGCGCTGGCTGGTGGGGGAAGCGGCCCCCCCTGCCCCCCAATGCTGATTCTGTTGGTCATAGGCGAGATTCGGCTGGTGCGGTGACCAGGGCGTATAGCGATACGCCCCTACCGCCGCCGGCCGCATCTGGTAGGGGCGTATTGCTATACGCCCTGATCTCACCGTCGGCGCGGCATCCTCGAATGGCCAACAGCCTCAATTCTGGGGGGAGGGCAAGCACGATGAGGCCCGACGGGAACACGGCGGCGCCCGGCGCAACCGTCCGGGTGGTCGCGACCGCTTCGGCGTGGCTACTGCAGCGCGTACTTTCCCCCCAGAATTGGGGGGCCGGGGGGGCCGCTTCCCCCACCAGCCGCCCTGGCCACGCGACAAGCCGAGACTCCCGCACTTCCCGGAGAGGCGCGACGGTGAGGGCCGGCACGCCGGGCCCATTCCGAGGCCATAGCCAGCGAGACACCTGTTCCGAGCCGCTCAACCGGATGGCAGTGGCGGGCGGGCTGTGCGCGGCGCTCCTGTTCGGCGTACTCGGCAACGTGGACTCGGGGCCGTACGTGCTCGGGCTGCTGCAGCAGAGCGGCGCGCAGGTGGTCCATACCGGCACGCCCGTTCTCGCCGGCGTGGCCCAGGTGCTGGTTGGGCTGGGCGAGGCTGTGGTGTCGGGCGGCAATTCGCTGCCGGCCTTCAACTACTTTGACCGCAGCCGAGTCATCCCCTTCACCATCAACGAGTTCCCCATGTTTAGCTTCCTTTACGCTGACTTGCATCCGCACGTGATCGACATGCCGTTCGAGCTGCTGGCGGCGGCACTGGCGGTCGCGCTGATCGCCGGAGGCCGACGGCTGGCCGCCGTGCCGATGGGGATTACGCATGTCCTGCTGGGCGGCCTCATCGTCGGTACGCTGTGGCCGACCAACGTCTGGGATTTCCCGACGTTCCTGTTGCTCGCCGTCGCGGCGGTGTGGCTGCGCCGCTATGACGGGCGGAGCGCCCTGCGCCCGGTCTTGCCCGCCGCCGCCTACGGCGCCGCCATCATCGTCGTTGGACGGCTCGCCTTCCGGCCGTTCTACCAGCACTTCTTCGCGCTGGAGACGGCCATCGGCTTGCCGGCCCACCATTCCGATCTCGGCCACTTCGTCCTGGTGTACGGGCTGTTTCTATTGATCGCGGGCACGCTGCTCGCCGTGGAACAGTCGCTGAGCTTGGAACGGTTCGCGCTGCTGTGCTTGCCGGCCCTGGTCGTCGGTTTCCTGACCACCTCCGCGACCGTGGGCGTGCTGGCAGGTCTGGTTGTGCTCCTGCTGCGCGCCGTCTGGCTCCGGCGCTTCACCAGCGGCATCCTGGCGACCTTCCTGTTGCTCGGCCTGGCGCTCTGCATCGTGTTGGGCACGGAGCTGATCTACATCAAAGATCCGCTGCAGGGCGGCGATTGGCAGCGCATGAACACCGTGTTCAAGTTCGGTGTGCAAGCCTGGATCTTGCTGTCCCTGGCTGGCGGCCCCGGCCTGGTATGGCTGGTCGGTCGCCGGAAGCTGCCGTTTCATCGGCTGATGACCGGTGCGACCGCGTCGCCGGCCGTGCCGGCATCGGATGCGGAGGCGTTCGCGGCCGGATTTGAGGCGCGACGGAGCGCGGGCGTCCCGCCCGCCCCGGCTGGGCCGCGGCAGGCGCCATCAAGTGAAGACGCCGGCCTGGCCATGAGCGACGACCGGGGCGGGCGGGACGCCCGCGCTCCGTATGTGGCGGTATCGAGTCTCGCCCCCTCACAGGCGGCGCCGTTGACCGACAGAGCGTTCAGTGCTCCGGTGGATTCGCACGACGCCTCGCTCGCCGACACGCTGGCGAACGGGCGGATCCGCCCACCGGAAGCCATACCTGCGAATCGCGATGGGCAGCCCGTGCTCAATGACGCATTGGCGCGCTCGGACGCCGCCGGGCGCCTGCTGCCGCGTTGGTGGTGGGCAATCCTGGCGGTGCTCACTCTTTGCGCTGCGCTCTATCCTCTGCTCGCCATCCCGGTGAAAGAGCGGGATCGCTTCGCTCAATCCCCGTCCACTCCTTCCCTGGACGGCATGGCCTACATGCAGCCTGCAACCGTCACGGCGGCGAATATCAACAACCAGGATGTGCCCGTCCCCACCGCGGCAGACTACCTGGCAATTCGCTGGCTCCAACAGCACGTTGCCGGCATCCCCGTCCTGCTTGAGGCCAATAAGAACATCTATGCCTGGTACGGTCGCGTGTCATGGTATACAGGGCTACCCACGTTGCTGGGCTGGGACTACCACACGAGTCAGTTTCACGGCGATACAATCGTCCAAGAGCGGAAGCAGATCATCGATACTCTCTACACCACGCCGGACCCGGCGCAAGCCCTCTCGCTGCTGCGCCAGTACCACATCCAGTTGATCTACGTCGGGCCGCTGGAGCGCGCCACCTACGGCGCGGCCGCGACGGCGGTGACACCCGGCCTCACCAAGTTCGACCAGATGGTGGGCACGTCGCTCGACCGCATATACGACGCTGCCGGCGTCAAGATCTATTTGGTGCGAGGGAACACGTGAGCGACGCGTTACGCTTCTGGGCCTTGGCGGAGGCGGTTGGGTTGCTGAGCGTGCCGATCGCCCGCGCCTTTTTCGCGCGCTTGCCCGGCGGCGGGTTGGCCTTCGCCCGCCCATTGGGCCTGCTGCTGGCAGTCTACCCTGCCTGGTTGCTCGCCAGCTTGCACCTGTTGCCGTACGGCGACGGAACGGTCCTTCTCGGCATCGCCCTCGTGGCGGCCGTCTCCATTGCGCTCTGGCTCTTGTTAGGCCGGCGGGACAAGGCCGCTCGCCCGCTTACGTCGCAGGTCGGCGCGGGTGAGCGCGGGCGATTCCGCGTCGGCCAGCTGCGCTGGCAACTCTGGCTCACCGGTGAGCTCATCTTCACCGTCTGCTTCTTCGCCTGGTGCCTGCAGCGGAGCTTCGCTCCCGACGTGTGGAACACCGAAAAACCCATGGACATGGCCTTCGTCAATGCCATCAACCGCAGCCAGTGGTTCCCGCCGAACGATCCCTGGCTCTCCGGCGCGACCATCAACTACTACTACTTCGGCCACTACGTGGTCGCCGTCCTCATCCGGTTGACGCATGTGCTGCCTTCGGTCGGTTTCAATCTGGGGGTCAGCGTCATGTATGCGCTGTCTGCCGCCGCGGTCTTTGCCGTCGCCTCGGCCCTCTACACCGTCGCGCGCGACAAAGCCGGCGCCCCCCGCGTCTCCCCGATCCTACCGGGTTTGGCGGCGACCGCCTTCGCCATGCTGCTGGGTAACCTGGCCGGCGCTTTGCAGTTCCTGACGGCCCCCGGGCCGCTGGCCACATTCGACTGGTGGAGCCCGTCCCGCGTCATCGTGAATACCATCACGGAGTTTCCTTTCTTTAGCTTCCTCCTGGCCGACTTGCACGCGCACATGATGGTCGTCCCCTTCGGGATGGTCGCGCTTGGCTTTGCGCTACAGCTCGCCTTTGGCGGACCGCGTCTGGCGCTCGGTCGCGCCGCGGCGAAAGACGATGGGGACGGACCCTCACCCCCGGCCCCTCGCCCGCCGAGCGGGCGAGGGGCCGGGGGTGAGGGTCCGCCAGGCGCGGATGTCGCGACCGAAGCCATGCTTGCTCCGGCACGGCAGTTCAATCAACTGCAGCCGGTGGCCGCGGCAGATGCAGCGATCGAACGCGGACGCTCGGCGACGCTGGTCGCCGTAGATTCGGCGCTGGCGCAAGCGGAAGAGGAGCAATCAAGTCGGAGCACCGTAAAGGAGCTGCCTACCGCGCTCCCACCCGTCTCCCGTGTGGGCGGCCACGTGGCGGCCAAGATGCCCCGGCTGAAGGTCTCCTGGCTGGCGGCAGCCGCCGAGCTGGCGCTGGCTTCGCTGGTGGTTGGCTCCCTGTATGCCTTCAATGGCTGGGATTATCCGACCGAGCTGGGGATCGGGCTGTTCTGCCTGCTGCTTTGGGCGACGCAAGACCGGTCAAGTAGGAGACTGCGCGCTGTCGCCGTTTGGGCGGTTATCTGGGCAGCCGCCAGTTTTCTGCTCTTCCTGCCGTTCTATCTGCACTTCTCGGCGCCGACACGCGGCCTCGGCGTGGTCAGCGACCACAGCACGCTCACCCAGTTCCTCCACGATTACCTGCTGATGTACGGACTGCCGTTGTGGGTGGTGGGCGCCGCTATCATCTGGAAGGTCGGCCAGCGCCAGGCGCCCGCCCGCTATCTCGTCTGGGGCGCCGTCCTCGCGCTGGCGCTGCTGGCGCTGCTGGCGTCCTGGCACGTGGATGGCGTTATCTTGCTGCTGGCTGCGCTCATATTTACACTGATCACTGCCTTTGAGTCCGACCAGGCGCAGCCGTATCGCGTCTTCTGGCTGCTCGTCGCTGCCGCAATCGGCCTGGTAGCGATCGGCGAGGCCGTCTACATTCGCGACGTCTTTGACCATAGCGTCAACTATCGTATGAACACGGTTTTCAAGTTTGGCTATCAGGCCTGGTTCCTCTTCATGATCCTCGCCGGATGTGGGGTGTTCTGGAGCCGCCGCTGGCTACACCCATCGGTGCGTTCCGTGTGGCTGGCCGGCCTGGCGATCTTGCTGGCCTGCGCCGCCGTCTATCCCGTGGCGGCTACCTACGCCCACGACGGCGCCTTTCAAACGTCGCCGACGCTCGACGGATTGCGCTGGCTGGAACAGCGCGCGCCGGGCGATGTCGCGGCCATCCGCTGGATGCAGTCGCACATCCAGGGATCGCCGACGGTGCTGGAGGCGGTCGGCGTGCAATATGACCCGGCGGGACACGCGCGAGTGTCCACCTTTACCGGGTTGCCAACCGTGGTAGGGTGGGCGGGCCACGAGGCGGAGTGGGCGCACGACGCCGGCCTCCGGCCGCAGGCGGTCAATACGATCTACGTGACCACGGACCTGGACACCGCGCGTTTGCTGCTCAGCCGTCTCCAGGTCCGCTACGTCTTCGTCGGCTCGCTGGAACGCGCCGACTACCCGGCGGCCGGACTGGCCAAGTTCGCCCAGCTCGGTACGCCGGTCTTTTCCGACCAGGGCACGGTTGTTTACGAGTTACGGTAGGCAATGAGGAGCAGGGGGCGATGAGGCGAGGGGGCGATGAGGCGATGAGGGGAAACATGGTTGGAAGGATGGCTGGAGAATCGGGACCATCTCAACCGTCGGTCCTCGCCGCGGTCCGGGCCCGGGTCTCGTCATCGCCGCCTCGCCGCCTCGCCGCCTCGCCCCCTCGCCCCCTCGTCGGTGACGCGGTTGCAGCGCCACCGCGCCCGGCCGCGGAGCAGGCGAGGGCACGGACGCGCTCGCTGGCCGACGTCACCGTCGAGCAGGGCATCTACGCCGCCCTGACGCTGCTGGCGCTCGGCATGCGGCTAGCACTGCTGGGCGACAAGCCGCTCCATCACGACGAGAGCTTGCACGCCACATTTACCTGGTATCTGTTTACGGGGCGCGGCTACCATTACGATCCGCTGATGCATGGCCCTTTCCAGTTCCTCGTCACTTCCGCTATCTTCGCACTTGTGGGGGTGAGCGACTTCACCACGCGCCTGTTGCCGGCGCTGTTGGGCACGGCCATCGTTCCATTGCCCTTCCTGCTTCGTCGTGAGCTCGGACGGGTCGGCGCTCTGTTCAGCGCCGTAGTGCTGACGCTGTCCCCTTCCTTCCTCTATTTCTCCCGCTTCTATCGGGACGACATCTACGTTGCCTGCTTCACCTTGGGCATGGCGATGTGTTTCTGGCGTTTCTTGCGTAGCCGGCGGCCGGGCTGGTTCGTCGCTGCGCTTGCTTTGCTGTCGTTGTCCTTCACGGCGATGGAGAACACCTTCATCACTGCCTTTATCTTTGGCACATTTGTCTTGTTGACGCTGGTCTACGAGCGTTGGAGTCCTGATCGCCAAGTGTTGCTGGCGGCGATACGAACGATCAACCTCGACGCTGCGCTGGCTGGGTTCGCCGCCTTTGTGCTCATCTTCGCCTTCTTTTTCACCACCGCCTTCACCTGGCCGCGGGGGCTACAGGCCGGGGTGGTCAAGGGGCTGCAATACTGGCTCGCGCAGCAACCGGTGGCGCGCGGCGGTGAGCCGTGGTGGTTTTACGTATCGCTCTTGCTCCCCTACGAACCGCTGGAGATCGGGCTCGCCATCGCCGGTGTCGTCGTGGCTCTTCGTCGTCGGGCGCGCTTCGAGCTGTTTCTCGTCTGGTGGGCGGCGCTCAGTATGATCATCTACTCCTGGGCGGGCGAGAAGATGCCCTGGCTCATCCTCCATCCGCTGCTGCCGCTGGTGCTGCTGGCGGGTGTCGCGATCCAGGCTCTGGTGACGGCCAGGCGGACCGCTGCCACCGTTCTGGCTTGGCTTGGCGTCGCCGTCGGCGGCGTCTATATGCTGCACGCCGCCATTCCCCTTTCCTACTATCACCCGGCCGATCCGGCGGAGATGCTGGTCTACACGCAGACCTCCACGGACGTGCTCGCGGCGATGGATCAGGTCGACGCGGTGGCGCTGCGCTCGGGGATGGGCAAGCAGATGCCGATCATGGTCGATGGCGAAGATTGGTGGCCGTTCGTCTGGTATCTGCGCGACTACACGTCCGCGTCCGTTGGGACGTCGCGCGGCGGCGTCAATCCGCCGATCGTCATCGTGTCCGATGTCGCCGGCAATGAGACCTCGGCGGCCGCGGCGTTGCAGCCGAATTACGTCGAGGAGCATCTCAAGCTGCGTGAATGGTGGATCCCCGACTGGCACGCGCAGTCGATCCAGAACTGGTGGAACTGGCTGATGTACCGCCGCAACTGGAACGACAAGGGCTCGACCGACTTCTACATGTTCATTCGCAAGGACCTGGCGGGCGGGTTGTAGAAAGCGGGATCGGTGTGCCGCGGCCCACTGCCAAATGACCGCCGCGACGCGTGACGACGTGGCGGCGCTGGCCGGGGTTTCGCCGGCCACGGTCTCCTACGTCCTGAACAACGGGCCGAAGGGCGTCTCTGCTGACAAGCGAGATCGAGTACTGGCAGCGTGTCGCCGGCTTGGCTACCGCCCGAATGCCATCGCGCGGGGCCTCCGCTCGCGGCGGACACGGATCCTGGGGTTGGTGATTCCGGATACCGCCAACCCTTACTTCTCCGGCCTGGCCAGGAGCCTTGAGGATGCCGCCTTCGCCCACGGCTATCACGTCGTCGTGGGCAACTCCGCCGACGATCCCGCCCGGGAAGCTGCCCATCTGGCCGTGCTCTTTGAGCTGCGGGTGGAAGGCATCCTCTTCGTGGCCGCGGACGTCCGCCAGGACGGCACACCGCTCACGCTGGCGCCGGACGTGCCGGTGGTGATGGTGGACCGTGAGCTGCCTGGCCTGCCGTTCGACGCGGTCGTCCCGGACAACGCCATGGGCGGTCGGATCGCCGCGCAACACCTGATCGCGCTCGGCCATCGCCGGTTCGGTTGCGTTGGGGGGCCGGCGCCGCATCGGCATGCGCAGGAGCGGCTGGCCGGACTCGTCTCCGCGCTGGTCGAAGCAGGGTTGCCCGAGCCGAGCGTGCGGGAGGGCCGTTTCGACTACGCCAGCGGCTTTGCTTGCGCGCAGCGCTTGCTCGATGTGCCGCCGGACGAGCGTCCATCGGCGCTGGTCTGCGCCAACGACGCTATGGCCATCGGCGCCTTGCGCGCGGCGAGCGAGCTGAGGCTTCGCGTGCCGGACGATGTGTCGGTCATCGGCTTCGACGATGTCCCCCAGGCGGCGTATACCATCCCGCCGCTGACCACCGTTGCCCAGTCGCGGGAGATGATGGCCCATATGGCCCTGGACATGCTAATCGGACGCCTGTCCGGCAAGCAAACGGAGGCGCATCGGCACGTGGTCCCCGTTCAGCTCGTGGTGCGATCGTCGACTGGTCCTATCGTCCGCGATTAGCTCGCCGGGGGCTGATTGCGCTGACGGTACATTTGCAGCGTTAGTTGTATGTGCGCGAGGTGCTCTCTGGCGTGGCCGTAGTTGGTGATGAGCCAGTGCAGGCCGGTCTGAGGGGTACGGTCTCCGCGGGGACGAATGGCCTGCAAGTCCTGCTGGCTGATGCGCGGCGCCAACTCGGCCACGAGCGTATCGGCCGCGTCTAGCCGGGCCAGCAGGATGTCGATCTGGGCATTGCGCGGCACGAACTCGGCGGGACGGTCGCGCTGTGACGGCGTCCCGATTACCGTCCACCAGACCTCAGCCTCTGAACCGAGCGAATGGACGATCAGCACCGCCACCGAATTGGTCTCCGCCCCCGGCGTCCAATGGAGCGCCGCTGCGTCGAGCGCGCTGATCTCCTGCCGGAGCTGCTCATGCACCTCTCGATATCGTTCGGCGATCGTGCTGACCACAAAGTCCATTCGCATACCTCTCTCGCATTCCGACGTTGGTACTATCGCATGCCGACGGCAACCGCACGTTTAACAAATTCTTTATCTAACTGGTAGCGCAATCTTTGCACTCCTGGCCCAGACTGTGAGCTATGGTGACGTGTGCGCGGACGGGAATGGAAAAGTCTCAGAGAACTCTCAGAATCGACACGACGGCCTCTCAGCGAAGTGGCCTAGGATTGCTCAGTGGAGCGTTAAAGAGATTGTCGCCGGCTAGGGAGCACCGTTCAGGGTTCTGCTGGGAACGCATGGGCGCGGAAGACAGCGGGATCGTAGACCGGCATCGGAAAGGACTACCCATGGAGCTCTGTCTCGCGTCGTTGCATCCCCGTATCCTCAGCGGTCAGATCGATAGTCTTGCTGGGCTGGGCCGGGCGCTCACGCGTCGTGGTCATCACATCTCGCTGGTCGCCCCTTTTGACACCACCGGCCTGCTCGATCGATCGCTCTTGTCACTCGACACCGGACCGCACAAGCTCTCTGGAGCGGCGATGAAGATGCTTCAGGCCATCCCGCGGGTGGTTGCCGGCGCCAATGTGGCAGACCTCTTGCACCTCGCCCTGCCGACGCCGGCCTTCGGCTGGATCGGCGACATCGTCCAAGCGTCGACGTCGGTTCCGGTCGTGGTGAGCTATGAAGGGCATCTCGCTCCGGGGGGACAGTTGCTGAAACCGCGGCGCCTGCGCCGGAGCTGGCGCACCTACCTGCCGCTGTGGGCCATTAACAATGGCCTGTTTGGGCGGATGACTCGCTTCGCGGGGGCGCACTACGTGGTCAGCAGCGCCTACCAGTACGACGAGCTGCTGGCATTGGGCGGACCGGCCGACCGCGTCAGCGTCTTGTCGAACGTCATCGAGCGCGACAAGTTGACCAGGTGCGCCCCCGAGCGGGCGCGCGCGGAGCTCGGCATTCCCCAGGGGCGGTCGGTCGTGGGCTACATCGGCCACTTCAACGACGTCAAGGGCGTTGACGTGCTGGCGGCGGCCTTTGCCCGGCTGGTGGAACAGGACGAGGATGCCCACCTGGCCCTCGCCTGGAGTGGACAGGGCAATCCGGAGCCCGTGCGCGGGCCGCTGGCCCAGTTGGAAGATCATGTCACCTGGCTCGGCAAGGTTCACGTCGGTACGTTCTTGTGCGCAGTCGATCTGCTGGCGTTACCATATCGGTGTACGGCGGGCCAAGGCGCCTTTCCGTCGCTGGTCATGGAGGCGTTAGAAGCCGGCTGCCCGCTGGTTACGACGCGTCTACCGCTGCTGGAGGAGATGTTGGAAGACGAGGTCACGGCGCTCCTCTGTCCTCCCGACCGGCCCGACCTCCTGACTGCCCAGATGGCGCGCCTGTTGAGCGACGGAGGGCTTCGCCAGCGCGTCCGTACCGCGCAGCGGGTCGCCGCTCGCACGCGCTTCGCGCCGGACGCGCTGGCGGCGCAATATGAGGCGCTCTATGCCTCATTGGTCACGGCAGATGCCCGCGTGGCCCGCGTTGCCGCGGCTGCTTGAGAGATAGAGGCGCCATCGTGTATCGTCACAAGGTAGTTTGGTCAGCCCTCATTGGCTTGGTCCTTGGAGTTCTTGCCGGCACGGCTGAGGTGCTGCGACTCACCTGGTTTGTTCGTGGCGTAGGGTTCCGGCCTGAGCTGTTGGTGTACGCCTGGGTCATCGATGGCGGCGCGCTGGCCGCCATCGGTTTGCTGGCCGGCGTCGTCTGGACGCTGTGGGGCTGGCGTCGCCAAAGGCGGCGCGCTAGCGCGCCGCCCGCCAGGACGGGCCCCACCGGGCGTATCGTGCCTGCTCGGGGCGCGTCGCGGCGAGCGGTGCTGCGGCTGGCCACCGCCGGCGTCGCGTCTCTCGGCGTGTTGAGCATCGCCGGTCTCGCCCGCCAATCGGAAAGCTTGGCGGCAACGGTCCGGCAGGCCCGCGACGTGGCGCTGTCGGGTCCGGACGGGGGTGGCAGTCCCCCGCCCAACATCTTGCTCGTTACCGTCGATACTTTGCGCGCGGATCAACTTGGCTCCTATGGGCACCCTTTCGTGAAGACCCCGGCGCTGGACGCTGTCGCGGCGCAGGGGGCGCGCTTCGTCACACACACCATCCAGGAGCCTCAGACCAATCCGTCGCACGCCAGCATGTTTACGGGGATGTATCCGTCGAGCAGCGGGGTGCGCATCCACATGGTCGACAAGCTGCCTGACTCATTGGACACACTGGCGACCGTCTTTAGCCAGGCCGGCTACGCCACGGCGGGCCTGTATAGCTGGATGAGCTTTGATTCGCAGTATTCCAACTTCCAGCGCGGCTTCCAGGTCTATCAGGATCTGACGCTCAACAAGCCGGGGCTGCTCAGCAACCCGATCGTTCAGCAGGGCGCCGCCAGCTACCGCGTGGCGGAGCAGTATCTTCTGGTTCCACAGGTTGCCAACTCCGTCACCGGGCTGAATCAGCAGGTGGAGAGCAACTCGAAGGGGCGTGCCGATCGCACCACGGACGCTGCCATCGCCCAGTTGAAGTCGTTTGGCAGCCAGCCCTTCTTCATGTGGCTGCACTACTTCGACCCGCATTACCCCTACGAGCCGCCGGGGCAGTATGCCACGCTCTACGATGCGGGGTACACAGGCAAGCTCAAGGGTGACATCGATACGGTCGAAGCGATCATCAACGGCCAGGTGCATCCGGCGCCGGCCGATCTGCAGCGCCTGCTCTCGCTGTACCAAGGTGAGATTAGCTACATGGATAGCCAGATCTCCCGGCTGTTCTCCGCGCTCGACAGTTTGGGCCTTACCCAATCGACGGTCGTGGCGGTCACCGGCGACCACGGGGAGAGCTTCGCGGAACACACGGACTTTGAAGAGGACGGCAACATCTTCCATCCGCGCAGCCTCTACGACGTCGAGCAGCGCGTTCCCTTGCTGTTGCGCTACCCTGCCCGCATTCAACCGGGCACCGTCGTCACTGCTCCGACCCAGTCCATCGACCTGTTTCCCACCTTCCTGGAGTTGGCCGGGCTACCCGCGTCGCATCAAGCGCAGGGGAAGAGCGTGGTCGGACTGCTCGACGGCAGCGACAGCGGCTCCGCTCGCCTGGCCTTTGCCTCGATGCCCGACTATGTCTTCACGTCGGTGACCGCTCCCGGGTGGAAGCTGATTCAGAACAACGCGTCCGGCCAGCGCCGCCTCTACGACCTCAACGGCGACCCTCAGGAGACGAAGGATGTGTGGCAGGCCAACGGCGAGGTCGGCGCGCGGCTGGCGGCGCAACTGCAGTCGTGGATGAAGGCGGTGAAGATCTCATGATCGCCCCGCTGGCCCGCCCCGGCCCTGCGCTGAAGCCTTTGGGAGACAAGGCTTCGCCTGATCGGCGTCCAACACGCGCGATCGTGCTGAGCATCGCGGTCCTAGCGACCATATTTCTCGCCGTCGGCATCTGGGTGAGCTGGCACATGGGTAGCAAGGTTGATTGGTCGGCCAGGGTGCTGTCGACGCTGCCGGCGATGCTGTTGCTCGGATTTGGCAGCTATGGCTTCCGTTTCCTGCGCTGGCACGGCCTGGCGCGGCGGGTGGCGCCGAACCTGGGCTGGTGGGACAGCCTGCGAATTTACATGGCCGGCTTCTCGCTCGGCCTTACCCCCGGTCGCCTGGGCGAGTTCCTGAAGTTCTCCCTCTTGCGCGACGTGAGCGGCGTGAGCGAGCTGGAGAGCGTGTCGATCCTCCCGCTGGAGCGAGCGACGGAGGCCACGAGCTTTTTCCTGGTCGCGCTCACGGGCGCCGTGCTGGGGCATCTCCAGGTCCGACACGTCGGGCTGGCGACGATCGCGGCGATCTGCCTGTTGCCGTGCCTGGCCGCTCTCCCGATTGCATTGCGCTTGCTATTGAAGCGGCGAGCGTCCGCGACCGACAATCCAACGTCCTACACCTACCGGCTGCAGCAGATCCTGCGCGGCTTGCTGTCGATCGCCGGCATCCGGTCCGTGGGCCTGGCCGTGCTGTGCGCGCTGATCGCCCGGAGCTGCGACGCCGTGCTGTTCTGGCTGGCCACCCGCACGGTGGACCTGTCTATCCCACTGGCCGGCGCCGCGCTGGCCTGGGGTCTGGCCGGTCTGGTTGGTGGCCTCTCCTTGCTGCCGGCGGGAGTTGGCGCGGTGGAAGCATCACTGGTGGCCACCGTGGTGGGGTTGGGCGGCGACGGCGCCTACGCGCTCGCCGCGGCGCTGCTGGCCCGGCTGGTGACGCTGTGGATTTGGGTTCCCGCCGGCCTATGGTTTGCCTTTCGTGGGATGGGGACTGGCGAGGCTGGGGCCGTAGGCACGGCCGCAACGGACCTAGCCATCACTCCACTCATGGCGGTAGCTGACCATGTTGGCCGGGTGGCCGTGGGAGGCTCCTCACGGTGAGCATGCAGGCGCGTGACAACGGCGGTGTACGGCCTCCCGATCGAGGCAAGCTCATCCGCTTCAAGCCCGTTGCTCGAGAGGAGCAACCCTCCGCGCAGGGTCAGGCGGTGGAGAAGCGCTCCTTCTACCGGCGAGTGGACGTGGCGGATACCTACGACGCCCAGCGCTTCGGTGGTGACAGCGGAGCGCGCGTCAATGCTCGCGAGCTGGCGCTGGCCTGTGACCTGCTCCCCGCCGGTGGTGTCGTGGCGGATGTCGGCTGTGGCACGGGTCGCCTGACCAAGGCGTTGCGCGGTCGCGGCGACAGGGTCATTCCGTGCGACGCTTCACTCGCCATGCTCCGGGTGGCCGGGCGCGGCGGCGCTGGACCCGCCGTGCAGGCGGACGCTTTTGCGCTACCGCTGAGTGACGGCGCCTGTGACGGCATTGCGACGGTACGCTTTCTCTTTCATTTCGCCGATCCGGCGCCGCTGCTGCGAGAGCTCCGACGGGTTACCAGTGCCGGGGGGACGTTGGTGTGCGACACCTATTCCTGGTCGCCGCGCTCGCTGCTGGCGGTGGGCCGGCAACGCTGGGGGGCGCGCGTGGCCACCGTGGGCCGCGATGAGTTCCGCTCGCTGGCGCGCGCCGCCGGTTGGGACCTGAGGGTCGCCCGTCCTTGTTTTCTGATCTCGCCGTACGTGTATCGACGCCTCCCATTGCCGGTTGTGGGGGTGTTGGAGCGCCTAGAACGCCGCGTTCCCCGCTTCCTCTTGTGCCGTACCTTTTGGGCGCTGGAGGCGGTGTAGGGCCAGCCCCCAGGGGCGGTTGCCGGCCGCGTGGCGCCATTCCTTCCGCTTGGCAGCGTGGTACACTGACAGCGGTTCTTCGGGCCTGTAGCTCAGTTGGGAGAGCACCACATTCGCATTGTGGGGGTCAGCGGTTCGAGCCCGCTCAGGTCCACCCTTCCTACCAGAGGGAACAAGGGTTGCTCCGAGCCGACGGGGCGCCCGGTATCGCCTTCCTCCCCTAATGGATACCCTAACTGGGCGCGGCGCCGTGTACCGCGCGCTCCAGGCGGTCGGCGGCGTCCGCGTCCAGGCCGCTGAGCACGTGACTGTAGACGTTGAGCGTCATGCGCACGTCGCTATGGCCGAGGCGCTCCGCGGCCACCTTCGGATGCACCCCGGCGGCCAGCATCAGCGTCGCGGCGGCGTGGCGCAGGTCGTGGAAGCGCACCGTCGGCGGCAATCCGGCCAGGGCCAGCGCGGCCTTGAAGGAGCGCAAGACGTTGCGGCGCAAGAGCGGCGTCCCGACGTGGGACGCGAACACCAGGCGGTAGGGCGCGTAGTCCGTGCCCAGGGCCAGACGGTCGGCCAGTTGGCGCTGTCGGTGGGTGCGCAACGCCGCGGTGGCGTATGCCGCGAGCTTGACGGTCCGCTGGCTCCGCTGGGTCTTCGGCTTATCGAAGGAGGGAACGCCAGCGACAACACCGGTGAGCGTCCGTCGTATCGCCAGCGTCCCCGCGTCGAGGTCCACATCATCCCAGGTCAGCCCCAGCAGCTCCCCTTCGCGGCAGCCGGAGTACACCGCTGTCGCCCAGAGGGCACGGAGCGGGTCCGCGCGTTCCTCGGCCCGGTCCAATAGCGTCCGCAGCTCCGCTGGCGTCGGCGGGTGGATCTCCCGGTGCAACGGTGCCGGCTTCTTGGCGGCGTCGGCCACGTTGCGCGGCAGCTCGCCCCACTGCACCGCTTCGTGCAGCGCCCGATGGATCACCGCATGGAGGTAGCGCACCGTCAACGGCGACAGTCCTGCCTCCAACTTCCGCGCGTAGAGCCGCTGGAGGTCGTCGGCGCGCAGGGCGCCCAGCCTGATCCTGCCGAGGTCCGGCAAGATGTGCAGCCGCGCCACCGTCGCGTAGCGTTGCCATGTGCGTCCGCCGAGGCTGCCCTTGCTGGCCTCCAGCCAGCGACCAACGAGCGCCGCCACCGTCTGGCGATCGGCGGCGCTGCTGGGCAGCATCCCCTGTTCCGCCCGTCGTCGCAACTCGGCCAGCTTGCGCCGGCACTCCTGCTGCGTCTTGCCGTAGACTTCCCGCACGTCGGGCTTGCCGTCGGGCAGGTAGCCGACCATCAGCCGCCCGCGCCACAGGCCACTCTTATGCGGGCTGATGCTGCCCTCGCCGTCCGCGCGCTTGTGCGCTAGGCGCTTTGCCGGGACGGCTGCTGGAACACTTGCCGTTGCTTGGGCCTCGCGCGATACTGCGCGCTGGGTGCTGGTCACTGGGCTTTCCTCCTCCTGACCGGTACTCGCTGCCCCCGCACCGGAGGCAGGGCGCGGCCAGCGACTCCGACCCGCCGGCCGCTGCTGTGCAATGCTACCCCCTCGGCACGGGTGACTCGCCCGGCTGCTCCCCGAACAGCAGCCAGGCCGGATCCACCTTCAGCGCCTTTGCCAGCCGCCGCACCGTGCTCTGCCGCGGCGGGCCGTCCAGGCGGCCGTTCTCGATGCGCGAGATGGCGACCACCGTCACCTTGGCCTTCGTCGCCAGGTCCGCTTGCGTCAGCACCCGCCGCTCCCGCGCCGACCGCAGCCGCTCGCCCACCGTCGCCATCGCGCATTCTCCAGCCACAAGTATAACACCGCTATCTGCTAACGTAAAGTCCGCCGGCTCGGCATCGGGTCGGGGCGACTCCGGGAGGACGCTCGCCGACGCTTGCCATCGGCCGGCCGGCCGCGTACGCTTGCCGGGCTGGGTCGGTGCGGCTCGGCGCTTGCACGTCGATGCTCCCTGGAAGGAGGATGCCCGTGTCGCTCGTGAACATCCTGTGGACCGTGGCGGTGATCCTGGTCGTGCTCTGGCTGCTCGGCTTCGTGCTCCACCTCGGCGGGAGTCTCATCCATATCCTGCTGGTTATTGCCATCATCGTCGTCGTCTACAACCTGGTGATGGGGCGGCGCGCCGTGTAGCTACCGCCGCGGCTCGGCGCGAGTCGGTGGGCCGGTCAGGAAGCCGTACCCCTCGCCGCGGTCGATGCGGTCCACCCGACCAGGATAGCGCCGCCACAATCACGGACGCGGGGGCTAGGCGCCGGCCGTACTCGCCGCGGCCTTCTTGAGCACGGGCAGCGCCGACGAGGTCACCTCGGTCACCTCATAGCCGTCGGGCAGCGCGTCCAGCGCCCCCTCCGCGTCCTTGGCGAAGTAGTAGATCTGCTGCTCTCGCTGGTTGCGCATCTGCACCGTGCGGCCGTGCAGGTAGTACGTCCGGCCCTTGCGATTCTGATAGCGGAACGCCATACGGTCCTCTTCCCTTGTCCCGACCAATGATAGCAATGACGAGGGGAGGAGGCGTTCTGGGGCGTCCTGGGCGTTCCTACGGCCATTCCTGCTCCGGTGCCCACCGGAGGGACCTATACTACGGTACTGGGAACGGCAGCCGCGCGGCGCACACCGAACGGGGCACGGCGATGGCAAAGCGGGGACCCAAACCCGGCACCGCCGAGGCCAAGCATGGCGGCCAGGCCACGCGCGACAAGTACGGCCCGGAGCACTTCCGCGAGCTGGGCAAGCGCGGCGGCCAGGCCGTGCGGGAGCACTACAGCCTGGAGCACTTCGCCGAGATCGGGCGCAAGGGTGGCGAAGTCACCAAGGAGCGGCACGGCGGCGAGCTCTATGCCCGCATCGGCAAGCTCGGCGGCAGCGCCGGTAAGGGAGTGCCAAGAGCGCCCCGTGCCGTGGTAGGTCCGTCGCCGGCTGAGGGCCGGGACACCGAGCGCCGCTCGTGGGAGAGGACCATGGAAGGCCAGCCCGGCCTCGACGAGAAGCTCCGCCGACTCGGGGAGGATGTCGCGTCCAGGACCTCCGCCGTCCTTGGCGCCTTAGACGCCTTCCGGGCGTTCTGGGCGCGGGATGTCGCCCCGCTCGACGCCACCATCCGGGGCCTGCAGCAGGCCATCCGGCACGAGGCGTCCCCGCCCGAGCAGTATCTCCGGAGCCTCGCCGGGCAGCTCCAGCCCCTCCACGAGTCGCTGGAGCGCCTCGACCGCGCCCTCACCGAGCAGCGCGTCGAGCTCGCCGAGTACCGACGCTGGCTGGATCGCGTCCAGCACCGCGACCGCGACCCGCCGCCGCCGCCGGAGTGACCGCTTGGCCGACGGGCGACTTCCCCGCCTCGGCGCCGGCGGCGCCCAAGGCCACGGCTACCAGACCCGTTCCGGGCATCCTGGGGCACGATCGCCGGCACGCCCCGGCGGGGGCGGGTCCGCGGTTCGGCGCTCATCGCCGCGGTCGGGAGCGGCATTGCTCTTCCGCCGCCGCTTCCGTATGCTCAGGAGCGATGTTACCTTAGCCGTCGGACGCCCGACATTCGGAGGGAGGTCAGGATGAGCTTTTGGGACAGGCTCCGCGGCAAGCGGAGCCCGCCCCCCGCGGTAACCGAGCCGGTGCGCTGCCCCACGTGCGGCGAACAAAACCCGCCGAGCGCCCTGGTCTGCACGATTTGCCGGGGCGTGCTGCCCCCGCGGCCGGAACAGCAGGTACGGTCCGCGAAGCAGTAGCCGCCAGCTCGCTCCCGCCGCGAGACGCAGCGCCTCGCAGTAGTCCGGCACGCCCCGGCGGCCGGGGGAGGCAACGACGGTCACCGGGCCCGTCCGCGTCGGGTCCCTACCCAGCCGTGGTCGCCAGGTCGACGGTCACGAGCTGGGTCCCGATCCCCCGGATCGCGGCGACCGGTAGCCGCGCCTCGGTCGCGCCCAGCCCCAGGATGCCGCCCCGTTGCGCGACCAGCTCCCGCACCCGGCCATCCTGCTCGCCGAAGTCCACATCCTGCACGTCGCCCAGGTAGGTCCCCGCGCCGTCCACGACCTTGAGGCCGCCGAGCTCCTCCAGGCTGCGCAGCTGCTCCGTCGTCGCCTGCCCGGTGGCGCCCTGCGTCAGCTCGACCCGCTCCACCATGACGGCGTCGGCGCCGATCCGGCGCACCGCCGCGAACGGCAAGCGCGACGCCCCGCTACTGCCTTCGAGCACCAAAGCCACGACGCGCAGCGCCGCCGTGTCCACCAGCGCATCCCGCACCGCGCCCACCTTGGTCCCGTCCCCCAGGCTGACCACCGGCATCCCCTTGAGCGCGCTGAGCTTCATCGCGTCTGTCCCTCCTTCACCCGGTCATCCTCGGTCGCCACGGTCGCAACCACGACCCTCCGCCGATGGGAGCCATGGTAGCCGGTTACGTTCGCCGACCGTGGCGCCACCCCCGGGCCCGCGCCGCCGTCAGGCCTCATCGCTCGCCCCCACCGGCGCCTGCTCCGCTCCGCCGCGCGCAAGCTCAGCGACCGCCCCATCCGATCGCACCGGCCCTCGCAAAAGAAAGCCAGCTAGCTTGCACAACGCTGCGGCGCACCCTCCCACGCTCGCCCCCTTGACAACCCGGCGGACGTCCGTATGCTGGTCGGTAGCGCCATGCGGCGCCGACGGCGGCGCCGTGGCCGAGGGAGGGCTGATATGCACGTGGTGATCCGGCGGTACAGGAACGCCGCCCAACTGATGGACACCCTGGAGCAGCGCCGCGCCGACGTGGAGCAACTGATCCGGGGCGTCCCGGGCTTCGTCGCCTACTATCTGGTCCGCTCGGGAGACGGCGGGGCCAGCATCAGCGTCTACCAGGACGCCGCCGGCACCGCGGAGTCCACGCGGCTCGCCGCCGAGTGGATCCGCCAGAACGCGCCCCAGGCGGCCGGCACTCCGCCCGAGGTGACCGAAGGGACCGCCGTGATCCAGTTCGGCCCGTAGCGGCCGGGGGGCGGCCGCCCAGCGGACCCGCTAGAGGATCCGCCGCATTCCTCGGGTCACGTGGCCCGATCGCCGCTCTACCCTCTTGCGGCCACGCGGCGCCAGGTTGCGGCAGCGCTAGCCGCAAGAGGGCGTCTTTCCAGTCGCCATCGCCGACGGTGGTGGCTGCTCGTGTAGGCGTACCTTGCCGGTCTGCCGCCAATCGGGGTCCGTCGCCACGGTCACGACCAGGCCGCAGGGGCAGCGCGCCTCGTAGCCGTCGGCGTGGAAGACAAAAGCCCAGTCGTGTTCGTCGTCGGACTTGGCGCGCTCATCTCACCACGGTATTGGCGCGTCGAGGTCGCTGGCGTCGATGGTGGCGAGCTGGGCCAGGCTGCGGCCGCCTGGGGTAAGGGCAGCCGGGCGACGGCTGCGGCGTGCGCTGGCGGCCGGGGCGGCGGGTCGATCACCACCCAGACCAGTCGGACGCACGCGGGGTCGGCGCGGAACGCCAGGGCGAGGGTGACGAACCGGCCAAAGTCGGCCGTCCGCTCCCGAATGACCGTGCCGTCCGCCATGGTGGCGATGATGATGACTACCTGCTCCATTGCTTGCTCCCTGCTCTCGCCTGCCGCTGACGTCCAGCGACACCGGGGATGGGCCGGCGCCTCGGGGGGGGTCCGCCGGGGCCGCACGCCAGCAGGCTAGCGCCGGGCAAAGCGCGCCATCTTGCGGGCTGCCTCCTCGGCGCTGGGGCGGGGCCGGCTCACCCGGCACACCTCGGCGGCCAGGGCGGCGGCGCTGTGCCAGCAGTGGCCGGCGGCGCCGTGCTGGCCGTGGGGGCAATCGCAGGTGGCTTGGAGCTGGCCGACGTTCAGGATGCGCTGGGTATAGACCGTGCCATCGGCCTTCGAGCTGGGGCACTGGTAGACGCCGGGGGCTACCAGGGTGACGACGCGGCCAGCCTGGCGATTCTGGTAGGCGCGGTCATTGGCGCTGACCCAGGCGGGGGTGACGGGGGCGGTAAGCTTGACCATCTGCTTGCTCCTACTCTCTAACTTCCTGTAGATATTATACAACAAGATGTAGTGGGATGTCAATAGGTAGGGGCACATTTCCTACAGAATCGTGTAGAATGAACGCACGTAGCGAGAGGCGAGGTGGGGAGGAGCGATGATCGTCAACCGGGTATCCGCGCTGCTCGGCGAGCGGCGGGCCAGCATCCAGGACTTAGCCAGGGACGCGGGCGTTGCCTACGGGACCGCGTTCGCGCTCTACCACGATCGAGCCAGCCGCTTCGACCGCGACACGCTCGACAAGCTCTGCCGCTACTTCAACTGCACGGTCTGCGACATCCTGGCCTATACGCCGGGGCCGCCGGCCGATGGCGCGGGAAGCGGATGATGGCGCGGTGGTTCCTCCGGCTCGCGATGCGGCTGGCCGGCCAGCGCGTGCTGCTCGTGCCACGGCGGCCGGGGGCGCGGCTGTAGTTGACCGTGCGCCTGGCGTTCCCACTCAGCTTGATCGGAACGGCCCTGCTGGTGGCGCTGTGGGCGGCGCTCCTGCTCGCACTCCGCTAGCGCCATTTGGAACTGTGGAGTTAGCGCGGCGCGGCGCACTGGCCCGCTTCGCCGGAACTCTGGGCAAGTAGGAACCCATGCCAGGAACATTGACGCCGGAAGACCTGGATTGCCTCGCACGAAGCGCTAGCCTACTGTCCGGGCATCCCGGCTGGATGGCCCACGCGCTCACCGGCGCGTTGGAGACGTTCCTCCGGCGCTAGCGGCCGACCACGTTGCACCGCCGTTCGGTGTCGGCGCGCACGTCGCGCCAGCGTACATGGTAGAACGAAAGTTCTATGAGGAGGCAACGGGATGGCGCGCTGGCGGCCGCTGCCGGACCGGCAGACGGCGGCGTTCTGCCGCGGGCTGATGGTGGACTACGCCTACTTCATGGGGCTGCGCGTCTTCGCCTTCCCCACGCCGGAGCGCCACGAGGTGCACGGCCGCGTGCTGGGCTGGCTGGCGGCGCACCCGCTGCCGCGCCGCGACTTCGTGCGCCTGCTGGCCGACCGCGCCGAGCGCAGCCCCGACCCGGAGGTGCGCGACCTCTGCGCCAGCCTGCTGGAGAAGTGGCGCGACGACCGGGAGCGCGAGCGCCTGCTCGCCCTGGCGAAGCGCTGGCCGGAGCTGCCGGTGTGGCCGGAGTGGCGGGAGAGCTCCTACCGCCAGCCGCACGGCCCCAGTGGCCTCCAGTTGCGGTAGCGGGCGCGGTACCATGACGGCATGGACCGGCCCGCTATCCCCGATCGTGCCGCGCACTACTGCGCCTCGGCCGCGGGCGGCTTCTGCGCCCACGAGCACGCGACCGCGGACGAGGCCGTCGCCTGCGCCCGGCGGCTGTTCGCCGGGCTGCCCTGGCGCGTGGTGCGGCTGGAGGACACCGGGATCGGGGCGCAGACGACGCTGGAGCAGCCGGAGGGGGCCGATTTCGCGCGGATGGTCCGGGAGGTGGGGAGGCGGATCAAGTAGGTCTGATTCGGCCTTGCTCGGACCGCAGCACCGACATTGCGGGATGTGGGCAGCGGCACTTCTTGGTGCAGGGAAACATTTCAGTACTACCGCACCAGTTAGCCCGACCGGCACGAGCCAATGATCAGCGTTGCCAAACGGGCCGCGATTGGCCAGCCAGTTGACCACCCAGATACAGGGCTGTACTGAGATCATCGGAGGGAAGGGGAACTCCAAGGATTTCGGCATGCCTCGGATCATTCTCGTCCGGCACTACACTGAGCCCAAGATCATACATTCGTCCAACGTGCAGGGTGACCACGGCCCTGACCTTTTTCATAGAACCTATTGCCTCATGGAGATCGCACTTATCTCTCAGGAACACCGATAACCCTTCTTCATTGTCACGTCGGAGGAAGGCTGCCCGCTGGGCTCTGTTGGTCTCTGGATTAAGCCCATCGTTCCTAAGGATGAGACGATAGACAATAGTCCCGCAGGGCAACGGCGTTGACTGGTTGGACGTACCGAGGGGTTGCCCACTCATGCATATGCGAACCAGGTCAGCCAGCGAACGAGTGTCTGGGGCGAAGTATCTCGCAATGCGGCATGGCCCGTAGCGTCCTCATGGTAGATGTAGCCGGCAGCGTCTTGACGCGGAGGCACAGCCAGCACTAGCGTCCTGCCCGGCCGCTCCCAATACACGTGGATGCCGCCATCGGGAGTGGTTGATGCAGTAGCGCGCGGGAACGGGAAGTCGATTTGATCCCGCAGGTTCGCCAACAGGACAAGAGCGGTGGTCAAAGCGTGGAGCGTAGGACCGTCCTCTTCCTCTTGTGCCATGGCAATAACACGACTAATGGTGGTGTCGTAATCCACGTCCAACGCGCTCGCGACATCTCGTGGCTGCCAGTACTCCACATAATCGCCTGGCAATACCCACGCTTTTTTTTGAACGCCAGTCAGGAGTGGCTCCATCGGTACAACCACGTGGCCGTACGTGGGGCAGTTAGGGATTTCATAATATGGGGTTGCCGCTGCATTCATTCACGTGCCTCCAACCCAAAATGCTGCTCGCCTTCCGGAGTCAATGACCAGCGAAAGAACGCATCAATCTGGTCATGTAGTGCCCCAAATTGTCCCAGCAGCTTGTGAGGATCAAAAGGCTGAGGCGCTTGGACGAACAGGTCTAGATCGATTACATACGACATCTGTTGGAGTTGTCTCGGAATACCGCTCTCAAGCGGTATCTGTGTTCCTGGCGGTAAGAGGCCGTGTCGAATCCACGCCTCCGGCCCTACGGGGAAGCCGGCGTACGTTCCGATCGGCGGGGCGGTTAGTTGTACCTGTGCCAACGATGTAAGCAGTCGCGTCCCCTGTTGAACGATGTCACCGCCTACCCAGCCAACGAACTCCGACTTAAACCACCGTGACCAAGCCCGACCATCTTCCAGGAGGGTGGGTGCGATATTGATGTATCGAACGCCTAGTCGGTCGCAGCGCCGAATCCGTCCAGTGGCATAAAGGGCGGCCAACACCTCCGAATAGCGCTCGGAGAAATCCTCGATACCTTGATATCCCTCACCGTTTACAAAGAGAGCCGCAGCGCCCGAATCCACGACAAGTGTCCATGGGTCGTCCCCCGTGAACTTCCACATCACATCCGATTCTGCATTCGACTGCTCAACCCGCGATGCCCCAAAGGCGATGCCGATTCGCTGGACTTGCTGTGCCTCCAGATACGGCAACCTCTTGGCAAGAGCCTCTTGGAGGCCGGCGACTCCGCTCAATGTCTGGAACGGTGGAACCAAGGGGAACCTCACCTGGACTAACGCCTGTACGAGCGGTCCCTGTCGCAAGCGATATCGCGGCGGCTGCGTTATCTGAAACATTGCCCCTCGTTTGTTTACCAGCGCCGCAGCGACGCCGGCAAGTTACTGTCTCCCGGGCATGCGCTTGTCGGTCTGAGTATAGCCATAACCACCCATCGGTGAGCAGCCGTGTGTACCGGCGTCACAATATATGTGGCTGGCATGACCTGCTGCCAACCGCAACCTTCGAGCGATAAGGTCATCAAATTGTAGCTGCTCATCGGCAACGTGCGGACGCCAAGGGCCGCTGCGCGGGTGCCGGTGCAGCGCCGGCGCGCCGTAGCCGCATTCAAGTACATCACCGCCCCAGTTTTCCGTGTTTTGAGACGCAGCGTGCCCACCACCGCCCACCTCGCCGGCCCGAGCCGCCGTAGCCCACGCGGGAGTAGTTCTGAGCGGCTCTACCGAGCGGACGCGATGCCGGGACGGCGGCCGTGTTGCCTGGCGTGGCTGCCTAAGCCAGGAAATCATGCGAGGAAACATCGGGGACCGGCCCTGCTTCCCCGACTTTAGCCCGTTCGAGGTTCAGCCCGAGCAGCCGTTCCAGTACCTGCTCATCGGTCAGGTCAAGCGGCCAGCCGTAGGCGTCGAAGACGGCCGCATCCAGCCTGCGATGGGCCAGGTCGAGCCAGGTGGGGCGCTCGTTGTAAAGGTTAGTGAGCGTGCGGCGCCTCAGCTCAGACTCGGATACGCCGGGCGGGTTGAGCCACGCGGCCCGCTTCGCCACCAACTCCCGCGCGGCTTGGGCGATGGCTTCGACGCGGGGATCATTCACCGGCTCCTTGCCGGGCGGCCAAGGGAAGGGGAAGGTCTCGAACGTACGAGAGGAGGCGTATGAAGGCCGGTCCTCGAGAGTTGAGCCTTGCTTTAGTGACCATAGCTCGTGCATCCTGGAATGGAGTAGCCCCAAGCAATAGTCGTCACTGCGGGCAATCACGTGAAGCTTGTGATCTGGAATGACAGCGGTGTCCATCCAGACGAACAGCCGATATTTGGCGACCTCCGGCGTCACGATGCAGCGCTGGAGGCCACCGAGGGCACGTCGCAGCCCAGGGCGCGCCTCGCCGTACAGCCACCAGCGCATCCTCAGACGGTCCCTGTTGTTCGTCTCGCGCTCCGGCTTGACGTGGGTGTGGACGTACTCAAAGGGCTCTTCGTAGAGCGCCGCCTCTCCCTCCGGCATGTCCACACCGAAGTCGATTACCCAGCTATCGCGCGGGCGGCCAGTCACGTCCTGACCTCCCAGCCGGCGCTTCACCACGTCGGCGTTGGCTCGGCCGTTCGGATTGGTCGGTGCCGCCAGCATCGCGCGCGCCGTCGCGCCATCGATGTCGAACGGCCCCGCTTTCATCATCCCCAGAAAACACAGCCCCGCGTTCTCCGGCAGCGTCCGCGCTGTGGTCAGATCCACCGTCGCCGTAAGATCAGGGTTGATGGCGGCCACGACGGCACCATCGAGCGTTTTCACCGGCTCCGTGCCGTTATCAAAGCCAACCATGGAGACATGCACGGCAGCGCCGTCAAGCATCCAGGGCCGGTCGCTCCAGGCCATGAATATGTCGCCGGACGACTTGACCCGATCGAGCACCCGTCGATTGGTGCCATCGCGTATGGAGTTCGTGGCTAAGAGCCCCGCCCGCTTGGCAACTCCGGTCTGTACCAACGCCCGGGCACGCTCGAACCAGTAGGTGACGAGGTCGGCGCCGCCCGGCACCCGGCCGGCATAGAGCGCGCGCAGCCGCTCCACGTAGGCGTCGCCCAGGTCCGCACGCATCTTCTTGTCGCCCAGGAACGGCGGGTTGCCAATGATAATGTCGGCCTGCGGCCACTCCGGCTCAACAGGGCGCCCTTGCTCGTCAAGGGCAAGGATGGCGTCCCGCTGCTGGATGTTGTGCAGTTGCTTGAGGATCGTGTCCGAGGGATAGCCAAACCCGTTGTCGTGGAGCCACTGCAGGTACCCGATCCAGACCGTGGTCTGGGCCAGCTCGCTCGCATACGGATTCACCTCCAACCCATAGAGCTGGCTCGGTCCGACCAGAGGGACCAGCGACGACAAGCCGCTCGCCCCCGCGAACGCGATGGCCTCCTTCTCCAAATCCATGAGCTGTTTGAGCGCCACGTACAGGAAGTTCCCGCTGCCGCACGCCGGGTCCAGAATCCGCAGGTCGGCCAGCTTCCCCACAAACCCGAGCAGGAGTTGCCGGAGGGCGGTCCGGGCGTCCTGGTCGCGCTGACGGGAGGCGCGCGTGGGCGCGGTTTGCTTGGCCGCGTTGCTCCGTTCGATCAGCGCTTGCGCCCGACCTTGCACGGCGGCCCACTCGCGACGCAACGGCGCCATCAGCACCGGCTCGACGACGAGCATGATGTCGTCGCGGCTGGTGTAGTGCGCCCCCAGTTGGGACCGCTTCGTCGGGTCCAGGCTGCGCTCGAACAGGGTGCCGAAGATGGCCGGCTCGACGCTCGACCAGTCGAGCCGGCACGCGCCGGCCAGCACGCCCATATCGTCGACCGAAAACACGAACGCCTCGTCGTCCGCGAACAACCCCCCGTCGAAGTGGGCGATGGCCTCCGTGCCGAAGTAGTCGCCCGTGGCCATGGCGGCGAAGAGCTGGCGAAGCTGCTGCTCGAATCCCGTCGGCCGGTGGCGGGTGGCCTCCACCAGCTTGGAGAACAGCCGATCCGGCAGCAGGCCGATGTCCTCAGCAAATAGGCAGAAGAGCACCCGCATCAGGAAGTGGGCGACCCGCACCGGGTCGCCGCCCGCCCGCTGCAAGCCGATGGCCAGGCTGGCGAACTTCTCGGCGGCGTCCTTGGTGACGCCCGCCCTGGTCTCCCCGGGCCGGAGGCGCTCCGGGGCGGTGAAGACCGCGCGCAGCACCTCCAGCGCCGGAAGGGCGGTCCCTGCTACCGGGTCGGCCTTGAGGAGGTCCCCGAGGGTGAAGGCGTACACCCGCGCCACCATGTTGGTGAATCGGGTGTGGACCTCGAAACGGTGGAAGTCGCAGACGACCAGGAGCGGGGGATTCTCCAGGGCTTCGGCGTAGTTCTGGAGCTGACGGTAGGCCGCCACCAGGTCCGCGTGGCCGCCCTTGTATTCCCACCCGAAATAGCCCCGTCGCCAGACGTCCGCGAAGCCGTGGCCGCCGCTGGTCTTCTCCACGCCCTTCTCGAAGGTGTAGAACGCGCCCGTGGGGTCGGCTTCTTGTGGCGTGGGCTGGCCGAGGACATGGCAGAGGTCGAGGAAGTGCGACTGCGCAAAGCCCCGCTCACTGGGCGGCGCGTCTTTCCAGCGGCGGACAAACTCCAGCACCGATAGCCGCGTTGGGGAAGCGGGTCCAGTCATAGGCAGCAGCCTACTCCCTCCGCCCGCTGTCGTCAACCGCCAGGATGACGCAGCGCGGCGTCCGTACCTCTGTCGTAGGGCATGCCACCATAACGCGCAGGCAGTCTTGACGGTCGAGCTGGTCGCGCACTAGGCGGCCGGCTGGCCCACGCGACAGCGCGGGCGGCCTCAGTCGGCCGTCCGCACGAGCACGTCCCCCGGCGTGACGTCCAACACCCGACACACCTTCTCAATCGTCTTCAGGTGGACGCGGTCGGGTTGGCGTAGGAGCGGCCGGTCCCTCTGGCGGGGTGGGTGCGTTATACCGACGTATAACGCACCCACCCCGAGCATTTCCCCGGCCAACCGCTCTTGCAACATCCAAAGGTTTCACTTCTGTAACCTTTGGTTCCGGTAGCACCGGCCGTTGCCGGCCAACCGCTCCTGCAACGGAGACGAACCCCCGCCCGGCCTGGCTGCTCGGAGCGGAGGCGACGGAGGGAGTAGGCGCGCGTGTTGCCCCGGTCACCCGTATCGGGGTCGGTTTCAAGCGTTACAATGTCACCCTTGAAATCATCCGAACGACGATCCCCCCCGTGTGGCGATGCCGTCAGGAGCGCCTTGTCCAGCGCGTCCAGCGCCTCCAAGTCGTCGCGGCAGATGCGCTTCAGGGTGTCCACGTCACAGCCGAGTCCGGCCAATGGCTGGGTGGTGACGAAGCGCGGGAAGTCTCCCGGACCGTACTGGCGCCAATTGTGCAAGATCATGCGCGAGGGCCGGCATAGCCGGCGTCGCGAACGGGGATACCGTGCGGGGCGCGCTGAGCCTGCGACAACGGATCGCGCTCGCCCTCGGGGCGGCGAGCGCCTATAGCGCGACTTGCCCGCGCTGCCGGACCGCCCACGCCTTCCTCGGCTCCCCCGAGCTGCTGGCGCGGAAGCCGGGCGCCATCATCGTGAGGCTGCGCTGCACCGCCTGCGGCCACCTGGTCCGCCACAGCATCGCGCTCGCGACCGACCCCGAGCCAGCGCCGGAGGGGCCGGGCGACAGGGCCTGACCATGGCAACCAGCGGGGGATCGGGGGCGGGGCCACGGCCGGGTGGAAAACCGGCTGACGCTGGTCTGACCAGCGGGCAGCCCCTCACCCTCGGGCCACATGGACGCGACCCGCTGCGCTTCGCCTTCCCCAGGACGGCTTCGACGGCCCACGGCCGCTCAACCGGCCGGCCTTGCCTGCTCCAAGGTGCGCCACACGTTTTCGCGCCGTTAGCTCGCTCGTGAGGGGTGGCGGAGGGGGCGCCGCCAGGGA
>CALBSQ010000300.1 GCA_937967325.1 uncultured Chloroflexota bacterium
ACGACCGCTTGTACGAGCTCACCAGCGTCTTGGCGCCGGGGCTGCAGAACGGCTATACCTACGACCCGGTGGGCAACCGCACGGCGGTCACCGGCAGCAATCCCGGAACGTTCAGCTACGACAAATCGGACCGGCTGGGCGGCAACTACATCACCGACGCCAACGGCAACCTCTATCAGGGACCCCTGGGCCAGTTCTTCTACGACGCCGCCAACCGCATGACCCAGGCGCAGGCGTCGGGCCAGGGGCAGGGCGTCACCTACAGCTACGGCGGGGACGGGGACCGCGTGGCGCGGTCCACGGTGCAGTACCCGGGCTATCAGTACAACGTGGCCGGCGTGTTCGACGACAACGGGTCCCTGCCGGTGGTGTTGCAGGAGAACCAGAACGGCTCCGGGCCCAACGGGCCGTTCAACATCACCACCAAGTACGTCTACGGGCTGGGCCTAGCCTACGGCGTGGACAACAGCAACAACGTGACGGTGGACCACACGGATGGCCTGGGCAGCGTGCGGGCGCTGACGGATGGCAACGGGACGGTGACCCAGACCTACCGCACGGACGCCTTCGGCCAGGTGACGGGCAGCCAGGGGAGCAGCATCCAGCCCTTCGGGTTCACCGGAGAGCAGCAGGACCCGGAGTCGGGGCTGGTGTTCCTGCGGGCGCGGGCCTACAGCCCGGCGCTGGGGCGCTTCATGCAGCGCGACCCGGTCGGCGGGTCGGGGGCGAATCCGCTCTCGCTCAATCGGTACAGCTACGTCGGCAACAATCCGGCCAGTGCGATCGACCCCAGCGGCCTGCTCACCTACTTCATCGGCGGCGTCGGCGGGTACGATCCCGCCTACGGCAGCTTCATCGCGGCCTTGTCCGCCAGGGTCACCGATGTCCGGGCGTTCTATCCGTACGGCGACTGCTGTGGGTGGGGTGGGCTGGCGCGGGACGCGGCCTCGGTCCTGGCGCGAGGCCTCTATCCCAACGCGGACGTCGACGCGCAAGCGCTGAAGAGCGCGGTGCTTCGGGACTTGCCGGGTCTGGCGCCCGGCGAGCAGCTCAACTTCATCGGCTACAGCGGGGGCGCGACCACGGCCTTCAACGCCGCAGCGCTGCTGCAGCGCTATGGCGTGATCGTGAACAACGTGGTGACCCTGGGCGGGTTCGTGGTTCGAGGCAAGCCGGATCTGGTGCTGAAATGGACCGCCGTGGAGGGCCTGTACGATCCCGTCTGGTTCACTAGCCTCAGCCCGACCCCCCTGGGGCGACCGGACCTGGAGGTCGTGCTGCCGGTTGAGCACTATCCCGGCTTCCCTTTGCCCAACGTCCCCTCCTACCTGAACGGCGCGGGGCTGGGCGAGGCCATCAATGCCATCACCGCCCCCGGGGTGGGGCTTCGCTGAGGGAGGGCACAGCAGAGGGCGATCGCGTGGGCTTCGTCGCTTGGGCGAGCGCGCTGTCGGCGGCGGCGCTGGGCTGGCTCGGCGGCGTCGTCGCGGCAGCGCTCGTCCGGCGCCTGCCGGCGCGCCGCCGAGTCGTCCGTGTCTGCCTCCTCGCCTACGTCCTGCTCTGCGGGATCGCCGGCACGGCCGGCCTGGGCCAGGAGGTCTGGTCGGCGCTGGCGCAGGGCACGGCCCCCGCGAACGTGGTGGAGGGGCTGCTACTGTTCGCGGGTTTCGCGCTGCTGTGGCCGCTGGCCCTCGCGCTATTCCTCGTGGCCCTCTTGGCGGGCGGCCATGGCTGACAGCCCGGACCGGAGGATGGTAACGATGTGGCCGGATGTCTCATCCGCAGGTCTGACCGCGCTCCCAGATGGAGCGTCCTATCGGGCGCTTGTTCGTCCGCGGACGGTGGTATGCCGAAGGTAAGGCGTTATCTGGTAGGCTCTGTCATCGTCGCGCTCGCGATCGGCGCCGCCTTTGCCGTGGGAACGGGAACCATGCCGCGCTCGGGTTACAGCGAGGGCGATATCGAGGCCGAGCTCCGGGTCGCCCTTCCCGTCGGCACGAGTTATCAGCAGATCGACACGTGGCTGAGCAGGCGGGGAATCGTGCATAGCTTCGTGGCGAAGGAACACCGGGTGTATGGTCTGATCCCCGACATCCAGAGGGGACTGCTCGTCACCAAGAGGATCCAGATCATCATCGTGCTGGACAGCCAGGAGAAGCTCACCGGCGTAGAGGTGAAGCCGATCTACACCGGGCCGTGATTCGCGATGCCAAGGGGAGATTGATGCAGATGCCGACATCGGCATCGTCCTGGCCAAATCCGCCTATGGATCGGGCCTGTTCGAGCGGCGGCGGGGATGTTCGGCGGACGGAACCGGGAAGTCCATCCCGCCCTACCGCGCGGACGCGCCTGAGTAGTGGCCCGGGCGGGGGCTCCGTAACGGCTGCTCGAACAACTGCTGTTGCCGATTTGAGCTCCGTTGTCGCGTTTGGTAGGTGGTGACGCTTGTGGGGACCGTACACATGTGGCTCGCCGGGTCGCCCGAACTGCGCCGAGAGACCGGGCTACTGGCCGCGTTCGTGGGCGACCTCCAGTACCTGCTTCGGGACTACGGGGTCCACTCGGTCTGGTCCGGCGAGCCGCGCCGGTACCGGCTCACGCCGCGGGGGCGCGCGCTCCTCGCCGAAGCGCTCGCGGAGGGGCGGGTGGACACGCTGATTTTCAGCGGTGACGGGCCGGGCAAGGGCGCCGTCAACCTCGTGGTGGATCTGGGGGACCGCCGGCTGGCCGGGCGGGCCCTCACGGTCCACACGACCGTGGTCCCGGCGGGGACCACCTCGCTCGGTGAGGTGGCGACCGACTTCGCGGCGCTGGTGCTGCGGTGGTTCGAGCCGCTCGGCGCCGCGGCGGCCTTCGTGGCTGACCGCGCCTTCCCGTCCTGGCCCTACACGGCCCACGAGGTGGAGCATGGGCTGCCGTCGGTGGGGAGCTGGCCCGGGGTCCGGCGGTTCTTCCGGGGGGCGTTCTGGGGCACCGGGCTCGGGCCCGACCTCTGCGCCCTGCTGGGTGGGCAGGAGGTGGTCCTGCGGGCGGCGCCCGTCGCCCTGGCCCGTCCCCTCGGCGATGGGGTATGGCTCCAACTGTCGTCGCTCGTTCCGGCGGCCGGCGAGGAACTCCAGCGGCTCACGGAGTTCCTGGCGCCTCTCCTCGACTGGAGCGTCGATGACCTGGTGCAGCTGCGCACGCCCTCGCCGCCGGTCGCGACGCCTACCGTCGGGCCAACCTCCCTCGCGCCGAGCCGTGCGGGGCCTGGAGCGCCCATCCCCTTGCGCGTGCTGGACTACGATCTGGTGCTGGACGTCGACCACCCGGGCCCGCCGACGGCGACGGAGCGGGCAGCGCTGGACGAGGAGGCAGTCATCAACATCCACCTGGACGCTCCGCCGGATGAAGAGCAGCAGACTACTCTCCTGGGGGCCGTGCATGCCTGGCTGGAGGAGAGCGTCGGCCCGGCGGTCCAGACCACGGGCCCTGCCCTCGACCGCCGTGGGGCCGTGCTGCGCTGGCGGGTCGAGTTCTTTGAGGGAAACACCTTTGACGCGCTGCGCGACCTAGTCCGGCGCCTTCGCGCGCTGCCGGGGGTCACGGTGACGGGGATCGCGATCGGCACAGACGAGCTTGGCTAGACCGGAGCGAAGCGCAACCTGTCGATCGTCGGCAAACTGCGGGGCTCGCCGTTTGTTGCCAGCCGGGGCGGTGGCCGACCTGGGTGATCCCCGTCAGCGCCGAGACCCATCACCGACGCCGACGGCAACCTGTACCAGGGGCCGCCGGGCCAGTTCTTCTACGACGCGGCCAACCGCATGACCGAGGCCCAGGCGTCGGGGCAGGGGCAGGGCGTGACCTACGTGTACGACGGCGACGGCCACCGCGTGGCCAGGAACACGGTCCAGTACCCCGGCTACCAGTACAACGTGGCCGACATCTACGACGACAACCAGTCGCTGCCCGTGGTCTTGCAGGGGAACAAGGATGGCCCCGGCTTGGCGCAGACCGCGGCATTGTGGACGGACCGGGTTGCCCTTGGGCAAAACTCGGCGATCCCTGGCGATCGAGCGGGTCCCCGACCAGAGGTGGGGCACGCCGGCTTCCCTTCCTCCAAGGACAGGCCCGCCGTCTGCTACGCTAAAGCCCTCTGCACTGGAGCACCGCCGCGGGAGTTAGCAGATGGCCTCGCAGTGTAGCCGTGCGACCGACGACATCATCCGTACGGTCATCCACCCGATCCTCAAGGCTGACGGTTTCACCAGGACGCGGCGCACGTGGAACCGGCAGCGGCATGGCTGGGTCGATGTCGTCATCGTCCAGGGCGGCGCCGGCAATTACGGTCCGCACTGCTACTTCTTCATCAACCTCGGCATATTGGTTCCCGAGCTCTACCGGCTGGTCAACGGCCGCGAGCCTCCGTCGCTGCCGATCCACGACAGCTGGTGTACGGTCCACGCGCGCGCGCAGGATCCGATCTTCCCGCCGGGACTGGGGCAGTGGTGGAATTTCAACGCCGCCGGGGACCTGGATGGGTTCAAAGAGCGCGTACGCCAGACCATGACAACGGGGGTGCTGCCTTTCTTTGTTCGCCTGCAATCACTCCGTGATCTCCATGACGTGCGGACGGAGCCGCCCTGGTACCCGGCCATCCCCTGGCCCTACCGCGCGGTCATCAACGCCCTCACCGGCGATATCGCCGGGGCCAAGCAGGTGCTGGAGCAGATGTACCGGCTCTATCAACAGGGAATCGACCAGATCCACGGGAGAGGACAGGAGACATCGCTCGCCTCCTACCAACGTGCACAGGAGACCGTGCGACACCTCGCTGCCCAATACGGCATCCCGTTGGAGGTGGCCAGCGATCCTCCAACAGGAACAGGGTCTCCTGACTCAGATCAAGGCGGTGGACCACTGCCATCCGGCCGTCGCCGGTCTCGGCGGCGAGGAGGCGCCAGAACAGGACGATCACGCGCGTCCGCGGGACGTGACGATCAAGGCGCCCGTGCTCCGCTTTGGCCGGGGTGTTCAGCGCGATGGTGACATCCGCCGCCGCCACCTGTCCCGACGATGATACCTGCCCGGGTGTGTTCGGTGCTCTTGCGATCTGTGGCAGAAGCCGGCAGGGCAGTCTAGGATGCCTGGGGAATCCGCGGTGTCGCCGGTAGGTCAGGGTGCCTTGTTATCGGCCTCGAGGACCTGCAGGCGTTCGCGCAGCGCGTCTACGACGTAGACGTTGCCGTGCAGGTCCACGGCGACGCCTGACGGGCTACCGAAGGCGCCAGGCTCCGGCCCCGCGTGGTCGGCCCCTCCCGGCCCCAGCGTCGGGTTCCGGCTTCCCCACTGCGCCAAAAGTTCTCCCGTTGGTGAGAACGCCCGGACCCAATGGTTCGTAGAGTCGGTAACGTACACAATTCCTTGGGGATCGACGGCCACGCCTTGAACGGCAAAGCCCGCGTCCCATCCGCCACTGCGTGTCTCCCATCGTGCCAGCGGCTTGCCGGTTGGGGAGAGTTGCTGGACACGGCCGTGACCCTTATCCGTGACATACACGTTGTCCTGCCCGTCGACCGCTACCCCGGCGGGGTAGCGGAAGTCGCCCGGGACCTGTCCCGATCCTCCCCAAATCGCCGTCCGCTTGCCGGCGGGGGAGTAGAGCCAAATTTCGCCCTTGTTTCTCACAGCAACATAGATCGTTCCATCTGGGGCGACGGCCAGACCGTAGGGGTAGGCACGGTCGATGGGCGCCAGTTGATTCAGCCGGCGAGTCCAGCCGCTCGTCAAGTTCCACTGGGCCAGGGGTGCCCCAGCAGCGGACAACACTTGCACGCGGTCGTTCCCGGTGTCGGCGACGTACACCCGTCCCTGCGCATCCACCGCCACGCCGGCAGGCTGATGAAACTGGCCGGCGCCACTCCCGGCCTTTCCCCACTGGGCTAGCGGTGCGCCGTTGGGTGACAGTTTCTGGATGCGGTCGTTGCCGGAATCGGCCACGTAGACGTTGCCCGCATGGTCGACTGCGACGCCGTTGGGGAAGGCGAACTGGCCAGGAGCGCTGCGCAATGTCCCCCAGCGGGCGAGCACACGCCCCCGCGGCGACAGCTTCTGGAGGAGCTTGCCACGGACCGCGTAAACGTTGCCCTCGGCATCCACGGCCATGCCGCCGAACGGATCGAAGGAGTCGGCGCCGGCTCCCGCGCGGCCCCAGCGAGCGAGAACTTCACCGTCAGCAGAGAGCTGCAGGAGTTGCCCGCTCACGATGACATAGATGTGATCCTCGCCGTCCACAGTGACGCTACCGATTATGGGAGATCCCTGGAGTGGGCGACGAAGGTCTGGTCCGGGGAGCGGCAGACCGGATCGGGAGAGCCGCTGCAAGCGGCCGTTCGCCCCGTCGACGACCCAGAGGATGCCTCGTCTGTCCACTGCCACGGCGAGCGGATTGCGGAACTGGCCGGGAGCAGTGCCCTGGCTGCCCCATTGAGCAAGCAAAACGCCCATCGGCGAGAATACTTGGATCCGAGCATTGCCGGAGTCCGCCACGTAGACGTTGCCCTGCCGGTCCACGGCGACGCCTTCCGGGTAACGGAACTGGCCGGGCTGAGTACCGAAGGCGCCCCATTGGACGAGAGGAGTGCCGGCCGCGGACAGCTTTTGGATACGATGGTTGTGGGCATCGGCGACGTACACGTCACCGTGGTCGTCGAGGGCGATGCCGCTGGGCACGCTGAACTGGCCCGGTCCGGTCCCAGTCGTTCCCCACTGGGCCAGCGGCTGCCCAGCCGCGGAGAGCAGTTGGATGCGATCGTTCCCGCTGTCCACGACGTAGAGCCGGCCGTCTCCCACAACGGCGATACCGGCAATGCCACGAAATTGCCCCGGTGCGGTGAGACCGCCAGCCAGGACCCGCCAAGCGCCGGCCGGTGGCTGGGCCGCGAAATGACCAGGCGGTGTGACCTGCGGCGCGCAGGCGGCGAGGATCACCAAGGGAAGGGAGGCGATTCGTCGTCCGAAGGACCGTCGCGAGAGGAGCACCTCGAGGAAACCTCGGCGAAGATGGTGGACAACTCTTTTACATCCGCAGGGCCTGCTCCGCTGCGAGAGGTCGGTCAGCTGGTCTTCAATGGCGTCCGACATGGGCAGACGATCCGGAAGGCTGACTGCGAACGCCATCTGCGCTCCCTCAGCGGCAATCGGTCGATGCCGGTCGCGTCGGCCAAGACGTCAGCCACCCGAATGCTATGGATCAGCGTACCAACAAGCCGTGTTACCATCGAGCGGCAAATAGTCAGTATCCCATGGGGTAACAAGGGCCTGGCTTCGCTGGAGGATATTGTCGACGAGGAGCAACCGAGAGAGGGCGAGAGGTGTTGCGCCTGCTGTGAAAATAGCCCGACCGACCGGGCGGTCAGGCGGCAGCATCGTCGGGCTCCGGCCGCGGTGGCGGGACGTCGGGCGGGGCGGCGCTCGCGGGGACCGGTGGCGGCTGGGGCGTGACCGTCACGTCGTAGCCGAGGGTGCGCAGGCGTTGGAGGAGGCGATCGCGGGTGCGCTCCTTGGTCCGGGCGTCGAGGGAGCCGGCGCCGTGCTCCTGGTAGGCGCCGCCGTCCTTGATCAGGTGGTAGGCGATGATCAGCAGATGGCGCGCGACGGCCACGGCCGCCTTCTTCTTGCCGCGCCGGGCGGCGAGGCGGCGGTAGCGGGTCCCCAAGGCGGTCGTCTTGCTCCGCCCGGCGGCCATGGCCGCTTCGACCAGGACCGAGCGCAGGGCGCGGTCGCCCTTGCGGGTGCCGGCCTGGCGTCGCTTGCCGCCGCTGACATGGGTGGCGGGCGCCAGGCCGGCCCAGGCCGTCAGGTGGTCGGCGCTGGGGAAGCGGCCCATATCGGCGCCGATCTCGGCCAGGATCACCTCGGCGGCGCGCCGCCCGATGCCGGGGATGCCATCCAGCCGCTCCACCAGCTCGGCGTGGGGCGCCAGCCGCTCGGCCAGCTCGGCGTCGAGTTCGGCGATCAGCGTGTCCAGGTCGTCGAGGTGGGCCAGTTGCCGGGCCACGAGGAAGCGCTGATGGCTCCCGACCCGCCCGTCCAGCGCCGCTTCCAGGTCCGCGATCTTGCGCCGCATCGCGCCGCGCGCCAACTGGGCCAGCGCGGGCGCCTGGCCCTCGGTCGCCCCGCCCACGATGGCGTCCAGCATCGCCCGCCCCGACACCCCGGCCACATTGGTGATCACCGCCCCCAGCTTGCTATTGGCCCCCTCCAGGGTCTTCTGGAGGCGGTTGACCTCCGCCGCCCGCTCCCCGATCAGCGTCGCGCGGTAGCGCGTCAGCTCGCGCAACTCGCGCTGGTAGCGCTCGGGGACGAAGCTCGCCTTGAGCAGCCCGTGGCGGAGCAAGGCGGCGATCCATTCGCAGTCCCGCACGTCGGTCTTGCGGCCGGGGACCGCCTTGATGTGCTGGGCGTTGACCAGGAGCAGGTGGAAGTTGTGCTCCAGGAGATTGAACACCGGCTTCCAGTACACGCCCGTGCTCTCCATGGCCACGTGGGTCACCTCGCCCTCGGCCAGCCAGCGCGACAGCGCCAGCAGGTCCGCCGTCATCGTCCGGAACGTCCGCACCTCGCGCGCCACCTTCCCGCGCCCGTCGACCGTGATCCGGCAGGCGGCCACCGTCTTGAGGTGGATGTCCAGACCCGCGCAGCGCGGATAGACGACTTCCATCCCCTCGCCCATGCCAGCTTCCTTTCGCCGCGGATGGTATCCTTCCTCCGACCGCGCTCGTCCGGGCCGGGCAGGGGACCCCAGCAGGGCAAAGTCTGCTGTGCGGGCTCGCCGGCACGCCGGCGGCGACAATCGATGGCGCGTGGCGGGTCCCCCCGAGGCATACTGCGGTCGGGCTCGCGGCGCCAGTCGCAAGCCGCCCTTTGTTCCGACCCGGACGAGATCGGCTCCACCCAGCATAGCCCACCCGCCGCCCATTTTCATCCCCCGACGGCCGTCCGCGGGACGGGGAATACTGCGGTGGGACTAGACCTTCCATAGTGAGGCGATCGACGCAAGCTGTAGGTGACTAGGCACTACTTTCTGGCATGGTAGAGGACAGTGGATCGAGCCGGAGCAGTGGTGGCCGCATTGCTCGGACCGGGGGGCATGTGCGAATCGTTTCGGGTCTCGGTATCCTGCTCCTCGCAGTCCTGCTTTGCTTTGTGCCCCCAGTTAGCCTGGTGGCAGCGTCCAGCACGGGGGCAGCCATGCCCCTCCAAGCCGGCAGCGCCGGCGATCCCGTCGAGACCTATACCGGTAACTATTTCTCGTCCGTTGTTGACCTCGTGCTGCCCGGGACCACGCCGCGGCTCCTGTTCGTCCGCGCCTACAACAGTCTGGACACGCGCGTGACGCCGCTCGGTCCCGGTTGGAGCTTCAATTATCACGCGCGTATCAACAATCCCGGTGACGGCACACTCGACCTTCTCGTTGTCGGGCCGGAGGGGCGTACCGACCGCTACACCCATACGCCCGACGGGAACTATGTGCCGCCGCCGGCCGTCCACGCCGCGCTGCAGCACAACGTCGACAACACCTACACGCTGACGCTGCCAGACGGGGGTAATCAACTCTTCGACGGCAACGGCGGCCTGAGGCAGATCACTGACGCTCAGGGGCATCAGACCGACCTGGACTACGATCAGCAGCTGCGGCTGGTCGCCGTGCGCGGCGCCGTGAGCGGCGCCGGGTTCACCCTCGCCTACGACCAGTCGGGCGAGCGGCTGAGCAAGGTCAGCGCCACTGCCGCTCCGGGGCGCGTGGTACAGTATGCCTACGACGCCGCCGGTCGCCTGAGCAGCGTGATCGCGGCAGATGGCACGATCACTCGTTACACCTACGTCAGCAGTTCTCAACAGCTGAACGCCGTCTTTGACGGCCAGGATACGCCGGTGCTGACCCTCACCTACGACGGACAGGGGCGGGTGGTGACCCAGCGGGAGGGTGAAGGCATCCGCACCGGGCAACAGACCACCTTCGCCTACGTCGACCAGCCGGGCGGCGGCCGCGTCACCACCATCACGTACCCGCCGGACCCTGCCGGTTCCACCTGGCGCCCGATCATGCAGGACTCCTACGATTCCCTCGGGCGCCTGGTCCAGCGCGTTGACCGGCCCACCGCGACGCGGACTATCACCGAACACCGTACCTACGACCCTAACTTCGACCTCCTCTCCCGCACAGTCGAGGTGACGGATGCCACGCCACCGGCACCGGCGACGTGCCAGTTCGTGCTGGGCTTCCGGACGCTGCACAACCTGGCTCCGGCACAGGTCGGCGAGTGCCTCGACAACGAGCAGCATGTCTCGAATGGCGATGCCCTCCAACACACTACCAAAGGTCTGCTGGACTGGCGCGCCGCGGATAACTGGACCGCCTTTACGGACGGCTACGAGACGTGGATTAATGGCCCGACCGGGCTCGTGCATCGCCTGAACACCCAGCGCTTCTCGTGGGAGGCCAACCCACAGCACCTGCCGGTCGTGGCACAACACTCCTGACGAGCGTACCAGCATCCGAGTCCGCGACACAGCGATAGCGGATGGCTGTGAAATCGTCGCTCGACCGGCAAGATACTGCCACAGCGGTTGCCAGTTCGGTGTGCTGAGCCAGTCGAGGACGGGTGCCTTTCTTCACCCCAGCCGGCATTAGGCATCTGCGGCCACTAATCTGGCAGCGACGCGGGCGTGTACGTCAACGGTCCGGGCAGAGCGCGCTTCGCTTCCCCGATGTCGCAGCGCGGTTGGGTACGTTGAAGGCGCGGTAGCCCGCCAGCCGGCGAACGCGCCCCGGACTGGGTCACACGATTCTCGTGCCTTGGCACACCGATTGCTCTTTCCAATCAATACAGCGGTAGGTCGCTGAGATCGATTCGTGGCGCCATCAGTCGCCGCACCACGAGCTGGCCGTCCAGGCCGCTTGTGTCGCTGGGTATGCACATGTGACGCCCGGAGGCGCCAGAGAAAGGAGTCGACCATGCTGCGTCTGCCGGCACGACTTGGCCTCCCTGTGCTCGCGATCCTTGTTGCGTTCGGCGGCTGGCTGTCGCCGGGGGCCGCCGTGGCGCTTGCCGCACCTACAGCACTGCTGGGCCTCTTTCAACCGATTGGCGTAACCGCTGGCGACCCGGTCGATACCCTGCGCGGCGAGTATGTGCGCGTCGATACCGACCTGTCGTCCGCCGGGCTCGATCCGCTGCTGCAGTTCCGGCGCTACTATCGCAGCAGTAGCCGCCTGCTCACGCGCCTGGGGCCGAGCTGGAGCGATACCTTCGACATCCGAGTGGTCGATGCCAATGATGGCAAGGGGTCGCTCTGGATCGCCTGGCCGGGGCTGAGCTATGGGAATCTCGGACCCAGTCCGAACGGCACCTATCGGCTCGATTATGACTTTTCCATCACGGTCAGCGGGACTCCCGCGGGCGGCCGCACGGCCACGGATGGCTCCGGAATGGTATGGACGTTTGACGGCCAGGGCCGGCTCATCTCGATCAAGGACAAGGTTGGGAATGTCGTGAACCTCTCCTACGACAGCGGCGGCCGCCTCACCGCCGTGGCGGATTCGGCCGGTCGTGGTAAGCTGACGCTCCAGTACACCCCATCCGGTCAGCTGGCGAGCGTCAGTGACAACCTGAGCGCGACGCCGATCGCCAGCTACTCGTACGAATCCGGTATCCCCTTTCTCCATTCGGTGACGGATAGCGCCGGCAACCAAACCACCTATGGCTACCAGTCGGTAGCCGGATCGAGATTGCTCGCCACCGTCACCGACGGGCACGGCGCGGTCCAGTTGACCAACACCTACGACGAGCAGGGACGCGTCGTGTCGCAGCAGACCGCGCAGGCGGCCGCCTCGGGGCAGCAGACGGCCTACCAATACGACCGTTCCGCGGACGGTAGCCAGACGACGACGATTACGGAGCCCGCCCTGCCGGGAGACCCCACCTTCCACCCCACCGAGGTCGACCGCTACGATGCCCAAGGGCGTATCATCCACCAGGTTGTCCAGGCCGATTCCAAGACGACCTACACGGTCCAGTACAGCTACGACGCCCAGGGGAACGTCTCGGTCCAGTCCGCCGACGCGGCCTACACCGCCAACCCGCCCAGCACCCTGCATCAGGAAACCTCCGGAGCTGCCTGCCAGTACACACTCGGCTTCAAGGCGCTGCACGACCTGATCCCGGCCGTGGTCGGCGACTGTGGCGACAACGAATCGCACGGCGCCAACGGCGACGCGTTGCAGCACACCAGCAAGGGGTTGCTGGTCTGGCGCAAGGCGGACAATTTGACTGCTTTCACCGACGGCTATTGGACCTGGATCAACGGGCCGGGCGGCGTGGCCAAGCGGCTGAACACGCAGCGCTTCCCCTGGGAGGCGAATCCCGGCGGCCTGCCGGTCGTCACCCAGAGCGCCACCTAAACGCCCACCAGGGTGACGATCACCGTGTGCAGCCCGCCCTTGGGATCGACGTAGGTCACGGCAACACGATCGCCGGGCTGGCGCCGTGCCAGCACCGCCGCATACGCGGCGACCGATGGAGTTGGCGTTCCATCCATCGCCGTAACTACGTCGCCGGCAATGATGCCGGCCTTGGCTGCAGCCGAATCTTGGTCCACCTGCACGATGAGCATGCCGGTCACCAGGGGCAAACCCAACTGCTTCGCTATCGCAGCAGTCATGGTCACCACATCGAAGCCCGGCAATGGCCGGATAATGCTCTGTCCGGTTGCGACGATCTGACGAATGATTGGCGCGACGCTGTCAAGGCCATTGTCAATGCTGATACTGACGGTGACGCCCTGGACCTCGGGGAAGTCGGTGGCCTGGACGAGCGCCACCAGGCGATCTTGCATGTCCACGACCGGTCCTCCGCTATCCCCGGGCAGCACGAATAGGGTGGAGGCGATCTTGTCTTCCAAGGTCGAGCCGATCGGCTCCTGCTGCACCACGATGATCTGACCAGCACGGACCGTTGGAGGCGATGGGAAGTAATCGCTGAAGCCGGTGGCGGCAACCAAGGCGCTCGGCTGCAGCGCGGCAGCGCCGCCATAGGTCGCGGCCGGCAATCCCGTCAATGGGATGCGCAGCACGGCCACGTCGGCCAGCGTATCCTTGCCCACGAGCTGGGCGGTAAGGGTGCGGCCATCGGCGAGCGTCACCCTGATCTCCTTGGCATTATGCACCACATGCGCGTCGGTCAGGATGAGCCCCTGGGCATCGATGACCACGCCGGACCCAAAGCCGAAGCCGCCATCGGCCAGGGCCACGCTCACGAGCGTCAGTGAGGGGCGGATCGTGGCGGCCGCTGCTCGGACGGCGGCGAGCTGCTCGGTCGACAGCGGCAGCGCCGTGCCGACCGGGGCGACGATCAGCCCGGCTGCCGCCACCGTGGTCGCCGCGTCCCCGGGGAGCAGATGGGCTTCCTTGGCGATGTCGCCGCCGTTGGCGATCGTGACCTCGCCGGCGTGCGCCCACGGTACATTCTGTTTCCACTGCTGGAACACCGCCCGCTGGCAGCGGACCACGAGGACGTTACCCTCATCGGCATAGGACTGGGGCAGTCCGAAGTGGGCCAGCGCGTCGGTATCGGCGAAGTAGCGCGCCCTGATCGCCGGGTTCCAGTCCAGCTCGGCCTGGTGTCGGGCCACGATCTGGGGCCAGCTCTTGCCGGCGTCAGCGCCGTTGTCGAAGACCGGCGGGGTCTGCTTCTGCGTTTGCAGCCAGGAGTCCAGTCCAAGTTGCTCCATCGCGTCGAAGACGTTCACCAGCTCGACCTGTCCGGCAGAAGGATTCCACTGCAGCACGGCCTTCTGCGTCGCCTGGTCCACGAAGCCATTCCAGACGAAGCGGCCCGTCGATGGGAACCCCAGGCCGTCGATGCCCCCGAGCCGCCGAAAGGCATCCCAGAAGGGGATGCCGCCGTCATTACTGATGGTGTATCCCTGGCTAGGATCGTCCCCTGCCGCTTCGCTGAAGTAATAGCCGTTGGGTATGGGGAAGGATGTGAGGACACCGGCGCCGGCCCCAGTCTGCGCCCGGGCGGCGAGGGGGACGGCTAGCCACCATCCGAGTATGGTGACAAGCAAGAGCGCGGCCAGGGCAGATGGCCGGCGCCGTCTCGTGGCGGGGCAAGACCTGTGGAGACTGGCCAGCATTATTCCCTCCCTGCTGCCCCTGTACTCCGACGGCAGCGCGACCGTCGGCGGCTCCAGGTGCGGCGTCCCGTTATTGGCCAGCGCCTGTTTGCCTTCGAGTCTTGCAATTCCTGTGCCACTGATAGCTTTTTCGCGCCGGCCCGATCCGTGAATGGTCCCCCGATTCTTCATTGGTGAGGCGAGCTCACGGCTATCCCGGCGCGCTTGCGCTGGCACGGGAGGCCCCGACACTGTATGATGAGACCTTCAAACAGCCAGGGCGGCCAGTATCTGGCCGATCACCACCAGCGTTTGTACGCCTTGATCGGGGTGTCCGATGCGAAACTCCAAGTTGGGTCAGTCGCGACTTGGTCCCGTCGTCACTCTGGTCTTCGTGTTGGTGGTCGCCCTTTCCGGGGTCCGGCAGGCCGGCGCCGACGTGGTAGATCCGCGGGCGTTTCCTCAGACCGGTTATCGCATCGGTGACGACGCGTTCTACAACTACGTCAGCCATCGCGGCGGAATTCGCACCTTCGGCTACCCCATCTCGCGCAGTTTCACGCTCCAGGGCTTCCGCGTCCAAATCTTTCAGCGCCAGGCGCTTCAGCTCCGCACCGATGGCAGTGTCGGCCTCCTCAACCTGCTCGACCCCGGCCTGCTTCCCTATGCCGCGTTCAACGGGGCGATCGTTCCCCACGCCGACGCTGCGCTCGTGGCCGCGGCGCCCCCGCCCGGCGGTCCGACTTACGACCGCGACGCGCTGGCCTTTATCGCCGCCCACACGCCCAATGCCTTCCACGGCATGCCAGTGAAGTTCCTCACCACCTACATGACGACCGTCCGGGCCGCCGACGCCTTCCCTCTCGGCGGCGGCGACGCGGCGTTGTTGCCGCTATTCGATCTGGAGATCTGGGGGCTGCCAACCTCGGCTCCGGCGGTCGACCCGCACGAGGCGACCGTCGTCTACCTCCGATTCCAGCGAGGCGTCATGCGGTACGACGCCTCGACCGGCCGGACTGAGGGCATGCTTCTTGGCGACTACCTCAAGGAGCTGCTGACCGGTCAGCACCTGCCGCCCGACCTGGCCGCCGAGGCGGCGAAAAGCCGGCTGGCCAAGCAGTGGGCGCCCGGCCTTCCGTGGGCACTCGCGCGCCCGGTCGAGTTGCCGGCCACCGATCTCACCAACGCTTTCCTGCCACCATTGGACCCCGCCGATCCGCCGTCGCCGACTGCCACGCCTCGCGCCTCCGGAACGCCGACCGTCACGCCAAGTGCGACGGCAACTGTTGTGGGGACCGGCACGCCTGCCCGTGTGACGCCGACCGTGGTCGCGATGCTGTCCGGCACGCCGCAAAGCTCTATTGGCGACGTGTGTACCGGCGATGAACGGATGGCCTTCGCCGGCGCCGGGTCCGCTGTCATCGGCGACACCGTCTATATCGCGGTCACGGCGTCGCGCGACCATACCAACGTCGTCCTAACCGGACCGGACGATCCGACATTCATGCAGGAGTATCGCGGACAGGAAGGCTACGTCTGGGTCTATCAGGTCAGCATAAAGAACGCGGGTGAGCACGCCTACACGTTCTACATCGACACCACCACGGTATGTACCGCCAACTACTTCGTCGTGGCTGGTCCGACCAATACGCCTGGGCCGACGAACACCCCCGGGCCGACGGCCACGCCGACTTCGACAGCGGTTGCGACTCCGACGGTGGGGCCCAAGCCGTCCATCACCAGCATCAATCCGACATCGGTCACCTCAGGACAGGTCGTCACCATCAACGGCGGTCCCTTCGGCTTCCCGCCGGCCGGCTCGGGCACGAGCGGAACCAACGGCGCGGTCTTTTTCTTCCTCCAGTCCGGTCCAACTCCGGGTCCGAATACCCCAACGCCGACGCCGGTCAGTGGCGCCGCTCGTGCCCAGGGCAGCGTGCAAAGCTGGACCAACGGCTTCATCACCGTGCAAGTGCCGGCGCTGACACCTTCGGTCGGCTCCGCCGCGTCCTACTGTGTGCAGGTCAGCGTGAGCGGCGCGCCCACCAGTGACCCAGTCTGCGGTTTGCAGGTGTCGGGTAGCGGATTTGCCGCCGCTAGCCCGCTGAACATGACGGTGTCGTCCGCTACCCCAACGCCCACGGCGACGCCGACATCCGCGGCGATGGCGAGCGTCAAGGTGGCCATGCTGCCGAGTCCTACCACCGCGCCGGTCCCAACCGCGATGGCTGGCGATGTCCCCGCGAAGACAGCAACGGCGACACCGTCCCCAACCGCCGGGGTCAAGCCGACGTCAACGGGCACTCGTTGACAGGCCGGCGAGACCTCTGGACGAATGCCATGTGGGCAGGATCCCACGGTCTCGGGAGTAAGTCGGCCCCGGCCTACCGCGACGCCCCGTGTGCCTGCTCGGAAGGAGCTGCAAGGCTGTCCGGTACCGCCGTCGCCGGCAACTCCTGATCGGGCGCCTTCATCCCGTTCGACCAGTAACGACGCTGCAGGTAGATGGCCAGTGGGATACAGACCGCCATCATGACGATTGCGGTCAACTGTGCCTGCTTCAAGCCAAAGAGTGTGATGCTGTTGGCTCGCCAGTAGAACACAATGAACTGGCTCAAGGAATAGGCGAAGACGTAGAGGACCGCCAGCACGCCCGGCGCGCGCAGTCGCGTGCGCAGTATCCAGAGCAACGCGAAAATCAAGAGCGACGTGAAGAGCTCGACCAGCGACGCCGGAAACACGGGACGGTTGAGCAGCGACGGCGTGATGAACGAGTGTGGATTACTGTACACGAAGGCGAAGGGGCTGGTCGTTGGATAGCCGACGATATCTCCGTTGACGATGTTCCCCACGCGACCGAAGGCCTGCCCCAGCGGTAGGCCCAGCGCCAGGGTGTCGAGCAAACGCCAGAAGGGAAGCCGGCGCCGAAAGGCGAAGACCAGGATAACGATGACCGTCGTGAAGATCGTGCCATAGAAGGCCATGCCGCCTTCCCAGGTGGCCAAAATGTCTTGCGGATGGGTGAGGTAGTAGCCGAGGTCGTTCTGGACCACGTAGTAGAGGCGTCCGCCGATGATGCCGAAGATGATCAGCCAGGTCGCGAGGCTATAGACATTGTCGCGACCGATGCCGGTGCGATCGGCTTCGCGCGCGTTCACTATCAGACCGACGGCGATGCCGATGCCGATCATCAGGCCATACCAGCGCAGGGCGATCGGCCCAAGCTGGAGGAGGACCGGATCGATGCCGATGTGCAATGGAAACATTACTGACAGTGTACCTCACCCACCATGCATCGAAGCCGCCGGCTCCAGGGCGATCGCCTGCGTCATGACAACACCGTTGGCGCTGGGGCTCACGGCGACCGGCCCCCAGCGTAGCGCGCAGGCCGCCCAGCTCAACCCGCTGCCGAAGCCGGCCAGGACGACGGCGCTGCCGTCGTGCAGGCGCCCCTCCTCATATGCTTCACACAGGGCAATTGGAATGGAAGCTGCCGAAGTGTTCCCGTAGCGATGGACGTTGACGTAGACCTTCTCGTCGGGAAGGTTGAGGCTGCGTGCGGCCGATCGAATGATGCGCACGTTGGCTTGGTGCGCGATGAAGAGATCGAGCTGGTCCAGGGTCCAGCCGGCTTCCTTGACTACCTGCTCGGTGATACGTGGCAACACGCCCACTGCGAAGCGAAAGACCTCCCGCCCATCCATACGAATGGCGTGCAGACGGTCCTGGATTGTCGCGGCGGAAGCGGGCAGGCGGCTCCCTCCGGCCGGTACCATCAGGAGGTCGGCTCCTGTGCCGTCGGACCCCGTCGTGGAGGACAGCACACCGTAATCACGTTCCGTGGCCCGAAGCACGACGGCTCCAGCGCCGTCCCCGAAGAGCACGCAGGTGGCGCGGTCGTTCCAGTCGACGACGCGCGAGAACGTGTCGGCGCCCACCACTAAGACGTTTCGATGGAGACCGGCGCGAATGCAGCTCTCGGCCAGGGCCAGGGCGTAGACAAAGCCGGAACAGACGGCATTGAGGTCGCAGGCTCCGGCGTGTCCGGCGCACAGACCGGCCTGTACCAGGTTCGCCGTCGCCGGGAACGGGTGATCGGGTGTACACGTGGCGACCAGGATGAAGTCCAGCTCCTGCGCGCCGATACCGGCCGACTGTAGGGCCGCCCGACTCGCCAGGAGGGCCATGCTCGCGGTCGTCTCGTCCTCCGGAGCGACGCGGCGCTCGGCGATTCCCGTGCGGGAGCGAATCCACTCGTCGGACGTGTCCAGCGTGCGGCTCAGGTCGGCATTGGTCACGACGTTGTCGGGCACGTATTTGCCCCAGCCGGCGATATAGGCGCGCCGCGGCATCCCGTTTCCTTCCCGCCGGCGCGCTCGTTGGTCGCTGGACTCCGGCCGCCCAGGTCAGGATAGGCCGCGGTCAGCGCGCTGTCAACAGTCCAGGCACAGCGACGCGAGCAGACCACGCAAGGAAGCGATCCCTTCTTCGCGCTGTCGCGCCGGCAATTGCGCGTGTACCGTCCAGCGACGACCATCGCGCAGCCAGCGGCCTTCCAGATAGAAGTCGCCGCTCTCCCCGCCTGCCGTATAGGCGACAAACGGGACCACCACGCCACCTTGGAATTGGATGGCCGCGGCGCGCTCCCGCGGGAGAACATGCGCCAGCGCCCGCGCAGGGCAGGGCTCACTCCAGATGCCGACGCTCAAGTCAACCGCCTCATTTCTAAAACGGTCTACCGCGGGAGCGCCAGGTCTCGCCGTGGTTGGAGTTTCCTGCCAGCCGGGGGGCAGCTCGAGACGGTAGGGATAGAGCGGGGAGGAAAACGGTTGCGGTGATGCTAGGACGGGGGCGGCTACGCGTTTTGCGCGCTTGGGCATCCTCGCCACCTCCTGAGCGGGGGCGTCGACGACTGGGGCCACGTCCGGCGTGGCCGGCCAGGCTTTAGAAGTCCGTCGCAGGAACGTCAGAATGCCAAGATGCATGGCGCGCCTCCCCGCGGCCGGCGTGCGCGGAAACGCAGCCGCCCGCGCGAAGCGCGTCGCTGTCCGTCCCCAGTGCCTACGAGGTGAGCTGACGGGTTCGGGCGGGATACGTGCCCTACCTGCCTACAGGGCAGGATTCACCCCAAATATTGGTTCCCCCGTTCCTCTGATGAGGATTCGGCCGCCTATTCAGTTCTTAGTACGAACTATATACCGAGCGGTTACGCGGGTCAAGGTCCGGGCCTGGTGCGGGTGTGCCACGGAGCGCGGGCGTCTCGCCCGCCCCGGTTCTCCGGCACGCCAACCAGCCGCCGTACCGGCAGCGAGCCTCCAAGCGGTGAACACCGGGCGGGCGGGACGCCCGCGCTCCGTGGCGAACCCGCCCGACGCCTAGAGCCTCAGGCCGGGAGAAGGTACCATTGTTAGGATCGGCAAGGAGTACAGCATGGTCGGTACGCTAGCGCCACCCGCGGAAACGGCGGTGGTGAGCTTGCGTGAGCAGGCGGGGGCGGCCCGCACGGCGGCGCGCTCGCTCGCGAGGGCCGGCGATCCGGCGCGGTCGGAGGCGCTGCGTCAGGTCGCAAGGCGGCTGCGTGAGCGGCAGGGGATCCTATTGGCGGCCAACGCCGAGGATGTAGGGCGGGAACGTGGGTCTGGCGCGACCGCGTCTGCGCTGGATCGTCTCTCCCTAACGCCGGCACGGCTGGAGGCCATGGCGCAGGACGTCCTGGACGTTGCGGACTTGCCCGACCCGCTTGGGGAGATGGGGCCGCTGCGCGCGCTCCCCAACGGCATGCTGGTGGGCCAGCGTCGGGCGCCGCTCGGTGTGATCGCGGTCATCTATGAAGGGCGGCCCAACGTCACGGTCGACGCTGCCGTGCTCTGCCTGAAGGCGGGCAACGCCGTGGTGCTGCGCGGCAGCAGCTCGGCGATCGCTTCCAACCGTGCGCTTGCGGCGCTGCTGCGCGACGCCGTTGACGCCGCTGGGCTACCCGGTGACGCCGTGCAATTTGTGGACAGCACTTCCCGTGACAGCGTGGGCGAGCTGCTGGGATTGCGCGGCTTGATCGATGTTGCCATCCCGCGGGGCGGGGCCGGCCTAATTCGATACGTTGCCGAGCATGCCGTCATCCCGGTCATCGAGACCGGGGCGGGCGTCTGCCATACCTACATTGACGAGAGCGCCGATCCCGCGATGGCGGAGGAGATCGTCTTCAACGCCAAGGTCCGGCGCCCGTCGATCTGCAACGCGCTCGACACGTTGCTGGTGGATCGTGCCGTCGCCCCCACGGTGCTGCCGCAAATCGCTCGCCGGCTGATCGATTCTGGTGTCACGCTCCACTGTGATCCGGCGGCGCTGGCGACGCTTCGCGCTTGTGGACTGGCAGACGGCCAGTTGCCGGCGACCGACGACGACTGGGGCCACGAGTACCTCTCCCTAGATGCCGCGGTCGGTCTCGTGGATGGTCTGGACGGAGCGCTGGAGCACATTGCCCAACATGGCTCGGGCCACTCCGAGGCCATCGTCACCAATCGTCACGACCGCGCGATGCGCTTTCTGGAGGAGGTCGACGCGGCGGCCGTCTACGTGAACGCTTCCACGCAGTTCACCGATGGCGCCCAGTTTGGCCTGGGCGCGGAGATCGGCATCAGCACCCAGAAGCTGCACGCCCGCGGCCCGATGGGACTGCGGGAGATTACTACTTACAAATGGGTGGTTCTGGGCTCCGGGCAGGTGCGACCGCTGTGAGCCACGGCGCGACACTGCTGCGATCTCCGCTCCACCACGAGCACCTGCGGCTCGGGGCGCGCATGGTTCCGTTTGGCGGCTGGGAGATGCCCGTGCAGTACGCCGGAATCCTCGCTGAGCACGCGGCCGTCCGGACCGCCGCTGGTCTGTTCGACATTAGCCATATGGGACGCGTCTACGTTGCCGGCGTGGAGGACAAGCGGTTTCTGCAGCGGATCACGACGAACGACGTCGAAGCGCTGGCGGAGGACCAGGCGCAATACAGCCTGCTCTGCCGGGCCGACGGCACGACTATCGACGACGTGCTGGTCTACCGGCTGCCGGAGCGCTTCCTGGTGGTAGTCAACGCCGCTAACCGCGAGCGCGACCTCGCCTTTTTCCGCCGGCATCTGCTGCCGGAGCTGACGGTGGACGACGTCACCGCGCGCACCGCCATGCTGTCCATTCAGGGGCCGCGCGCCATTGCCATCGTCCAGCAGCTCAGTCAGGAGCCACTGCAGCAGCTCCGGCGCTACCACTGCACGGCGGGGGACCTCGCCAATATCGACGCCTTCTTTGCCCGCACCGGCTACACCGGCGAGGATGGACTGGAGATCATCGTCGCGGCGAGCCATGCGAGGCGGGTATGGGAGGTGCTGTTGGAAGCCGGCCGTCCGCACGGTCTGCAGCCCTGCGGTCTAGGCGCTCGCGACACACTGCGCCTGGAAGCGGGCCTGCCGCTCTACGGCCACGAGCTGACCGACGAGACCAACCCGCTGGAGGCGGGGCTGGATGGCTTTGTATACCTTGACAAGGCGGACAGCATCGCCGGTCCGGCGCTGCGGCAGCTTGCGGCCCTAGGTGAGCAGCGGCGTCTCGTCGGCCTGCAGCTGGAGAGTCGCGTCCCGGCCCGCGCCGGCACGCCTGTCTTCGCCGGGGAGCGGCGGGTGGGCACGGTCACCAGCGGCGCCTTTGCGCCGACGCTGCAGCGAAGTGTCGCGATGGCCTATGTGCAATCAGACGCTGCCACGCCCGGCGGGCAGGTCGAGGTGATGGTGCGCGATCGCCGGCACGCCGCGACGGTGGTCACGCTGCCGTTCTACCGGCGTCCGCGTCGCAAGAAGAGATAAGAGATAAGAGGGGGGTATGGCACCGACCGATCGACGATACACCAAGGAGCACGAGTGGGCGCGCCTGGACGGGCAGACGGTCACCATCGGCATCACCGACTTTGCCCAGCAGCAGCTTGGCGATGTGGTCTATGTTGAATTGCCGAAGATCGGTGACACGCTTACGGCGATGCGTCCGTTCGGCGTGGTGGAGTCGGTGAAGGCGGCGTCGGACCTTTTTTCCCCAATCGGCGGCGAGGTCATCGAGGTGAATGCCGCGCTCGATGGCGCGCCGGAGCTCGTGAACCAGGACCCCTACGATCAGGGTTGGATCATTAAGGCGCGTCCCAGCGACCCTGCCGAGATCGACACGCTGCTGACCGCTGAGCAGTACGACACGCTGACTGAAGGCGAGCAGCAGCACTAATGCCCTATTCCCCCCATACGGAGGCCGATCGCCGCCGGATGCTGGATGCGATCGGCATCGCGTCGCTCGACCAGTTGTTCTCGATCATCGACCCGAGCCTGCGGCGATTCGCCTTTGACGTGCCGCCGATGCTGCCGGAGCTGGATCTGCAGCGCCACCTTGGCAAGCTGGCCGCCAAGAATCTCGACGCCACCACCCACCCGATCTTCCTGGGAGCGGGCAGCTACTTCCACTATATCCCCGCCGCCGTGCCGGCGCTCGCCTCGCGCGGCGAGTTTTCCACGTCTTACACGCCCTACCAGCCCGAGGTGAGCCAGGGGACGCTGCAGGCCATGTACGAGTTCCAGAGCATGGTCTGCGCGCTCATGGGCCTGGATGTCGCCAACGCCTCCGTCTACGACGGCGCGACGGCGCTGGCTGAGGCCACAACAATGGCCCGCAACATCACCGGTCGCGACAGCATCGCCGTCCCGACGACCCTCCATCCGCACTACCGTTCCGTGCTGGACGCCTACGGCGTCCCCCTGATCACGCTGGACGTGAACCTGCGCGAGCGGCCTAGCCTGGACCCGGGGGTTGTTGCCGGGAAGCTCACCGACGATGTGGCGGCGCTCGTGGTTCCCAGCCCGAATGTGCTCGGTGTCCTGGAAGATTGGTCCGCTCTGGCTGAGGTCGCCCACCAGCGCGGCGCGCTGCTCATTGCTGCCGCCAACCCCGTTGCACTGGGTATTCTCGCCGGCCCCGGCGCCTGCGGCGCGGACATCGCCGTCGCCGAAGGCCAGCCCCTGGGTATCCCACCGGCCTTTGGTGGCCCCGCCCTGGGCCTAATGGCGACGCGCACGCGCCACCTCCGCCACCTGCCTGGGCGGATCGTCGGCGCCGCGCTGGACGCTGCCGGCCGGCCGGGCTACGTGCTCACGCTGCGGGCGCGGGAGCAGGACATTCGGCGGGAGCGTGCCGCTTCCAACATCTGCACCAATCAATCGCTGATCGCCTTGCAGGCCGCGATCTACATGTCGCTGCTCGGCAAAGAGGGCTTGCCCGATATCGCCCGAGTTTGCGCGCAGCGCGCCCACTATGCCGCTCGCCGGATCGCCGCCCTCCCCCGCTATGGCGTAGGAGCCGATCCGTTCTTCCATGAATTCGTGGTGCGCTGTCCCATCCCAGCGGAGGAGGTCGCCCGACGAGTGCTGAACAAGGGCATGGTGTCTGGGCTTCCGCTTGGGCGTTGGTATCCGGAACTGGAGCGGAGCTTGCTGGTTTGTGTGACGGAAGTACATACGCGCGAGGACATTGACGATCTCGTCGCGGCGCTGGGGGATGTGGGATGATAGCCATGACCGCGACGGCAACACGTCCTCTCGTGGAGACGCCCCCCCTGCCCGCCGAACGCCTGATCTTCGAGCTCGGCGCGCCTGGCAGGCGTGGTCCCGCCCTGCCCGCCTCGGGCGTGCCTGAGGAGCCGCTGGAGGACTTGATTCCTGCCAAGTTCCTACGCCGCGAGCCACTCCCGCTACCGGAGGTGTCGGAGCGCGACGTGGTCGGCCACTACACGCGGCTTTCCCGCCTCAACTTCAGCATCGACGCCGGGATGTATCCGCTCGGCTCCTGTACCATGAAGTTCAACCCCAAGGTGAACGATCAACTGGCGGCGCTGCCGGGCTTCGCGGCCATCCACCCGCTCCAACCGGAGGAGACGGTGCAAGGCGCGCTGGCGCTGCTCTACGGGCTCCAGCAGTGCCTGCTGGCAATATCCGGCATGGATGCCTGCTCGCTCCAGCCGGCCGCCGGCGCCCACGGCGAGCTGACCGGCATGCTGCTGATCCGCGCCTATCACCGCGCGCGCGGCGACGCGCGTCGCACGGTCGTGCTGGTACCGGCCTCCGCCCATGGTACCAATCCGGCGACGGCCCATATGTGCGGGTACACCGTCCGCGAGGTCCCCACCAACGAGCGCGGCGGTGTAGACCTCGCCGCTCTGGAAGCATCCCTGGGCGACGATGTCGCCGGGCTCATGCTGACAAACCCCAGCACCTACGGGCTCTTCGAGCCGGATGTCGCGCGTATCAACCAGCTTGTCCACGCCGCGGGCGGCCAGGTGTACGGCGACGGCGCCAACCTGAACGCCATCCTGGGCATCACGCGACCGGGCGACATGGGCTTCGATGTGATGCACTTCAACACGCACAAGACCTTCTCGACGCCGCACGGCGGTGGCGGCCCCGGCGCCGGACCCGTCGCCGCCAAGGGCCACCTGGCGCCCTTCCTCCCGGTCCCGCTGGTGGCCAAGCGCGACGGCTGCTTCTTTCTTGACCACGACCGGCCCCAGAGCATCGGCCACGTGCGTGCCTTCTGGGGCAGCTTCGGCATCCTGGTGCGCGCCTACGCCTACATCCGCGCGCACGGTCCAGAAGGGCTGCGCGAGGTCAGCGAGGACGCGGTGCTGGCCGCCAACTACCTGCGCGTCCGCCTGCGCGACGCCTACCCCTCCCGTTACGACGTAGGCTGCATGCACGAGACGCTGCACCAGGCCACCCGATGGCGCGACGCCGGACTGGGGGCGCTGGACGTGGCCAAGCGGCTGCTCGACTACGGCTTCCACGCTCCCACGATCTACTTTCCGCTCGGCGTGCCGGAAGCGCTGCTGATCGAGCCGACCGAGACGGAGAGCGTGGAGACGCTGGATCGCTTCGTGGATGCCATGCTGGCGATCGACCGCGAGGCGCGCGAGACGCCGCAATTGCTCCACGACGCGCCAGTCACAACGCCCTACCGTCGCTTCGACGAAGTTGCCGCCGCGCGGCGGCCGAACGTCACCTATCCGTCCTGCGTCATCGGATAAAGGAGAGCATCTTGCCTGAGACCACGTCCAGCGCCGCCGGTATTGCCTGGGATCTATCCGACCTTTTCGCCGCTCCGGACGACCCGCGCATCGAAACCGCGCTCGACGCTTGCAAAGCCGAGGCTGAGCAACTGGCCGCCGAGTATCGCGGCAAGATTGCCCTGCCCGACGGCCCCGACCCTCAGCTCCTGCTCACCGCCCTGCGGCGCTTCGAGGAATGGTCTGACCGGGTCGGGCGGGTGGGCGCCTACGCCAGCCTGCTCTACGCCGCGGACACGGCCAAGCAAGCGCACCGCGATCTGGAGCAGCGCGTCGAGCAGCGTCTGACCGAGCTCCAGAACCTGGTGCTCTTCTTCGACCTCGAGTGGCGGGAGCTGCCGGACGAGGTGGCGGACAAGGTCATGGCCAGCCCGCTCCTGACGCCCTACCGACATTACCTGCAGCGGGAGCGCCTCTTCAAGCGCCACACGCTCAGGGAGCCGGAAGAGAAGATCGTCAACGAGAAGGACGTCACCGGCAGCCAGGCCTGGTCGCGGCTGTTCACCGAGCAGCTCGCGGCCATGACCTTCCCAATCGAGCGCGACGGCGAGCGGCAGGACCTGACCCAGTCGGCCCTACTCGCCCTCTTCTACCAGCCGGATCGCGAGCTGCGGCGGCAGGCGCACGACGTCTTCTATGGCGCCCTCGCCTCCCGAGGCCCTGCCGCCGCCTTCATCTACGAGACGCTGATCCAGGACAAGCTGACCATGGACCGGCTGCGCCACTACTCAGATCCCATGGCGTCGCGCCACCTGCGCAACGAGGTGGACCCCGAATCGGTCGAGCAGATGATGCGCGTGACCGAAGAGCATTACGGTATCGCCCACGACTATTTCCAGCTCAAGGGCGAGCTGCTGGGGCTGCAGCCGCTGGCAATCTACGATCAGTATGCCCCATTGGAAGCCGATGTGCCCCGCGTCACCTACGACGAGGGCAAGGCGATCGTGCTGGAAGCGTTAGACGCGGCCTCACCCCGCCTGCGCGACCTGGCGGCGCGCTTCTTCGACAACGGCTGGATCGACGCCGACCCGCGCCAGGGCAAGCGGGGAGGCGCCTTCTGCGCCGGCATCTCGCCCAGCTTACACCCCTACATCCTCTGCAACTACACCGACACGGCGCGCGACACGATGACCGTCGCCCACGAGCTCGGACACGGCATGCACGACCTGCTGGCCGCCGGCCAGTCCCTGTTCAATTACCACCCCACGCTGCCCCTGGCGGAGACCGCGTCCGTCTTCGCGGAGATGCTCACCTTCGACCTGCTCGCCAATCGGGAGCAGGACCCGCGCAAGCGGCTCGGGCTCGTCGGGGGCAAGGTCGAGGAGATCTTTGCGACGGTCTTCCGGCAGAACGTGCTGACCCGCTTCGAGCGCTCGGCCTTTACGGCTCGCGAGAAGGGGCGGTTCACCCCCGAGGCCGTTGGGGACCTCTGGGTCGCCGCGAACCAACCCTATTACGGTGACGCCGTGCAACTGACCGACGGCTACCGCTGGGGCTGGTCGTACATCCCGCACTTCATCCACACGCCGTTCTACTGTTACGCCTACGTCTTCGGCGAGCTGCTGGTGCTGGCGCTCTACGCGATGTATCGCGAGGAGGGCCAGGCCTTCATGCCGCGCTACATCGAGATGCTGTCGGCGGGCGGCAGCGACGAGCCGGCCGCCATCCTCGGTCGCATCGGCATCGACATCCGCGACCCCAACTTCTGGCGCCGCGGCTTCGCCGAGCTGCGCCGCATGGTGGACTGGGCGCGGGAGTTGGCGGGCGAGGTCGCTCGTTAGGAGTGACCGGGCAGCAGGAGATAAGGTCGTGCCAGGGCGATACGATCCTGATCTCCACCACCGTCGCTCCATCTGGTCTTACCGACTCGAGGACACTTCCTACTGGAGCGGATAGTCCACTGCAGGACAACACTGGTAAATCGAGACGTTCTCATCTTCTTAATGCGGTATTATCTTACAGAGGTACATATGGGCCAACGAGACAACTCAAGGCATGCGCGCTCCCTTGCTCCCTCGTCACAAGACACTGCTTCGCCGGACCTGGTTCAACCATCGACTCCGTCTTTGTTGCAACCTTGGTCACCTCCGGACTCCTTGGGGAATGACGATCAACTCGGCGGCGAGCCACCGTGCCTGGCCTATCTGCTCGATGAGGACGGGATGATGCCGGATCTGCCCGGGAGGCGGCTCCGAGGGACCTAACGGTGCATCCGGTCAGCACGTCGCCGGTTGAGCCTCGTGTCGCGGCCAAGCCGCCAGGAGAGGGCGGCTCTACTGCACCTGCAAGTTGCAGAACGGATCGCTCGACGGCGCGCCGTTCACGGACACCTGGATGCAGTAGGAGCCGCTGATGCCAGTTGAGGACAGCAGGTCGGGCACTTGAACGGTGATGAAGGAATTCGTCCAGGTCTGCACGCTGCCCTGACCGCGCGTCGTGCCACCGATCGGCGTCGGCGTTGACCCACCCGGGGCTGTCGTCGGCGTCGGCCCTGCCTGGAAAAAGAAGAGTACGCTGCCATTGGTTCCGCTGGCGCCCGAGCCCGAGGGCGGCAAGCCGAAGGGACCGCCGTTGATGGTGATCACCTGGCCGGCGGTGAAGTTGAGTGGGTTGACACCTGAGATGGCCGGCTTCGGGCCCACGGTGGGGGTTGGCGACGGCGTGGTCGTGGGTGTACCGGTGGGGTTTGGAGTATCTGTCGCACCCGGCGTGGCGGTGGGCCCGGCCACGTTGAAGACGTTGGCGGTACACACGGTGGTGGTGTCGACGTACCACGTGTAGGCATGCGTGCCGCCGCCTTTGATTGTCACCTGATAGACCCAGACCTGCCCTTTCTGGCCGGTGTACTGCTTCACAAAGGTGGGGCCGTCGGGACCCGTAAGGATGACGTTGCTGTGGTTGCGAGAGGATGTCACGGTGATAAACACGGTATCGCCGACATTGGGAGATCCCGCACCCGCGAAGGTCATCAGCTCGTCGCCGACGCAGAAGTCGCCGATCGACGTCGCCGTTGGCGGCGGAGCTGGCGACGCCGTTGGCGTGATCGGCGTGCCGGAGTCGGCTTGCTGGTAGAACGCGTTGGTGAGGTCAGTGTTGGGTAAGACGCCGGGGCGGGCCAGGAAGCCGGGCTGGCCGGGCGCCCACTGCGCGAAGTACGGGCTGTTGGCGGCCTGTTGCGCCAGCCCCGGCGGTAGATTCTGGTTCGTGATGATGCCCTTGAGATAGTCCGCCAGCAACAGTCCCTGCGTGAGGCCGGTGGAAGCGTCAAACTGCATGATGCCCCGCTGAAAACGGAGATAGACGAAGTTGCCATTGTTTGGATCGGCCGTTGGGGCCGATGTCGGTACCCCCCATAACTCGAGGTCGAAAAGCGGCAGGAGCGATGGCGTCGATGGCCCGGTGGGGAAGGCGTTGGCCGCCGTCACCGTGGCAAGGAACGTGGCGCCAAAGTTGACCGCTCGACCGTTGAAGACATCGGGGGCGTGGGCGACAACGAAGGCCAGCGCGGTTTGGGCGTAGTTTGGACTGCCGGGCGTGGGTGCCGCCGCGCTGATCCGTGGATCGGAGGCCGGCACGGTCGAGCCGTTGAACGACGTGTAGGGGAGAATGGCGGGATCGAGCAGGTTCAAGAGGCCGACGCTGCCGTCGGGCCGGAGCTGCAGCACCTGGCGCTGGAAGAACTGTACTCGGAATCCCTGCAAGGTGAACGTCTCCGAGGTCGGATACCCGAAGTTGTGGACTCCGCCACGGTGGTTGAAGAAGTCGTAAAAGGCGTCGTTGTCGATGCGGTAGCTCGTTTGCGAAAAGAAGCGGGGGTCGTCAGCGGCTCGCACCGTGCCGCCGGGGCCACCGCCGGTAATGGCCACCAGCAACACGAAGATCATCGCCATCACGAGCATGAGACGCCAAGGTCGTAGCAAGCCTGTTACACGTGGGACGAACGCCGGCACCAATATCCCCTGTCCGTTACGGTCTGCGCGCTATTGTAGTGGCCAGGGTGTCTTCCGCAAGCTGCCATCCCCCAGATGGACCACCAGAGGCTGATCAACGTGCTCGTACCGGAAAGCGGCTTCAACGTACCAGATCGTTGCAGGCGGGGAATTGGGCGCCAAATCAAGGATCGGCGGAATCAGCGATCCCTTGTCGCTACAGGGCTTCCTTGCTGAGCGAGCGCAGGAATTCGCGGTTATTGGCGGTGCGCGACATCGAGCGCAACAGCGACTCGATGCCACCCTCGCCGATCTGGCCGAGCATTCGGCGCATCATCCAGACCTGGCGCAGCGTTGTCTCGTCGAGCAGCAGCTCCTCGCGGCGCGTGCTGGAGCGTAGCACGTCGATAGCGGGGAAGACTCGGCGTTCGGCCAGGCGCCGCTCCAGGTGGACTTCCAGGTTGCCGGTCCCCTTGAACTCCTCGTACACCACCTCGTCCATGCGGCTGCCGGTGTCGACGAGGCAGGTCGCGATGCAGGTCAGACTGCCGCCTTCCTCCAGCTTCCGCGCCGCGCCGAAGAACCGCTTGGGCGGGTACAGCGCCGAAGGATCGACGCCGCCGGTGAGCGTGCGTCCACTGGGCGGGACCGCCAGGTTGTAGGCGCGCACGAGCCGGGTGATAGAGTCGAGCAGGATAACGACATCGCGTCCCGCCTCGACCAGGCGCTTGGCCCGCTCCAGCGCCATCTCGGCAACTTTGGTGTGGTTTTCGGTGTCCTCGTCAAAAGTAGAGCTGATGACCTCGCCCTGCACCGACCGCTTCATGTCGGTGACTTCCTCCGGGCGCTCCCCGATGAGGCAGACCATCAGGTGAATCTCGGGATGATTGGCGGTGATGCCGTTGGCGATGTGCTTGAGGATCATCGTCTTGCCGGCTTTGGGCGGGGAGACGACCAGGCCGCGCTGGCCACGACCGATCGGAGCGACGAGGTTGATGAGGCGTTGGGAAAGGTTCTGCTGCGTCGTCTCCAGGTTGAGCTGCTCGTGAGGGAAGATGGGCGTGAGCGCCTCGAACACCGGCCGCCGGACGGCTGACTCGGGATCCTGGCCGTTCACCGCCTCCACGCGGAGGAGACTGAAGTAGCGCTCGTTGTCCTTGGGCGGCCGTACCTGCCCAGCGATCATATCTCCGGTGCGCAAGCCGAAGCGGCGAATCTGCGATTGGGAGACGTAGACGTCATCAGGGCCGGGGAGGAATCGATCGGGACGCAGAAAGCCGTGCCCGGCGTCGGAAACGTCCAGCACGCCGTGCGAGAAGATGTGCTCCTCGTGGTGCTCGACCGGACGGACCTCCAGGTCGGTCTGTGCTTCGACGAGCGAAGGCTGCTCCAGCGCCGGCGTAGCGGCGCCGTCGACCACGGCCATACCGTTCGTGACAAGATCCGACGCTATGAGTCGAGCCGCGCCGTTCGTGGCGGCTTCTGGCCGTACTGCTGCCTCCTCGGACGCCAGCCGTGGCGACTCACTCTCGACAGCCACGGCGCTAGCGACAGTCGCCGCGTCTTTAGCATCGGCGACGCTGACAACCATGCGCTGGATCGGTTCTTCGTCGTGCGCCGGTATTGCTGGCGGCACTTTCAGGAGGCGATCAATGAGATCCTGTTTCTTGAGTTTGGAATAGCCCACTAGGGCATGATCACGAGCTATACCGCGAAGATCGTCCACGGTGCGGCTGGTCAGTTCAGTAACATTCATGTTGGTTGCTCCATTGCTCCCTGCTGTCTGCCCGACGAAGGCGAGCGGGGAAGACCCGCCAACCAGGGCACTGCACGGCTACGCTCTTAGGTTGCGTCAAGCCGAACAACTGGGGCGATAATTGCAGTGGCTACCCGGTGGGCTTTGGCGCCCACGCGGTTCACCGCCGCGCCAGCAGTATATCACGCGCGACGAGTTATTGGGCAAGTCACTGGAGCGCATTGCCAGGTCAGTGCAACGCATCTGCTACATGTTCCCCGCCTTGCAGCGCCGCCAGCTCGTCCTCAGGGAAGAGCGACTCCTGATCGGGATGGGGACGGTGGCCGCGCCTGCGCGGGCGGTCGGGTATCCGGCCTTCCAGGAACTCCTCGTAGCGGGCAAGGACGAACAGGAAGTCGGAGGCCCGGTTGACGTACCGCAAGACCGCCTCGTTCGTGATGATGCCACGGTGGGTCAGAAAAGCAAGCGCGCGCTCGGCTCGGCGGACCACGCCGCGGCCGACATCCAGCATGGCCCCCACCTGGGTGGCGCCCGGCGTGATGAAACCACGCGGCAGCTCGATCTGACTCTTGAGCTCCTCCATCAGTTGCTCGATCTGGCTGATCTGCTCGTCTGTGATGAGGCGCTGCTCGCGCTCGACGTCGCCGCTCATGGCAATCTCTGCCATGACCATATAGAGGGTGCTTTGCAAATCGTACAGAATCTGCTTGAGGCGCTGGTGACGCGTGCTGGCCCGGGCCAGACCTAGCACCGAGTTGGCTTCGTCCAGGGTTCCGTTGACCTCCACCCGCTGCTCATACTTGGGCAAGTCGCGGTCGGTGATGAGATCGGTGTAGCCGGTGTCCCCGGTTCGGGTGGTGACCGGCGGATTGCGGCGCGGACGTCGCGGCCGTGTCTTGGCGCCTGCCGCGCCGACCGGCGCTGTTGCCGGCTCCTCCGTCGTCACCTTATTCCAATCCGACGAGCTTGTGGACCGCCCGGACCAAGTCCTGACTGTCCGGTAATGCTACCCGCTCCAGCGTGCCGGCAAAGGGGACCGGCACGTTGGCGGCGCAGACGCGAACGATAGGGGCGTCCAGGTCGTCGAACGCCGCGTTCATCACCTGCATACCGATTTCGGCGGCCACCCCACCGCGCTCCGCCGCCTCGTGGGTGATGATGAGCCGGTGCGTCTTGCGAAGCGAGCCGACGATGGTTTCGATATCCAGAGGCACCAGCGTGCGCGGGTCGATAACTTCGACCTCAATTCCCTCCTTCGCCAGCTCCTCGGCCGCGGCCACCGCCTTGTGGACCATCGTATGCAGCCCGACGATCGTAACGTCACGACCAGCCCGCACGATCGAAGCAGACCCAAAAGGCACGAGTGTGTCCGCGTCGCCGGCCGGACCTCTTCGCGGGTAGAGAAGCTTGTGCTCCAGAAAAACCACCGGGTTGTCGTCGCGGATAGCCGTCTTCAGCAAGCCCTTGCCGTCGTAGGGAGTCGACGGCACGGCAACCTTGAGCCCCGGGATGTGGCAGAACCAGGCTTCCAGGCTTTGAGAGTGCTGGGCAGCGTTGCCTCGTCCGCCGCCGCCCTGCGTGCGAATGACGAGCGGCACGCGCGCCTTGCCGCCGAACATGTAGCGCAGCTTGGCGACCTGGTTGGCGAGCTGGTCCATCGCCAGTGCCATGAAGTCCACGTACATGATCTCGACCACCGGACGCATGCCGGTGACCGCCGCGCCGAGCGCCGTGCCAATGATGGCCGCTTCCGAGATGGGCGTGTCGCGGACGCGCTCGGGTCCGAACTCCTCCACCAGCCCCTTGGTGACGCCGAAGATGCCGCCCCCGCCCCAGATGGCGACATCTTCCCCCATCACAAAGACGGCAGGGTCGCGGATCATCTCCTCGCGCAGCGCCTCGTTGAGCGCTTGGCTGTACGAGCTATCAGCCATCAGCCGTCAACTTTCAGCAAATCAGCTTGCGCGGGCACGTCCAATAACGAATCCGAAACGCCGTTTGAAGCGCAAGAGCCAAGTGACGCGGCGAGCCTGCCATTCTCAGCGACCGCCCACTGATAGCTGATAGCTGATAGCTGATAGCTCACGCAAAAAGATCCTGTTCTAGCGCCGTTGGATCCGGGGAAGGACTCTCCCGTGCAAACACCACGGCGGCTTCTACTGCCGCCGCAATCTCAGCGGTCATCTGCTGGATCTGATCCGCGGTGACGGCTCCTGAGGTTAGCAGGGCGCCTGCCAGTCGCTCGATGGGATCGCGAAGTCGCCACTCCGCCACCTCGTCTGGACTGCGATAGTTGAGGGGGTCGGCGACGTGATGCCCGTGATAGCGGTAGGCGTTACAGACCACCAGGCTCGGTCCCTCGCCGGCTCGCGCCCTGGCCACCGCCTCCGCTACTCCGTAATAGACGGCCAGGGCATCCATGCCGTCCACTTCGTCGCCTGGGAAGCCGTAGGCGGCAGCGCGCACACTGGGATGGGCAACGGAGGTGAAGCGGTCGGCGCGAGCGGACATGGCGTAGAGGTTGTTCTCACAGAGGAAGACGACGGGCAGCTTCCAGATAGCCGCCAGGTTGCAGCACTCGTGCAGGATACCTTCGTTGAGCGCCCCATCGCCAAAGAAGCAGATCGTCACCTGTCCGCTGCCGCGCAGCTTGGCGGAGAGCGCCGCGCCGGTGGCAATGCCGACGCCGCCGGCCACGATGCCGTTGGCGCCGAGCATGCCGAGCTCGACGTCGGCGATGTGCATGGAGCCGCCCTTACCCTTGCACAGCCCGGTGGCTTTTCCGAACAGCTCGGCCATCATGGCATTGATGTCGGCGCCCTTGGCGATGCAGTGGCCGTGGCCGCGATGGGTGCTGGTGATGTAATCGTCAGGCCGCAAGGCAGCGCAGGCGCCGGCGGCGATTGCCTCCATGCCAATGTAGGGGTGGCTGGTGCCGGGGATGGCCGCCTCTTGCCAGACCTGGATCACCCGAGTGTCGAAAGCGCGAATCGTCTGCATCGTGCGCCACATCGACAGGAGCTGGGTATCCGTGAGGTTCTCGCGGACCTTGTCCGCCATACCGGTGTCCATTCCCTACTCCCTTGCCAAACAGCCACGCCGATTATAAGGGCCATCGCGACCGGGAGGAAGGGAAAGGCGACCAGCCTCGCGTCGGCTAGACTGTGGCGCGACTCTCGGCAGAGCCGCCCGGCCGGCAAGGGGGATAGGCGGGGGTATGGCAGCGCTCAGCCGAGGTGAACGTCTTACGCTTGCTGTTGGCCTAATGAGCTGCATCCTGGCCGGCCTGTTGCATGTTACCCAGGTCGCACCGATCCTCACCTTCGTGGTGTCCGGCGTCGCGTTGGCCGTCCTGGCGGCGGTCATCGGCCAGGCGGTCGATCAGCTGGGCAAACGCCTCGGCCCGGGAGCTACCGGCGTGCTGCAATCGGCACTGGGCAACCTGCCCGAGTTGTTCGTGGGCATCTTCAGCTTGCGAGCCGGCCTGGTCACGTTGGTGCAGGCTGCCCTGGTTGGCTCCATCCTGGCCAACAGCCTGCTGGTCCTTGGTCTTGCCTTTCTCGTCGGCGGCCGGCGCCACGGTACGCAGCAGTTCGACCCGGTCACGCCGAGGATGATCGGCACCTTGACCTTTCTCGCGGTGACGGCGCTGGCGGTCCCCACGCTGGCAAGCCGGTTGCATACGCCCGCCGCGGCGCACGTCGACGCACTAAGCGTGGCTTGCGCGGTGCTCCTATTAGTCGTCTTTCTGTCGAGCATCCCCTTCTCGTTGAGCGGCGGACCGGGAGGCGTCTCCTCCGATTCGGGCGCGGAAAGCGGTTCAGGGTGGCCAGTTTGGTTGACGGTGGCCGTGCTGCTGGCGGCCAGCCTCGGCGCCGCGCTGGTTTCCGAGTGGTTCGTAGACGGGTTGCGTCCGACCATCGAGGCGCTGCACCTCTCGGAAACCTTCACCGGACTGGTGATCGTCGCCATCGCCGGCAACGCGGTCGAGAACGTGGTCGGCGTGCGGATGGCCGCGCGGAACCGGTCGAACTACGCCATCAGCATCATAATGAATAGCTCATTGCAGGTGGCGCTCGGCCTGACCCCGGTGCTAGTGCTGCTCAGCCTCGTCCTTGGCGGGGCGCACCTGACCCTGGTGCTGCCGCCGCTGCTCGTGGCCGCCCTTGGATTCTCCGCGCTCTTGGGACTGGTCATCGTCTACGACGGCGAGTCCAACTGGCTGGAAGGCGTTGCGCTGATCGGGCTCTACGGCATCATCGCGGCGTCGTTCTGGTGGGGGTAGCGCAATCGGGTCGCGACGGACGCAGAGCCCGCTGAAGTGTGAGCACGTGCGTGCGGCTTGGCGCCCCGGACACGATTCGAACGTGCGGCCTCTAGCTTCGGAGGCTAGCGCTCTATCCACTGAGCTACCGGGGCGTGCCGTGGGCGCACCTGGACTCGAACCAGGGACCTTTGCCTTATCAGGGCAACGCTCTAACCAACTGAGCTATGCGCCCGAAGCCTAGCTTTCGGGCGCCTCAGTGTAGCAGGTTTCGGCGCGCTGGAGCAATTGTTGGTAACCTCTACCCGGTGGGTTGACACCGCCGGAAACCGGTTGACGACGTGGGAGGGGGGCGAAGCTCCAATGGTCGCCAGGGATCCATCGCCGTATCTGACCTTGCGCCGCTTCGGGGCGACTGGACTGATCGTGTCACCGCTCTGCGTGGGCTGTGCGGAGCTCGGCAATATGCCAGAGACCTTCGCCTATGGCGTCGACGAGGCGCAGGCGCTGGAAACGCTGCGTGCCGTCTTCAGCGGGCCAATCAGCTTTGTCGACACCGCGGCCTCCTACGGCGACGGTGAGAGCGAGCGGCGCATCGGCACTGTGCTTCGTGAGCTCGGCGGCGTGCCCGACGGCTTTATCGTGGCCACCAAGGCCGATCGCGATTTGCAAAGCGGCGACTTCAGCGGCGATCAGATGCGCCGTAGCGTCGAGCGCAGCCTGCGGCTGCTGGGCGTCGACCGCTTGCCGCTGGTGTATCTGCACGACCCGGAGCATAGCCCCTTCGAGACCATCATGGCGCCGGGCGGCGCGGTGGAGGTGTTGCGGCGGCTCGTCGATGAAGGGGTGATCGAGCATCTGGGTCTGGCCGGCGGTCCAGCCCAGCTGTGCATGCGCTACGTGGACACCGGGGCCTTCGAGGCGGTCATTACCCATAACCGATATACCCTGCTCAATCGCTCCGCCGAGCCACTGATCGCGCTGGCGGCGCAACGGGGAATGGGCGTCGCCAATGCCGCCCCGTATGGCAGCGGCATCCTGGCCAAAGGTCCGGCCGCCTATCCGCGCTACGCCTACCAGGACGCGTCGAGCGACTTCGTGGAAAGGGCTCGACAGTTGGAAGGGCTCTGCCGCAATGCCGGTGTGCCACTGGCCGCGGCGGCCTTGCAGTTTTCCCTGCGCGATCCGTGCGTCCATTCGACGATCGTGGGAATGAGCAAGCCGGAGCGTCTGGCGCAGACCGTCGAGCTGGCCTCACACCCCATCCCTGAGTCGCTCTGGGAGCAGATTGACCGTGTGGCCCGGCCGATAACCGAGGACCCAGAGGAGGCTCGATGGCGATGAGGCGAGGGGGCGATGAGGCGAATCGAGGATGTAGAGACGGACGGCCCAACGGCGTCGCCACTTCAACTCGTCACGCCTCCATCTGGTAGCCCGCACTCACAATCCCCTCGCCTCATCGCCCCCTCGCCTCATCGCCCCCTCGCCCTAGACGCCTGGCAGCCGGTAGAACCGGCGCGCGTTGCCCGCCCATAGCTTCCGCCGCGCCCCGGTCGAGTTGCCCTGGGTGATCGTATCAAGGGTCTCGACCCAGCGGCGGTATGGGGCGGCCTGCAACAACACCGGCCAGTCGCCGCCGAAGACCACGCGGTCTTCACCGAATACCTTTAGGGCGTGCTCGACAAAGGGCCGGACATCGTCGATGGTCCAGGCACGATGCTCGGCCTCGGTCACGACGCCGCTGATCTTGCACTGGACATTGGGAAATGAGGCCAGCGTGAGCATCTGCTCGCGCCAGGGGTCGAGCAGATGCCCCGCGATGTCGGGCTTGGCGATGTGGTCCAGGATGAACGAGGTGCGCGGGCATTGTCGCACCAGCGCGATGGTGTTCTCCAGGTGGCGATGGTGGATGCAGAGGTCGAAGGACAGGCCGTAGTCCGGCAGCAGTTGGACTCCGCGGATGAAGTCCGACCGGGTGGAGAACTCCATCGGCTCATCTTGGTAGATGCGCCGGATACCCTTGACCAGCGGGCTGATTGGGCAGAGCGCGTCCAGGAAGGACCGAGCGCGGTCGCCGTCTTCCAACGGCGCCCAGGCGACGATGCCTTGTAGACGCGGCTCCTCCTTCGCCAGCGCCGCTACCCATTGCGCCTCCAGCAGGGCGTACGGCGGCTCAACCTCGGTCTGCAGGTACACCATGCCGGCGATGGGTAGCCCGGCGGTGTGTTGACGGTACTCGTCCAGTCCGTACCGCTGATTGAGCAGGTCATTACCGTCCAGCCAGGACATGCGGAAGCGCTCAGGATCCCACAAATGGACATGGGAATCGACGATCGGAACGTCCGGCACGACAGTGCCCTCCTTACCGCTCATGATGCTAGGCAAGGAGTCTGCCGCTGGCAAGCCTGGTGCGGATCGACGAGTCACTTGCCTTCGCTCACGCGCCTGCTCTTCGAAGTGCGCATAGACGTCGACTGGAACAGGAGTTACCAGCGCTGCTATCCGCTCCAATATCTCCGTATTCAGCAGCCTCGTGACAGTATCTCGCGGCACCCCCCTCTTGGCCAGGATAGCGGGTAGATGGATACGGACACTTTCGAACGCCAAATCTGGAGTAAGGAAACTCACTGTTGACGCGTACCTATTGAGGAGCGATATGACGCGACGGCCGAGCATCGCTCGCATCAGAATGTTGGCGTCCAGAACAAGCGACTTAGGCATTAGCGCGTCGGGATTGGAATTCTCTTACGACTTCATCCTCGCTGACCCCGTGTTCGACTAACAAGGCCTCCATTTTGCCAACGGCATCGAGCAATGCACGGAGCTCTTGACGCTCTGGCTCCCCGTGCGCGGGGATGTAATACCCCACTATCTGCCCGTGTCGGGTGATGGCAACCGGCGTCTGCGAGTCGAGGTAGTCGGCGAGTTCCTCCCGAAACTCGCGGGCTCCCACCCGCGTTAGTGTCCCCATGGCATGACTCCCCAGGTAATTGCGTACGCTTAGTGTACAGAACATCCGCCCCGGCTACTAGCCACTCGCGCCGAGACACCTGCTGGAACGATACCTGCCCACGCGCAACAATAGGTCCGACCGCTGCCCTGTTGGCCGCGGGTCAGAGAAAGGAAAACGATGAAGTATCGGCGACTTGGCAAGACCGGCTGGCAGGTTTCGGCGGTGTCGATGGGCTGCTGGGGCATCGGCGGGCAGTGGGGTCCGGTGGAGGAGGCAGAGGCAATCCGTACCGTGCATGCTGCCATCGACCTCGGCGTGAACTTGCTCGATACGGCCGATGCCTACGGGCTTGGGGTGAGCGAGGAATTAGTCGGCAAGGCGCTTCGGGGCAAGCGTGACGGCCTGTACGTCGCCACCAAAGTCGGCAACTTCGCTCGCCGCCTGGGCCATCCCCTCACCTACGCCGTCCCCGAGCACATCTACCTGTGCTGCGACGCCAGCCTGGGCCGGATGCACCTGGACACGATCGACCTGTACCAGTGCCACATCGGCGACTTGCAGGATCCGACTATCTTCCTGGAAGCGTTCGCGCGGCTGATCGAGCAAGGCAAGATTCGCCACTTCGGCGTGTCCACCAACTCGCTGGCCGTCCTCCAGGCCTTCAACCGAGATGGCCGCTGCGCCGCCGCGCAGATCAATTACAGCCTGCTCAGCCAGTCGGCGGCGCGCGATATCCTGCCCTATTGCCGGGAGCACCAGATCGGAACGCTCATCCGCGGGCCGCTGGCCCAGGGCGTCCTGACCGGCAAGTTCACCTCCGAGTCCACGTTCACCGACTCCGTGCGCACCGGCTGGAATAGCGGCGACGCCCACCAGCGCTTTCTGCGGCAAGTGGAGCGGTCCGAGCAGCTGCGCTTCTTGGAGCGGCCCGGTCGAACCATGGGCCAGGCAGCGCTGCAGTATGTGCTGGCCAACCCCGCGGTGACCTGCCCGATCCCCGGCGCCAAGAACGTTGCCCAGATCACGGCCAACGCCGCCGCGGCGGACGGCGAGCTAACGGCCGTCGAGCTGGCCCAGGTTCAGGCGTTGACATCGTCCTGGACCTAACCTCGACTTTAGCCATTCGGGGAGTGGTGGGGCAGTAGGGTAGGCTCGTCAAACCTCTTGCGGGAGGAAGACACTGCGTACCCTGCCGGCGACGATACTACACCCTTGCTTCTGGTCCGGGCCGGACCACGGCATGGTCGGGTAGCCGGTGCCGACGCGGTAGCGTTCCAGATCGCCTGAACAGGCGCTAGCCGTCATCGCGGCGGCGGGCCTCGTGCCGGGCCTCGCCGTGATAGAAGACGACGGCTGACGGTTCGGTCGTCGGCGCCCGGCGGCCCTCGCCCGCTTCTCGGCGCGCCGCGTCCTCCGCGGCGCAGGCGTCGTAGACCGCCCGGATCTCCGGGGCGTTGATCCAATAGTACGGATTGCCGGTACGCAGCGCCTCGTCGAAGGCCCGCCGCAGCCAGGCCTCGAAGGAGGGGGCGGCCACCGCCCGCCGCCAGCGGTCGGGCCCCTGCTCGTGCCAGCCGTCCACCACCGCGTATTCCCCGTCGCTCAGGATGTCGGGGTTGAGGCCCCACACGTCACCCTCGCCGACCGGGGCCTCCCCGCCCACGATCAGCCGGCCCCAGTCCTCCGGCGGGTCGTACCGATCCGCCCGCAGCCGGGCGTTGAGGGCGGGGAGCTCGCCCGTCCCGGCGATCTCCAGCCCCCCGGATACGAAGTCGCCCGGGGCATCGCTCCCCAAACGGAACAGCGCGGCGCCGTCCCAGCGCAGGAGGTAGGCGCGGTGGGACGGCGGCAGGGGGATCCCCAGCGCCGCCTCGCAGGCCCGCGCCTCCTCCTCGCTCGCCGGCGGGTGCAGGACGAACTGCCAACCCTCTTCCCGCGCCGTGGCAGTGCCCCGGGCGGCCGCGATGCACTCGCCCAGCCATTCGAACATCGGCTTCCCTCCTATCCCGCCGCGGCTTAGCGCTCTCAATATGGGGTGAAGTGGCCGTCGCCCGGCTTGCCCCACCAGCTCGTGTACGGCTGGTGGTCGCCATAGCAGAGCAGGACCGCGTTGTTGTTCGGACCGCCGATCGTGTTGTCGCCGCCGAGGGAGATCGGCATCAAACGCCGACCGGCACTTCGCGGCCTTCCCGCGACGCCTGGTAGCCGGCCAGCACCATGGCCAGGGCAGTGCGCGCGGTGCGCGCGTCCGCCGGTGATGGCCCGCCGCTCACCAGCATCTCGATGAAGGCTTGGGCGGTCCCGTTGAGACGGCTACCGGCGAGCTGGACCGGAGATCGGACCCACTCACCCGTCGTCGGCCCATTGCCGCTCGCTGGTGGGTCACCGGCTGGGCCATCGGGGTTGTGCCGCCACACCCGCAGCGGCGACTCCTTGGGATCGCGGCTGCGGAACGACGAGATATCCGTACCGTTGGCGACGATAACTCCGCGCTCGCCGAACAGCTCAATCGTGCTCGTGGAAGCCAGCTCGGTCCAGCTCGACTCGTGAACGCCGATCATGCCGTTGGCATACCGATAGAGCAGTACGCCATTATCTTCCACGCCGGGTTGCTGGGAGGTCAGCGACGCGGCGACCATGCCCTGCACCGCGACCGGCGCGCCGAACATCCAGAGGAACCAGAGCGCGGCGTGCGCCCCTTCGTCCATGAAGGCGCCGCCGCCGCCCTCAGTCGAATCCATCATCCAGTCGAGCACGCTCGGCCGCAGCAGCGCGAAGGCGTGCGAGTGTCGCCGGCGCGCAATGGCCACCTTACCGATCTCTCCGGCATCGACAAGGCGTTTGATCTCCTGGTGCACGGGGTCGTAGCGCAGGTTGTGCGACTGGTAGTAGCGCACGCCCGCGGTTTCCACCGCTGCCACGACGCGGTCGCAGTCGGCAAGCGTCGTCGCCATCGGCTTCTGCATCATGATGTGCTTGCCCGCCTGTGCTGCCGCCACGGCCAGGTCGGCGTGCCGGTCGTTGGTCGAGCAGATCGTCACCGCCTGCACGTCCGCCCGGCCGAGGACATCGTCCAGTGCGGGGACGAATGGTACGGCCAGCCGCTCCGCCGCCTGCTGCCCGCGGGGAGCATCGGAGTCCCAGACGCAGCGGATGGCCACGCGCTGGTCGCCCCGAAACGTGCTGGCCCACCCGCCCTGGTGTCCATGGGCGAAGCTGAGCAGCGCGATGCCAGTAGGTACGGCATATCGATTCATCAGGTCCATGTCCGCCTGATCCCTCCTTGTCCTGGCCACGTGCAACGAAGCCTGCCCGGACCATTTATGGTCCGGCTCACAGGACGAAGCCCCGCGGGGGCTGCCCGATGGCGAGGCCAGTCCCGTCCTTGGCGACGACGTTGCCATCCGAAGAGCCCCGAAGGGGCTTCGTCCTGTGAGCCGGACGCTTCAGCGTCCGGTTGGTTGAACATGAAGCACGACGCGCTCCGTGTTCTCTTATTCAGTCCCTGTCCCTCGAAGCGACAGTATACTGACGGGATGACTACGACGATAACGCTGCAGATCCCAGAGCCAGTCCTGGTGCGGCTGCGCCAGCGCAGCGAGGCTGAAGGACGTTCGCTAAACGAAACAGCAGTAGACGCCACGAATATTCCATCACAGCCAACGTAAGAGAGGAAACCCGGAGCCAATGAGTATTGTCGATGCGCAAACCGCCGCGCAGCCGGCCGCCACGCCAGCGAATACTACTGCCACCTACGATGTCGTCGTGATCGGCAGCGGTCCCGGAGGTTACGTGGCGGCGATCCGCGCCGCGCAGCTCGGGCTCAAGACGGCCATTGTCGAACGAGAGTACATGGGCGGCGTCTGCCTGAACTGGGGTTGCATTCCCAGCAAGACGCTGTTGCGCAACGCCGAAGTGTTGAGCCTGTTCAACCGGGCGAAGGACTTTGGCATCTCCGCCGACAACGTCACGGCTGATTTTGGCGCTGGCATGGCCCGCTGCAAGCGTGTGGTTGCTACCCAGGTGAAGGGCGTCGAGTTCCTCATGCGCAAGAATAAGATCGATGTCGTCCGTGGGGAGGGCCGCCTAGTGGCGCGGGACCGCGTCGCCGTCACTAACGGCGATGGCGACCGCGAACTGCGGACGAAGAATGTAATTCTGGCTACCGGCGCCCGCGTCAAGCCGCTCAAGGGCGTGGAGATCGATGGCACGCGCGTCGTCTCGGCCAAGGAGGTCTGGAACGTCGATACGCTTCCCAAGTCGCTCCTTATCATCGGTGGCAGCGCCATCGGTGTGGAATTCGCCACGGTATACAACGCCTACGGCTGCGACGTCACCATCGTCGAGTTTCTGCCGCGGCTGGTGCGACTGGAAGAGGAAGAGATCAGCACGGAACTCAGTAAGAGCTTCTCCAAGCGGGGCATCAAGATCCTTACCTCGACTCAAGTCGACGGCGTTGAGGTTGCTGGGGACAAGGTGCGAGTTCGGGTTTCCGCCGCGCCAGGGGGCCAAACGATCCAGGGGGCGATCGAGCCGCGGACGATCGAGGTCGACCAGGTGTTGCTTGCCGCCGGGTTTACGCCCAATGTGGAGAACCTAGGACTGGAAGCTGTCGGCGTCGCAAAGGATCAGCGTGGGTTCGTGCAGATCGACGACCAAATGCAGACTAGCGTGCCCGGAATTTACGCCATCGGCGACGTCACCGGCAAGACGGGGCTCGCGCACGTCGCCTCAGCGCAAGGCGAGGTCGCCGCGGAGGTGATCGCCGGCCACGCCACCATCACACTGGACTATCTGTCGATGCCGCGGTGTACCTTCAGCAACCCGCAGATCGCCACCATCGGCCTTACGGAGGCGCAGGCGCGGGAAGGTGGGCGGGAGATACGCGTGGGCAAGTTCCCCTTCCGGCCCAATGGTAAGGCGATGGCCCTGGGGGAAACGGAAGGACAAGTCAAGATCCTTGCCGACGCCCAATCGGGCGAGATATTGGGAGCGCACTTGATCGGCCCCGACGTCACGGAGCTGATCGGGGAGTTCTCGCTGGCACGGACGCTGGAGTCGACGCCGTTCGAGCTGGCGCGCTCGGTCCATCCCCATCCGACGCTGTCCGAGGTCATCGCGGAGGCCGCGTTGGGTGTCGAGGGTCAGGCTATCAATATGTGAGGGTAGGCGCGGGATTCCCCGACACGAACATGCCAGGACCCCCTGAACCCTGTCGGCTCTAACCCCCGGACGCACCCGCGGCCAGGGCGCCGGCAGCCTCCTCCTGGGCCGAGCGCAGCGCAGCCTCCACCGTCTGCTGCTGGCTGAAGGCATCCGCCACGTGCTTGTTGATCTTGCCCATCAGATCGTCGAACTGGACGGTGTCGGGCGAAGGCTGCGGCAGGGTGAGCTTGGCGATGTCGCGCAGCAGGGAGCGATGCTCCGGCGCCAGGGTTGGGGCGAAGTAGCTGGTTTCCGCGGCGTCGAGGCGTGCGGGCAGGAACTCCGCGTGGCCGATGGTGAGCTGCGCCGGCTGGCTGGCGATGAAACGGAGCCACTGCCAGGCGGCGTCCTGCTGCTTGCTGTTGGGATTCAGCACCTCGGCCGAGAAGTTCGAGTCGCTGCCGCTCTGCCCGGTGGGGGCGTACGGTATCGGCGCGAGGTCGAAGGGCAGCTCCTTGGCCTGCCCAATCAGAGACGACGTGGAGATTTCCCAACTGCCAAAGGTGCCGATAGCGATGTTGCCGCGAATGAAACGCTTGGTGGCGTCCTCCTGCTTCAGGTCGGCGCTGGTGGGTGAGACCCGATCCTTGTTGAGCGCGTCCACCAGATGCTGTAAGGCGGCGATGGTGCCCGGCGTGTCCACCTCGGCCTTGCGGTAGCTACTGTCTAACAGACGGCCGCCGTTGGCATAGACGAAGGCGAGCCAGCCGGTCTCCCAACTCTGATTCACCCAGAAGCCGTAGACGGAAGCCTGGTCGCCGTTGCGGTTCGTGAGTCGTGCCCCGTACTCGCGGGCGGTCGTCCAGTTCCAGTTTGTCCCGAGCTCGGCAGGCGGGGTCAGGTTGGCCGCTTGAAGCACGTTGCGGTTGTACAGCGTCATCACGACGGTGTACCCGAAGGGGATGCCGTAGAGCTTGTTCTGGTAGGTGTGTGTCTGTACGCTGACCGGCAGCATGGCCTTGAGATCGGCGCCGGCCTGTGCGTCGCGCGCGACCAGCGCATCAAGCGCCATCCCCGCCCCGCGCTTGTAGAGCGACCAGCTATTGGGGCCATCCGTGCGGTAGACGTCGGGACCGCTGCCGCCGGCGATCGCCGCCTGCACCTTCTTGAAGTAATCGGGGACGATCTCTACCGCTGCCTTGGGTCCGCCCAACTGGCCGAACTGGTCCTGCAGCGCCACGAGCAGACTCTTCCAGGTGTTCGCCCAGTCCCATACGGCCAAGGTGACGGCGGCCTTCGCCGCGCTCGATGCCGGCGCGACGGTGGCCGTGGCAGGCGCCGAAGTGGCGACAATTGCTGCCGGCTGGCTCGGGCCTCCGCAGGCGGCGAGCAGTCCCGTTCCGACAAAAGCCGCCGCGTACCCACAGCCGGTCAGCCAGGTACGCCGGCTCACCGGCTTCATTTGATGCAAGGATGCCATGGCCGCTCCTTCCGAAACGCTAGCTGCGCGGCGAGGGCACAGCGCCCGCATTGCCGTGGCGCCTCCACAATCTTCACTACGGAGAATCCGCTCCAGCGCAGCAACTTGATCGGTAAGCCTGGCCTATCCGGCTCTAGTCAACCTCACCCCCGGCCCCTCCCCTACGAAGGGAGGGGAGCTTTGCCGGGGAGGATTGCTGCTCATCACGCAGCCTGGGCTGGTGCTGCCAGAACAAGCCAGCGCCCGTACCGTGAAAGCTCCCCTCCCTTCGTAGGGGAGGGGCCGGGGGTGAGGTTGACTCAATGTCCTACCCCCAGCTCGTGCATCCGCCGGTGGATCGCCGCGATAGCCTCCTGGTAGGGCCGCTCCAGGAAGGCCAGGTGGTCGTCCTCGCCGTGGTGATGGGTTACCGAGCCAGGCGGAAACTGCGGGCTGCGCTGGCGGATGTAGGCGATGCCGCCGCTGAGCAGCGTCAGCATGTAGTTGGCGACATCCTGATCGTGTAGCCCGTAGGGTCCGCCGACGGCCACGTAGACGGGCGAGGTGTGCGCCATGATGCCGCGGCTCCAGCAGTCATGGTGGGGCATCGAGTTTGCGTAGTCCGGTCCGCTGCAGCGGGCGGCGAGCCAGGTGTGCCGGTCTAGCGTGAGCTTCTGGCGCAGCTCCAGGCGACGTGTCCCGCTAGCCTGCTCCGTCGAGGCGACCACGCGGCCTTGCTGTACGACCTGCAGCGTGTGGATTGGTAGGGTCGATTCCGCCCAGGCCTCCACTTCGACCGTCCCGCCGTCGCGGGAGAGGCTGATCGTGTCACCGATCTCGTGGCCATCGACGCTGAAATGCAGGATCGGACCGCCGCTGTGGAAGGTGCGTCCCAGGCGCAGGTTGCGGCACCAGTTGTCATAATTGAATTCCTGATCTTGCGGTATGGCGACGTAGGTCCGGTACAGGCCGACCGGTACATCGCTGGTCATCTTGTCCGTGCCGCCGACCAGGGGCAGCTTGTAGCCGGCATTGAGGTAGCGGTAGTACTCGTCGTGCTCGTAGCTGCCGTGCCGGAGCATCTCGACGGCGTCGGCGCGACCGGTGGCGATCAAGGCCGCCGGCTCGCCGTTGGGGGTGGGCAGGTGCGGGATGACGACCGTGCCGCCCTGTGCATGGCAGGCATCGGCCCAGGCGGAGAGCGTCGTCTCCAGGGTGCCGCCGATCTCCGCCTCGCTCAGCCCGTCGGAGCACCAGGGCATCACCGGCGATTTTAGCCCCAGCAGGGTCAGGTGGCCGAGCATGTGCTGGCGATTCTCCTGAGTCGCGTAGACGATGGTCCGGCCATCGGGGGAAACCTGCGGCGCTCCGCTGAACTCCTCCGTGTTGGTGAAGAGACCACCCCATTGCGACAATAGCAAGTTGACGACGTTGAGGTCCTCCCCGCGAGCTTCGAAGACGCTGCCTTGGGAGGACAGGAAATGGACGTGCGTGTCGCCGCTGAACCAGCGCCGACCGTTCATGTCGATCCAGCGCTTGAGGCGCAGCCGCAGTTCCTGCTGGCCCGGCGCGATGGTGACCTTGGCGCGCAGCGGCTCGTACTCGAAGCCGCACGCCACGTCGACCAGCACCTCGCCGCGGGGCAGCCAGCCCTGGCAGGTACCGTCGGTGTAGGCGTAGCTAATCTGACCCAGGCGCACGTCGCCGCCGACGTCGATATGCCAGGTGCCGTTGTTGGAGTTGACGTGCGCGTGGTGGCCGTGTGGGGCGTAGGGGATCCCTTCGGGCGATCGGAAATGGACACGGCAGGGCAATGGGAGCCCGGTGGCGTCGTCGACGATGGTCGTGCGGACCCAGTTGCGCCCGTGATCGACGAGCTCCACCCGCAGCCGGGGCGTCGGCTCCAGCATGCCGCGCTCCTCCAGGTCGCCCCAGCGGACGCGGCCGACCTCCTCGCCGCCCGCCTTTACAGAGACGGTAGCCGACGGCGTGGCCGCGATCTCGACGTAGGCGGGACTGCTCGTCGGATTCTGGCGCTCCCCCCAGCCGCGCATGCCGTCGGCGAGGAACTGCTCCGTGACTGCTTCGGGGAGGGCATAGGTGTACGTGGCGACGCCGCGGTCCACCGTCGCCTCGACGTCGAAGCGGCGCGTTGCGTCCTCCTCTTGCGGCAGCGTGATCTTGACCTCACGCGGACCACCACGGCGGAACGGCTCCTCGTCGAGGTGGCTGAGGGTGATGGCCGCCAGCAGGAAGCGCGGGCCGACAGGCACGATCTCGATCGAGGCGATCGCCCGCTCCGGCTGAGGGTTTTTCCACGGCCAGAGGAAGTAGCCGGCTGGCCCGCCGGGTATCCCTTCGGTCTGCCGGTTCCCGGCCATGCCCCAGCGGCCCTCATAGCGCGGATAGAGCTGGTCTGCCTGGTCGGGCACGGCGAGGAACGGCTGCTGGCCCCAACCCGAAGGTACTCTCGCAGTTTCGAAGCGCTCGCGGATGGGCAGCCGCTCCTCACCGCCGTCGGCGTAACGGACCACGTATTCGGCCACACATGTGCCGACGGGGCCGCCTTGGAGGAGTTGGGAGTCGAGCTGGCGGTGGACGAAGATGACGTGACGCGCCGTCTGGCCTACAGGAATGGTCCGACCCAATCGGGCGTCGCCACCCAATGCAAGAAAGCAATTTCCGCCGCCGTCGGCGGCGCCGATCTGGAACGGTAGGCCGTGGAACTGCTGGATCCCGATGGGGGCACGCCTCTGATCGCCGAGCAGGTCCAGCCCGGCATTGCAGTACTCGCTGAGATCCAGCGGCGTGAAGTCGACTCCTGCCATCGTGCTTCCTTCCTGACCTTCGAACGCTCGGCGGCGGTCGGGGGCCGGGGGGCCCCTCGCCACCGTCACCAACTGATCGAGGCCATGATAACCCAGGGCTCCACGAGCAGGTTAATGAGCCCGTGCGCGAGCACGGGCGGAAGAAGGCTGCGACGGCCCAATAGGTACACCCCTCCCAAGAACATCCCGAAGATCGTGGTCACCAGCAGCGTGGGCAGCGGAAACAGGAGATTGAGCGGTCCGTAGGCAAGGGTTACCCAGTAGCGCGCGACGGCGTAGTTGAGGCCGGACAGGAGGATCTGCATGCCGGCCGGGGCGCCAATCGCTTGCAGCTCGCTCATGACGAATCCTCGGAAGATCGTCTCTTCCACACCGGCCGCGACGAGCGTGCAGATGACGCCCCAGAGCTTGAGCGCGCTGCCTTCCGCCATGTGCGAAAGCACGGCTGGTGTTGCCAGCGTTCCCGTGGCATAGAGGAGCGCCAGCACGACCGCTGCGATGTAGGCGACAACAGTGCCCCGCGCCCGCCAGCCGAGCGACGTGACCGATCGCTTGGTCTTCCATAGCCAGGCCGTCAGTAGCCGCAGGCTGATCAGCTCGGCGAGGAGTGTGCCGGCAAGCGCCACGCCTGTCTCGCCGCGCAAGCTGAGGCTCAGTTGCAAGAAATGGACAACCAGGCGGGGCGTCAGCAGACAGGCGGCGAACACACCACCGAAGATGAACGGCGTGGCGACGACGACCAGCCGGACCCGGCGGACCTCAGGCTGCTCCTCGACCACCGCTTACTTCGCCCCTGGTCCATGCCGCCGCACTCATCCACCGTGCCCCCCGGCGCGATGGACGAACGCCACAGCTTACCCGCTAGCGTTCAGCCGACACGCGGCGTGGTGACGCGGCCTTGTCATCCATCCCAATGCGTTCGCCGCATCAGGGACGGACGGACGCTCGCGCTCCCGGCGCCGACACGCTCCGTACGTCCGCACCGCCGTGAAGTGGCCAATCTGGGCTCGTCGCACCGCAATCCGCTTCCTCTGGCACGTGATATGCTCGAGTCTCGGCGCTGACACACGCAGTTGTGCCTGACGGCGGCCTCGGAGTACAATGCGCCTACCTCATGAATGAAGCCGGTACGTCCCGCGGTGTTGGGCGCGCACCAGCACGCTGTGGTCCGGTAGGTTGAGAGAAAGGGAGCCCGATGCAGAGAAGCCTCGATCAGAGCAGGTTGTCAACAGGACGGCATCGCGACCCAAATGCGGTGTTGAGCCGCCGGCATGCACTCTCAGTCGTCTGCGGCGCCGCGGGCACGGTGTGGATTGGCTTGCTGGCGGCCTGCGGCGGTGGCGCATCCGCTCCCACCACCTCCTCAGCGGTAACGTCGGCGTCCGCCAGCAGCGCTGTCGCTACCAGCGCGGGCACAGCCGCCTCGAGCGCATCAAGCGCGCTCGCATCCGCGACAACAGCGTCCCAGGCGTCGTCAACTCACTCGTCGGCAGCAGCAGCAACCGCTTCGACCTCCGCCGCTGTGAGCGTGTCGGTCGCGCCAGCGGCCAAGCCCGGCGCCGTGACCTTGCACGTCATGGACTTCGCGCTGAACACGCCCGACGCGCAAGCCCGCTGGGCCAAGGAGAAGTCAGCCTTCTTGCAGAAGTATCCTGAGGTGACGATCCAAGAGGACTTCACCGACGACTTCTCCACCAAGCTTCCGGTGCTGGTTGCCAGTGGTACTCCACCGGATGTGGCGCCGCTGCGCCGTCAAGCGGAGTATCCGGCATTTGCGCCAACCGGCGCCGTGATCGACCTCTCGCCATTTATGGCGCGCAGTAAGGTGCTGTTGAAGGACGACTTTTATGAGAGCACACTGACGATGCAGACCATTGCCAACAAGCTCTACGCAGTTCCTACGACACAAAATCCCTTCGGCCTGTTCTACAACAAAGACTTGTTCGATGCCCAGGGGGTGAAGTACCCGGACTTGACGTGGGATTATCAGGATTGGAACGACGCGGCGACGAAACTTAACAAGTATCAGGCCGACAAGTGGGATCAAGTGGGCGGCCTGATGCCGAGCTGGTGGACCGTGCATTATGCCGGAAACCACGGTTGGCCAATGTGGCAAGGCGGGCCCACACAGCCGGGTGTCTGTACGCGTGTCAATTACGACCAGCCGGGCATCGTCCAGACCTACCAATGGTATCAAGGAGTGGTCTGCAAGGACCACCTCAGCCCCTCGGACGACCAAACCACCAAGATGAAGATCGACTTCACCAACGGCAATGTCGCCATGCGCTTCTCCTATGACTCGCGCAGCGATTACGCCGACAAGATCAAAGGCAACTTCAAGTGGGATTGGATACTGGCGCCGCTAGGCGACAAGAAGACGCCGCGAAGTGAGACCACGATTGGCGGAGGCGTGGCCATCTTTGACTTGTCGAAGGTGAAGGATGTGGCCTGGAGCTACCTGGAATTTACCAACAATCCGGCGTTCCTGGTCGAGTACGTCAAGGCAAACGGAGCGCGTAACGTCTATTCCAATCGCAAGGTGCAGGAGTCGCCCGAGTATCAGGCCAGCTCAGTCCCGCCCAGTGACAAGAAGGTGCTCATCGAGGGCATCAACACGGGGAAATTCTTCCCCGAGCCGTATTGGGAGATGAAGGCGCTCAAGATCGCCGTGCCCTCGCTACCCAAGGGCACGCCGGACCCGTCGAGCTGCGGCGCCGACGCGCCCTCCATCCTCGCCGAGCAGGCCAAGGTTGACAACCAGGCGCTGACCGCACACGGGATCAGCGTTTGTCAGTGAGGAGCGACCGCACGTCGGAGCCGTGGCGAGTAGCTTGCACCCGTGGACAATGGGTTACTATTGAGGCTGGCCCCCCGCTCGGGTACCGCCCCGGTCCATTGTCCCGAGGCTGGCAATGAAGGGAGACAACGATGCGGCGTGTACTGGTGATCCTGCTCCTGCTCGTCGGCGCCTTGGTTCCGGCTAACGCCTGGGCCGACGGCAGCGGCCAGGAAAGCTTTTCGGCTTCGGGATTGAACACGCTTCAGCTCGGCGTCGACAACGGCAATCTGACAGTCAACGCCGTCGACACGACGAACACGATCACGATTACCAATGCCTGGACCGATGGCATCGTCGCCGCCACGTTTCAACAGAGCAACGGTGTGCTCTCCGGCGACATTTCGAATCCTGGCGGGGACGTCACGGTGCAGTTGCCGCCGGGCTTGACGCTGAACCTGCACGCGTCCAATGGCAACATCACGGTCACCGGCACCCCCGGCGCGCTCACGGTGGCGGACGATAACGGCAGCGTCAACATCCAGTCGGGGGGATCCTCCCAAGTGGTCAACCTGAGCGACAGTAACGGCGGCATCCAGCTCAACGGCTATACGGGCGGCGGGACAATCGGCACGTCCAACGGCGACGTCAACGTCACCGTGCCAGGCGGCAACGGAGCCCAGCTCAATGTCTCGACCTCCAATGGCCAGATCCAGGTGGCCGGCGTGACCCAGAGCGGTGCGCAGGTATCCACCGCGCTGCGCGGCGGTGGGTCGCTCTTCACGATTCAGACCAGCAACAGCAACGTCACGGTTCAGTAGCGCCCGTACCTGAGCCCCGCGCGGCCTGGCCAGACATCCTCGCTACCGACGCCTTGTCGATCATCGAACAGGGCACAATGAGAGCGGCCCAGGCGATATTCGCTCGCGCTTGGCGGTAGCCTCTTTCTCTCACCCCATGCGTCCATTCCCTGCACGATGCCTTGCTGGGCCTACAATGAGTACATCTTAAGATTCTTATCGTGTGAGGGGAGAAACTTATGTATCTCCAAAAGATTCAGACGGCAAAGCCCGGCCTGGTGGTCATGCTGCTGGACGACTCCTCCAGCATGAAGGACCACCTCAGCGGCACCACGGACGAGCGATTCCGCTGGGTGGAGCGGTATACCGGGCTGATCTTCAAGGAGCTGCTCGCCCGCAGCAACGAAGTGCGCGGCGACCGCGCCGTGATCAAGCCGCGCTATTACATCTATACCATCATTTACGGCAGCCAGCCGAAGGTGTGGCCGGACAAGGCCACCGAGGAGCTGGACATTGAGCAGGTCATCCAGGCCTATGCCAATGTGGCGCAGGATGGCGGCAGCCAGAACAGCCTGGGCCTGGGCGGCCACATGCACGGCACCAACGCGCGAGCGGCCTTCGAAAAGACACAGGAGTTTCTGGCCACCGCGATCACCAAGGATCGTTTCAAGGACTCCTTTCCGCCGATGGTGTTCCATCTGACGGACGCGGAGTCGCAGACAGACGCCGGACCCAGCGCGGAGCAGATCAAGCAGCTTGCCACCTCCGACGGCAATGCACTTATCGTCAACGCGTTGATCGGCACCTCCACGAGCCTCAACTACAAAGGCCCAGACGACTTCCCGGGCTACCAGACCGAGGCGGAAGCCGGGCCGGGCAAGGACAGCATCACGCTGTTCCGAATGAGCAGCGAGGCGCCGGAGACGATCCGCAAGAACCTCGTCGACGACGGCATCTTCCCCCAGCTCGGGCAGGGGGCCAGGCTGTTCTTCGACGTGCGAACGCGGGAGATGTTGAAGCACGTCCTCCAGTTGGTGGGAAGCCAGGGCAGTCGGTGAGCGAGCTATCAGGTATCAGCAGTCAGCTATCAGCAGTCAGGACTGAGGGACTGGCGCTGATAGCTGATGGATCGCTGGAGGCGCTGCTCGTTCGTTCACCGGCCGTGGAGGATGGAGAGACTAAGGACCAGGACCGGGTGCTGTGGCTCGAAAAAGAGCAGATTGCATGCGTGTGCGATGGTACGACTTCATCTCCGTATGCCGACGAGGCGGCACAGTTTGTCGTGGACTATTTGGAGTGCCACCACCGTGCGTGGCTGAGCGCTGATGCTCACGTATTTCAGAGCGAGGTCGATGGCCTGGTCGATGGACTGCTGCGGCTTCGACATTCCGCTGCTAACCGGCCCATTCGGGTGCCGGAGGTGCTGGCGGCGCCGGTTCGCTTGCTCCTAGAGCAAGACGTCAAAGAGAAGCGGCGCTATAGCCATCGCACGACCATGATCAGTGCCCGATTCGGATGTGGCAGCGATGACATGCTGTACATGCGCCTCTTCAAGTGCGGCGATTCCGAGCTGCTGGTCTTCCGCCCAGATGGCAAGT
>CALBSQ010000301.1 GCA_937967325.1 uncultured Chloroflexota bacterium
TCCTGGACGCCGGAGCGCGCGGCGGCCGTGCGGCGACGGCGTGACGAGTTCCTGGTGGAGCGATTGCGCGCCGGACGCCGGGAGGAGACAGGACGCTAGCGGCTGGTTCGCGTTGGGGGGATGCGTGGTGCTTGCTGCGTTGAGATCGTTGGGCCAAGGTTGTGCTGTTGGGACTGGTCTATCGTTTGGACTGCTTGCTGCCATTGAGCGACCTAACCCGGCGGGTATAGGTCCGGCAGAGCGACTAACAAGACGCGTCCGTCGCACCACGTAGGGCCGGTCACCTAGCCCGGCAGCAAGCGCGATGTCATTGATATCCGACTCCCCGCCGGCGACCGCGGCGAGGACGGCGCGATAGTCGGCCGGCTCACGGATGCCCTTTTCTTGCTCGATGATGGTCCGGAGTTGGAGGTGGACTTCCCCGCGCGGCGACAGAAGACTGTCGATGACGCAGCTGGCAAGGTCAGCTCGCTCGTCCAGCGCGGCCAGGTACCTCGGGGTTCCCCCAAATGCGCCATAGATGAGCGCGGCTTCACGAGGAGGTCGATTGAGTACCATCTTGGCGGAGTCGCGGTAGTCGAACGGACGGATGCGCGCCGACCAATTGGGGCGGCCGTAGAGTGGCTGACTACCGTGTTGCAGGCGCTCGAGCGTGGCCACTTCCGAGCCGCCGAGGGCAAGGGTTAGCGGACGGCTGCGCACTTCCCGATCCCAGACGGCCACGAGCTGGGAGACGATATCGTCCTCGTGGCCAATCAGGTACTGGAACTCGTCAAGCACGACGATGATCGGGCCTTGATCAGCAAGCTGAGCGAAGAGGCGAAAGACGGTTCGCCACGTGGGGTAGTCGGCCGGGTCGAAGGAAGTGCCCGACCAGGCGGTCAACTCGCGCAGGAGCTCCTTGCGGTTGAGGTGATCGGTCGTATCGGCGGCGAGAAAATAGAAGACACGGCGCCCCTCCCAGGCATGATCCAGCAAATAGGTCTTGCCGACACGGCGGCGGCCGTACAGGAGGACCAAGCTCGGCCCGTCACGGTCCGCGAGACGTCGGAGCTCCTCGACTTCGCGTTCGCGATCCACAAAGCGCGGGCGCGGCGATTCAGGCATCAGGCAGTCCCGACGAGTGCTACCGCTTCCATCATTGACGTGCTTTCACACTATAGTGTTATGATGGCACAGTGTTATAACACTATAGTGTGAAAACACGTTAGCTGGACGGCAAGGCGAGCACGACCTGAACTACCGTTCAGACGATGGCGTTCAGGCCGGTGATCTCGCGGCCCACGACCAGCGCGTTGATGTGGTCGGTGCCTTCGTAGGTGAAGACGGCCTCCAGGTCAGCCAGGTGGCGGGCGACGTGGTTTTCCAGCAAGATGCCGTTGCCGCCCATGAGGTCACGGGCGAGCTGAGCCACCTCTCGGGCGTCGCGGGCGACGCTGAACTTGGCCAGGGAGGCGGCGGCATGGCTGAGCTTGCCAGCGTCGACCAGCTGGCTGACGCGCAGGCACATGAGCTGGCCCCGGGTAACCGCGGCGAGCATACGCACCAGCTTTTCCTGCACGAGCTGGAAAGCGGCAAGGGGCTTCCCGAATTGCTCACGCCGCGTGGTATAGGCGAGGGCCGCTTCGTAGCAGGCCATGGCATGCCCCAGCGCCCCCCAAGCGACGCCCGTACGGGCTTGCATCAACACGCCGCTGGCAGCCCGAAAGGTAGTGGCCTTCGCTAGCCGGTTCTCCAGTGGTATGCGGCAATTGCTGAGGGTGACCGCGGCCTGCCAGACGGCCCGTTGGGCCAGCTTGCCGGTCATCGTGGTAGCGATAAACCCCGGCGTGCCGCGCTCGACCAGGAAGCCGCCGACGTGACCCTCGTCGTCGCGCGCCCAGATGATGGTGACATCGGCGATGGACGCGTTCCCTATCCAGCGCTTTTCACCGTCCAGTACCCAGCAATCTCCCTGGCGGGTGGCGCGCGTTTCGGGGTGGCCGGCATCAGAGCCGACGTTTGGCTCGGTCAACCCGAAGGCGCCGATCACTTCCATACGCGCCATGGGTGGCAGCCAGCGCTGACGTTGCTCCTCCGAGCCGCAGGCATGGATCGTGCCCATAGCCAGTCCGCTCTGCACGCCAAAGAACGTCGCCACACTGGCGTCGCCGCGTGATAGCTCCTGGCTTACCAGTCCCGTTGCGACTGCGCTCAGGCCGGGGCAGTCATACCCGTGAATGGAACCGCCGCAGATGCCGAGCTGGGCGAGCTTGGGGACCAGCTCAAACGGGAACTCGGCCCGTTCCCAATAGCCGTTGATCACGGGCAACACTTCCGCGTCCATGAACGAGCGGACCCGGTCGCGAACGGCGCGCTCCTCAGCGTCGAGCAGGTCGTCGATGTGATACAAGTCGGCATTATGCATACTGGCCGCCGCGGGCAGCGACGTGGTCACCATGGCAACTGGCTCCTTTGCTTGGTTGCCGCCTTGGACGGAGAACGCTTGTTACCCGCCCACCCGGCATCGCGGCGCAGATGCACGTTGCGCCGCCGGATACCCCGAGGCGCTCCTGTCCTGAACCCTAGCGTAGCAGCATGGGCGGCAAGTGCAACCCGTCGTCGCCGCGTCGCGCCCGCACCGTCCATGTTAGGAGCGTGAATTTCGACGTATTGCTACACTAACGGCGGTCACACGCTGGGTGTGGATCGGCGGCCTAGGGCAGCCCGCCGCGACGGTGTGCGCCTGCGCGCGCGTTCCCGCGCCAGACCGAGCGGAGGTCGGAGGTGATGCCGCCTGCTAACCGGGTCTAGCACCCCGACGCCTGTGGATGATGTCCTGCGAAGAGGAAAGGGAAGCCCCGTGCCCAGACACCTGCTCACGCCCCTGTTACTCGTCGGTCTCCTGGTGCTGTTTTTGCCGGCAGCGTCGCCTCCGGCGCAGGCCGATGAAAGCGTCGCCGTGAAGGCCGCCAAGGGTGAGATCCCAATTGTGCGGCTTCCGACCGCCAGCGGAGCACACCTGCTGCCGTCGCTCTCCGGAGGCGTGGTGGAAGCCGCCAAGAGCGCGCTGGAGCAACAACACGCCGCGGCCGCGGCGGTCCAGCCCAGGAGCGGCGCGCTCGGCGTGCAGGACCGGACGCTCGGCTGCAGCGATCGCGATCCCGGCGGCAACGTCCGCGTCAACCAGGACTGCACCTATCGCCGCCAGGCGGAAGAGTCGATCACGGTCAATCCGGTCGATCTGCGGAACCTGATCGCCGGCCAGAACGACAGCCGCATCGGCTTCAATCACTGCGGCTTCGACTACTCCTTCGACAGCGGCCACACCTGGGGCGACGGGCTCCCGCCCTTCTGGCAGCGGCTGAACAGTCCTCCCGACGGCCACACGATTCTCGGCGGACCTGGAACTGGACACACCTACGACTTCGCCAGCGATCCCGGGGTGGCGATGGACTCACACGGCAACGCCTACTTCAGTTGCGTGGTCATCGACATCAACGACAACGCCAGCGGGCTGCTCGTGACCTCGTCGCCAAGTTATGCCGGCGGCTCTTTCTACAACAACGTCCCGGCAGCGGGGCCGAGTTACGTCGTCGTGGAGGATAACAACGCTGGCGCCTCCCACGACAAGCCCTTCATTACCGCGGACTCCTACGCGACGAGTCCATTCCGCGACACTGTCTACGCCACTTGGACCGTGTTCGAATTCGACCCGCGCTGCGTTGCTTCCTTCAACCCGGCCGGGGAGTGCAGCTCGCCAATCTACTTTTCCAAGTCGACTGACCACGCGCAGACCTGGTCGGCCCCCAAGCTCATCAGTGGCAGCTCCCCAACCCTTTGCGTCGGCCAGCTCGATCCGAATGCCGGCGCCAACGACTGCGATATCGATCAGGGCTCCCAACCGATTGTCCGGCCCAACGGCGATGTTGTGGTCATCTTCAACAACTTCAATACGCCGAGCACGGTCAACCAGCAACTGGCCGTGGTGTCCAAAGATGGCGGGAACTCGTTTTCGGCGCCGGTGTTCGTCGGCAAGGATGACACGACGGACGAGCCGGTATGCGACTTCGGCCGCGGGCCGGAGGAGTGTATCCCCGGCGCGTACATACGCACCAACGACTATCCCCGCCTTGCTGTCAACCGCGGCAACGGCGACCTCTACGCCGTGTGGCAGGACTATCGCACCGGCGAGTTCGACATTCACGAGTCCGTCTCCACCGACGGTGGAAAGACCTGGAAAGAATCGAATAGGCCAGTGAATCCTGACAGCGGCAAGGACCATTACTTCGCCGCCGTCGACATCGTGCCATCGGCCGGCCCGCACACGAACTCGACCAATCACGTGGCCGTCAGCTACTACCGAACCGGGCGCGTGCCCAGCGAAAATGCGCCGCCAGCGTGCCCTACGGTCCAGGGCGCCAACTGCTTCGCCCCCGGTCAGCCGGGCGTGCAGCAGCAAAGCTCCGACTACTCCCTCGCGGGCGGCCGCGGACTGGACGCTCCGTACGCCGACGCGCGGGTGTCGCCCTCCTTCCCGCCGCCGGACGGAAACCAGGCCGGCTTCAACGGCGACTACAGCGGGCTCGTGGTCGTCAATGGTCTGGCCCATCCGATCTGGTCGGACACCCGCAACGCGGCGCCGCCAGATCAGTCGGCTGCCCAGGGTGGTTTGACCCACGACGAAGACGTATTTTCGGATCAGCGGCCCATCCCGGACGGTGAGGGCACGCCTGGGAACGAGTGACCCCGGGGGCCGGGGAGCAGAGGGGCAGCTGTCTCTTATACACATCTGACGCTGCCGACGATCTTACGCGTGTA
>CALBSQ010000302.1 GCA_937967325.1 uncultured Chloroflexota bacterium
GGCGGCCTGGTCGCGGGGGCCGGCACGACGATCTCCAGCCTCACCGGCAACGCCGACGTGGCAAAAGGCGCGCGCCGCTTTGGGCGCCGTTTGGGACGCGCGCTGGCCGTGGGGCTCGATGCGCTGGGCGACGATAAGGGGACCAAGGGCGAGGGGGCGACTAGGCGAGGGGGCGACTAGGCGAGGGGGCGATGAGGAGCAGCGGCGACGTCCGGCGGAGAGGCGTGACATGCCGCATCCACCGAGACCGCCAAGCCCACGAACGTCCGGTCCGTGGTCAATTCGCCCCGTCGCCTCATCGCCCCCTCGCCTGCTCGCCCCCTCGCCCCGTCACACGAGCACACCTCCAGGTAGCATCCTCTTTGACAAGAGGCGTCCGTGGTTATACTCGTACAGCAGGAGGGAGGAAGGCTGGCAGCGCACAGAAGGCGCGCCCGCCCGCAAGGTAGAGGACGGCGACGGCGATGGAGCGTATCCGCACAGTGATCGCGGACGACGTTGCCCTTCTGCGGCTGGGCATCCGTACTGCCCTCGAAGCCGATGGTAGCGGCATCGACGTGGTGGGCGAGGCCGCCACGGGTCAGCAGGCGCTGGAGGTGATGCGCAGCGCCAGCCCCGATGTGGTCGTGGTGGACGTGGACCTGACCGGCGTGAATGGGCTCGAAGTCACTCGCCTGGTCAAGCAACACGCGCCGGGTACGGCAGTCGTCATCATCACGGCCAGTGAGGATGAGGAAGAGTTGTTCAATGCGATCAAGGTCGGCGCCGCCGCCTACCTGACGCTGCAGGTTGCGCCCGACGAACTGCGCCATACGGTGCAGCGCGTGTACGCCGGGGATTACCTGATTAACGACAGCGTGCTCTCAGGTTCGCTGGCGCCGGCCCGTTACCTGCGCCCATTTCGCAAGCTGGAAGCCGTTGGCGCGGACAACGAGCCGCTCTTCATCCCGCTATCCGCGCGTGAAGTCGAGGTGCTGGACCATATCGCGCGCGGCAACAGCAACAAGGAGATCGCCCGCAGCCTTGGCATCAGCGATCAGACGGTCAAGAACCATATCACCTCCATCCTGCGCAAGCTCGCCGTCAACGATCGCACCGAGGCGGTCGTCTACGCCCTGCGGCACGGCTGGATCAAGATGGATGACGTCTAAGGGCGGGGTAGCCGCTCGGAGATTGCACGGACCAGATCCTCGCGAGTGGCGTTGACCGCGACTGGCGGGTTGGCGAACGCCGGCTCCAGATGGCCGGAGGCGCGCACCACCTTGGTTTCTGTGACAAACTCCTCGTAGAGCTCGCCGGTGTGGTAGCGGATGGTGTAGTCAGGGTCCTTCAGGACGTTGCCCGTCAGGATCGCCACCACCTCCTCGTCGGGGGCGACCGAGGCGTCGGTGCCTTCCCGCACCAGGCGCCGCAGACCGGCCAGGGTGGTGGCCGACGCCGGCTCGCAGCCAATGCCGTCGCGGCCGATGATGGCCTTGGCATCGGCGATCTCTTGTTCGCCCACTTCCGTCACCCAGCCGTCGGTCCACTCCAGCGCGCGCTTCGCCTTGCGCCAGCTCACGGGCGAGCCGATCTTGATCGCCGTCGCCAGTGTCCGAGCGTGGACGCGGACGAGGGTATCAGGATCGCCGCTGGTGATGGTGTGGTAGAGGGGAGCCGCGCCGTGGGCCTGGACCAGCGTCAGGTGCGGCATGCGGTCGATGAAGCCGAGGTCGTACAGCTCCCGCAAGCATTTGCCGTAGGAGGAGCCATTACCGAGATTGCCGGCAGGCACGATGATACGGTCGGGGACCCGCCAGTCCCGCTGCTCCAGCATCTCGATCATCACCGTCTTCTGGCCTTCCAGCCGGAAGGGGTTCACCGAGTTGAGCACGTAGATGCCGAGGTCCTGTGCGATTTCCAGCAGGAGCGCCTGCGCCGCGTCGAAGTCGCCGCGGAGCTGCAAGGTGAGCGCGCCATAATCGAGCGCCTGGGACAGCTTGCCCCAGGAGACCTGACCTTCAGGGATCAGGACGATGGCGAGCATGCCCGCGCGCGCGGCGTAGGCGGCGAGCGAGGCGCTGGTATTGCCGGTAGAGGCGCAGGCAACCGCCTGCATCCCGAGCGACCGCGCCTGGCTGACGCCGGCGGTCATGCCATAGTCTTTGAATGACCCCGTCGGGTTGGCCCCGAGGTACTTGAACTGCAGCCGCCGCACACCACCGTGGGCGGCGCTGCGCGGCGCTTCCAGGAGCGGCGTGTTGCCCTCCGGGAAGGTGACCACGTTCGCCTCGTCGTCGAGGAACGGCAGCAGCTCGCGGTAGCGCCACACCCCACTCTGGTCGATCGGCAGCAAGGAGGTCCGGCGCTGCAGCCAGCGCTGTTTCAGTTGATCTGACTGGAAGGCCGGGTAGTCGTAGACGACGTCGAGCAAGTCGCCGCAGCGGCGGCAGTGGTACACGACCTCCCGAATGGAATACTCGGCCCCGCAGGATATGCAGCGCAGGCGCGGAGCCGCGGAGCGTGCCTCGTCACGAGGCACGGCTGCCGGCTGATCTGCAACGGTAGTCATTCGCCGCTCCCTTCGGGCAAGGTGGGACGGACTGCTGCCTTGAAAGGATCGATGGCGTGGCCGAGAGGCTTCACCTCTTGCCACTCACGAAGCTCATCCCAGCGGACGCACTGGTTGGCAAACTCAGCCGCCAGGAGGGCGATGCGGCGGGCCTCCGCCTCGTCGGGAGCGGATACGCGCAGCGTATACTCCAGCGTGACGGTAACGTCGAACGCGCGCTCGTGGCTCATGTTTCCGGCAATGCCCCTCGGTGGGTTGAGGCGAACGGTCACGGCTGGAGTATAGCACCGATCGGGCATGGAAGGCGGTCGTGGCTGGTGAGATTCTGCCCCCAGTGCGCCACGCCGCTCGTTGTTCGCTTGCACGCCGCCAAGCTCCGGCCCAGTTGTCCGGCCTGCGGCTACGTGTACTACGCTGACCCCAAGCTGGCCGTCGCGGTCGTGATCGAGCGTGGCGGCGCCGTCCTCATGGGTCGGAGGCTCAATGAACCCGGCAGGGGCCGCTGGAGCCTTCCGGCCGGATATGTGGATCGCGGCGAAACGGTGGAGGCGGCCGCCATCCGCGAAGCTCGAGAGGAGCTCGCCGTCGACGTTGCGCTCGGCCGCCTGATAGGACTCTATTCGACGGAAGGCGACATCGTCGTTCTCGCCGTGTACGCCGCCAGCATCCTCCGCGGCGACCCGGTAGCGGGCGACGATCTCGATGCCCTCGGCTATTTTAGGGCGGACGACGCGCCGCCTTTGGCCTTTTCAAGGGATCGCGAGATCCTGGCCGATTACCGACGGGGTACCGCTTAGCCAGTGGCGGCGGCGCTGGTCTTCTTGATGATGTCCTGCGCGGCGGCGGTGAGCGACTGGATCGCCGTCTGCGCATCCTGCTTCCCGCTGATCACGTTGCCCATGGGTGTCTCGATCACCTTGCCCAGATCAGGCCAGTTCACCGTGAAGTTGTCGGCGGAAACGTGCGACACCGGAATGGCGTCGATCGCCACCTGCAACACGTCGGCGCCCAGCTTGTTCGCCGCCTGCCGCTGCTTGACCCACTCGCCGGCCAGCGACTTGATGGACGGCACGGAGCCAGCCTGCAGCGGATAGAGGACCTGCGCTTCGGGCGTCACCATGTACTTCAGGAGCTGCCAGGCGGCGTCGGGGTCTTTCACGCCGCTGAAGTAGCACCAGTAGTCGGCCCAGATGAGCGTACGGCGCGGCTTCGCCGCAGGCATGGGGATCGCCGCGAGACCGAAGTCGACGCCGGTGGTCTGCCGGCGCAGCGTCTCGAGGAATCCGGCGCTGTTGAGGGTCATGCCGATCTGACCCGCCTCGAACATCTTGGTGATGCTGCCGCCATTGGCCTTCTGCTCGGCCGCCGTGGGGCTGACGTGGTACTTGTTGGCCAGGTCGGAGAGGTACTGGTAGGCCTGGATGACCTCCGGCGCGTTGCCGGTGAACTCCTTGATCCAGCCGGTCACGTAGGAATCCTCGGGGAACCAGTCGCCGCCATAGAGCATGGCCGAGAAGCGGGCGCCGCTCATCGAGGCGTCGCCGATGCCCCATTGCGTGGTCTTGCCCCCGCTCGCCTGGGTGAGCGCCTTGCCCACCTCCAGGAACTTCTCCCACGTCCAGGTCTTGTCGTTCCAATCGGTCGTCGGCGCATCTAGGCCGGCCTTCTGGAACAGCGTCTTGTTGTAGTAGACGTTCCAGGGCCACTCGTCGGTCGGCAGCGCAACCATGTGCCCATTGAACTTCATGTAGGGCAGATACTGATCGTAGAAGATGCTGAGGTCGAATTTGTCGCGCTGGATGTAGGGGTCCAGATTCTCGATAACGTTCTGGGCCGCCCAGTGCTTGACCCCGGTGTCTGCTGCCGGGAACCAGAGGCCGGGCGGCGTGCCCGCGGCGGTGAGCGTCAGCGTCTTGTCGTCGTAGTTGTCGGTCGTGTAGTTGGCGTCGACCTTGATCGAAGGGTTTTTGGCCTGGAAGTCCGTGAAGATCTTTTTCCAAGCGTCCACCTCCTCGGGGTCGCCGCGTAGGAGTGGCTGCACCACGCCCTTGCCGCCGGAGGGCGCCGCCGCGGCGGGAGCGACCGTCGGCGCCGTCGTCGCCGCTGGAGCGGCCGTTGGCGCCACGGTAGCCGCTGGCGCGGCGGATGTCGCTGCTGAGGCCGCCACTGATGATGAGGCGCTGGCGGTCGTCGCCGCCGCGCTCGAGGAGGACACGGCCGCGCTACTTAGCGCCGCCGACGTTGCCGGCGCAGCGGCCGAGGAGACGCTGGATGAGCTCACGGTGGCGGCGGAGCCGCCGCAGGCGGTGATGAGGCCGATGGCCGTGATCGAGGCCATCGCGCCGAACGCTTGTGTGAGCAGCCCACGACGAGTGAGGGACCGGTGAATCGCCGCCATTGGTTGTCGCCTCCGTTCTCAAGGTATGCGTTTCTACCGAATCGCCGGCGCACCGCTCGCGCCGACGCCCTGCCAAAACCGGGAGAGCCTATGTCTCCGGCCAGCGCCGGAGACGCCATTCAAGGGTAGTCATGCCGGGGTCTGGTGTCAAATGTGCCTGCTTCGTGGGGTGCGCCACACAGTATCGCATCGATCTGGCGGTGTGCCACGGAGCGCGGGCGTCCCGCCCGCCCGGTGGCGACCGCCGCCGTGGCATCGGAGCAAACGGGTGGGGCGCATGCCTTGCGGCGGGGCCGGGCGGGCGGGACGCCCGCGCTCCGTTATCGGCGATAGCTGAACGCGAAACGGTGTGGGGCGCCTTGCTTCGTCGCGGCGGCGCAGCGCAACGCGACTGCGGCGCAGTCTACTGGACGGTCGCCGCTTGTCGAATCGGAAAGTCGAACGTGACCCCTGCCGGACGCAGGCATGTCGTATCACTGCATGTCTGGTAACTGACTGCTATAGTGATGATTAGGTCTCCGGCATCCCGGTTTACGACGTGCAGCGGCAGCACTGCTCGGACAGTTCCTTCATAAACCCAGAAATCCTCATCGAGCCCTTCGACCTTGAAGGGGTGCGGGGCCGGCCAAGCCACCTCGCCCGCGACCAGGCCGTCAAACGCGGCAACGGTGATATCCAGCGGCGCGTAGCCGTCAGGGATCGGCCGCCCGTAGACGTGGTAGCCATCCTGCGCGCTGACCTCGACGACCAGATGGAACTCCTGGTAGGACCGGTAAGTCGGCGAATCGAGGTAAGCACGCACCCGGATGACATCGACGGCAGCGCCGCGCTCACTACCGTGCTCTGACGCTTCGAAGTCGAAAAGCGCTTCGACGAGGCCGGCGCCGGTGTCACGGAGTCGGTAATTGGGGTGGAACCGCTTCCTGACGACCACGCCGTCGCGGTCGAGCAGCAGCACGCCGGGGTAGGCGCCGCCGCGCTGGTGCTCCTGTACGCGCCCGCCGAACTCGGCGTGATGCCGGTCGAGATCCTCGTCGAGCATCCCAACCTGGTGGATGAACCGGCTGCCCTCATCGGACAGCAAGGGGTAGCTGATGTGGTGCTGATCCGCGAAGCCCGCCAGCGTTTCCACGGAGTCGTAGCTAATGGCGAAGAGCGCAATGTCGTGGGCGGCGAGATCCGCGGCGACCCGTTGCAACTGGACCAGTTGCGTCTTGCAGTAGGGTCACCAGCGCGCGCTACGGTAGAAGACCACGAGCGCCTGCCGTCCCTTCCTCTCCTCTTGAAGGTCCGCGAGGCTGCCCGTCTGATCGGGAAGCTGCACGTCGGGGAATCGCGCGCCAACGGCGGGACCGATCGCATCGACATCATCCTGGGACACGCTGCCACTCCCTCGCAATTCGTTTTTCGTCGCCGCCGCCAACGTCTATCAAGCAGCGTAGATCATGGTACGCATTTCCGATTTGCGTTGCGCTTGCCAGCGAGTATACTTATGGTGTCGACGTGGTACCGTGGAGTGTCGAGTCGCGCAATTATTTCCAATCTCTTCGGGCTGTGGCGCAGCTTGGTAGCGCACTTGAATGGGGTTCAAGGGGTCGAGCGTTCGAATCGCTCCAGCCCGACTAAGGACGCGGCGGGTTACGGTCGTGTTGGCTGGCCTCTCGCGGTAGCGTGCTCTTGGCACAAGGGACAGATCGCGCCCTGAGGCGGACCCATGTGGCCGAACTCGTGTTCGTACCAACCGGCATGCCGACGCCAGGGCGTGCCAGCGCCGACTTCGCCGCATAGGGCCGGTCGACGATCCCAAATCGGGTCTTCGCGCCTTGGCGGGTGGCGAATAATGTGCCAGATCTGGTTTTGGCCGCCGGAACGGACGTAGAGAATCGTTGCCATGGGAACAGCATAGCAGCCAGGAGTGTCCAGCGACGCCATTCAGATAGGAGGCGGTGAGGCGGGGACGGCGCGATGGCGGTGCTGATAGCGCCAGCGGCCTATCGCTGGCGACCGGGGGCGTTCGGCTGGCTACGCTTGCATCATGCATCGCCTACCGCGTCGCCACCTCGGTCGCCTCGCTCTTGCCGGGGCCGGTCTGCTGCCCTGGCTTCGTGCCAAGCCGGCGGATGCCGCCATGCTGATCGATCCTGGCGCTGACGGCGACACCTCTTACCGATATGCCCTGAGACTGGTCGATGATCCGGCCGCCGACAGTATCTATGCCCACCTTGACCCGGACAGCGCTTCGGATGTCGTCGCGACCATCCCGTTCGGGACGCCGATCGGCGTGCTGGGCCAGAGACCGGGCGAGCGCCTGGCCTACGGCGATGGCGCCTGGTGGGAAGTGCTGCTGCCCTACGGCACGGGCTGGGTCTATGGTCCCCTCTTGGGCGACGCGCCGCAAGGGCCGGCTGCCGCAATGTTGCCGCCGCCGGTGCCGGAGCCGTCGAAAGCGCCGACGCCGGTTGGAGCAGGCCGTTCCATCATCGTCAGTCGTGACGATCAGTTTCTCTGGGCCTTCGAGGACGGGGGGGGCCCGGTCCTCAAGGTCGGCTGCACCACCGGCAACTCCAAGCTGTCAACTCCGCTGGGCGCCTTCGCCGTCACCGGCCACTTCCGTCCCTACGAATTCATCTCACCTTGGCCTCCGGGCTCGCCAGATTGGTATCCTCCATCGCAAGCCAACTATGCCCTGCGATTCCTCGGCCGCGATTTCTACCTGCACGACGCCTCCTGGCGACGGGTGTTTGGTCCCAACAGCCAGGGCGGCGGCGGACCACCAGGCGGCGACCACACCGGCTCCCACGGCTGTATTAACCTGCCTTATCCGGCGGCGCGGTTCCTCTATTTCTGGGCGGCCGAGGGCACGCCGGTGAGCGTGGTCGGGACCGGATTGCCTGCCACACCCATGGTCGGTATGCCGCTGGCGGCGGCTCCAGCTCCGCCGCCAGCTCCAGCGCCACCGCCTTCGCCTCCGGCGGTCGGCCCCGGCGATCGATCGCCTGTCCCGGCAACATACACAGTGCGGCCGGGCGACACCATATTCTCCCTGGCCCGCCGCTTTGGCGTTTCGGCCACAGCGCTTACTCGCGCCAACGGGCTGAGTGACCCGAGAGAGCTACGTGCCGGGAAGACTCTGCGGTTGCCATGACAACGAGTTGCGCCCAGCACAGGGCGGCGCAGCTCGGGCCGGATCGGCCCTACCATTTGACCGGACCTGAACTACCAGGCGTTCCAGGAAGCAGTCCGGCGACCCGCTGACGCCGCTCTTGGCAGGGATGGCAGAGCGGGCACGCGCCAGGGGGTGGCAGTACCCTGAGGTGGCCACGGGTCATTTTCCGATCGTGGACTATGCGCATAACGTCGTCCGCCAGAAGACGTTTGTGACTTCAATTGGCAGAAATGGCGGCGCTACGATAGTCAGTTTTGCCGACGCGCAGTCAGACAGCAAGGCAGCAGCTTGTTGAGCGATGGATCCCGGAAGGAAAGGAGCCGCCGCCACGTTGGCGTCGAGGCAAATCACTCGTCGCCCATCAACTGACGCGTGCGTGCCTCTCGCATTTCATCGATGATAACCTGCGTAGGGGGCAATTCCTTGCCGGCAAGGTGGATCCGAAGGAGCTCCCGAGCCTCATTGGCCCCCTCCAGGGCGATCGTCATTTGGCTGCGCTCCTCTTCGGACATGAAGGGTGTCACTTCCGAAGGATCTTTCAACCTCATCCAGACCTTCCTACCTGCCACTGGTTGCACTCGAACAACACATCTCGCTACATCCTCGAGCTTAGGCCTGATCCGGCGCTGCCCAACACGATACGCAGGAAGCTTGCCCTGACCTATCCACCGCCAAAGGGTCGACGAACTCACGCCCAATCGCTGCGAGGCCTCTGGTACGCTCAGATACTCGTCGTCCAGGACTTTGCTCACTCGGCCGCCTACCTGCCCTATCCAGTTCGCCGTGCCAACAAGGATTCTCTCATAGGTTATCATATCTACTCAACTGTCTCGCCTCGCACCAGTAATGTCTTCACACTTCCCGCCGCCACCGCGGGTGGGAGACTTTTCGGTAGCCGCCAGCAACGGCTCCCAAATCGAGCCGGAATGGCGCCACATGGCGAATGCTCCGTCCTCAACGTTGGCTGGGCCAGCCGCCCAACTCGTAGCCAAGCTGCACAAGGTAGCCGAGCGCAGCGAGCAGCCGCGCCGGCAGGACGCCAAGGATGCCCTGGACATCTACCGGCTCCTGCAAGCGATCAGCACCGCCGATCTCGCGCGCGGTCTCGCACGCCTTGCCGGCGATCCCCAATCACAAGGCGCGTCCGAGCAGGCCCTCACCTACCTCGACCAGCTCCGTCGCCGCCCTGGACACCGGGGACGCGGACAATGCGCTGAATCGCCTGGTTGTGGGCCACGGCCATCCTCGTCGCCTCCACTTCTTCCTACCTTGTCGACGCCGGCAGTGCCGCCGCGAGCGGCGCTTGCGACCGGAACTGGCTAGCGTAGAGGTGCTGGTAGACCCCCCCCTGCTGGAGCAGCTCCAGGTGCGTGCCGCGCTCGACGATCTCCCCCTGGTTGATGACCAGGATCTGGTCGGCGTCGCGGATGGTGGAGAGGCGGTGGGCGATGACGAGGCTGGTCCGCCCGGCCACATTCCGAGCATGTCCCGGCAGTCGATGCTACCGCGGCCCTGATTGATTTCGGAGAAGCGGACGAGCAGGTTGACGATGGTCTTCTTCACGATGCCGATTGGTCGGATTGGCGCCAGCCGGCAGGGTACGAAGTGCAAGGTGTTCCAGAGAATGGTATATTCCACTATATGCGAAACAGTGCAATTCATGGAACAAGAGACACAGTTGCTAAGCCATCTGCAACGTCGCTGGTAGACAGCCTTGAGCAGCGCTTGCGTGAGCTCCTCCCCGGTCCGTGGCGCATTGAGCGACAGCAACCGACACGATCTGGCGGCGCCCAGCCAGACGCTGTCTTCGCCATTCACGGACCGGCTGGCGCCTCTTCGCTGCTTGTCGTTGAGGCGAAGCGCTACCTCGATCCCAAAGATATACCCGCGGTTGCCGCGCAGCTGCGTTCCTACGGCGGTCACGATCCTGGCATGGTCGTCACTCCTTTCCTTAGCCCGCGATCGCGCCAACTGCTCGCAGACTATGGGATAGCCTATGCCGACGCCACCGGCAATCTGCGCCTGGAGCTCGTCGCGCCAGCGGCCTTCCTCCTCCTGGGCGGCTCTGACAATGATCCGTGGCGTGAGGCGCGCCCCCTCCACTCCCTCAAAGGATCTGCCGCTGGACGGGTCGTACGGGCGCTCTGCGAGTTCCACCCGCCGTATGGCATACGCGAGTTGGCCCAGCGTTCGCGTACATCGGCGCCATCCGTCTCGCGCGTCGTTGCGCTGCTCGACCGGGAGGCACTTGTTACACGCGGCCGGCGCGGTGAGGTCGTCGCGGTACAGTGGTCGCAAGTGCTCCGCCGCTGGGTGCAAGACTATGGCATGCTCACGGCGAACCACGTATACAACTACCTGGAGCCACGCGGCCATGCTGCGCTGGTGCAGAAGCTGCGCGTCGCCAGCCTACTGTACGCAATTACCGGCTCGCTCGCCGCGGCGCGCCTGGCGCCGATCGCTGCGTCGCGCCTCGGCGTCGTCTACGTGGAGGGTGCTGAGCTGGCCGCGGAGCATCTAGGTCTGCGTCCCGCCGAAACAGGGGCAAACGTGTTGCTTGCCGAGCCTTACAATCCCGTCGTCTTTGAACGGACCGAATTGGACGACGGTGTCACCTACGCGGCGGCCGCCCAGGTGGCTGCGGATCTCCTCACGAGTCCGGGCCGCGGGCCCGCCGAGGGTGAGGCCCTACTCCAGTGGATGGAGGAATACGAGAGTGCCTGGCGACATTGACCCCACCTATGCGCGGGCTCGCGCTGTCCTCCTCGATGCCCTGGTCGCGCTGCGCGAGCAGCTCGATGCGATTATCCTCGTCGGCGCCCAGGCGATCTACCTGCACACGGGCGATACCGACCTCGCAGTATCGCCATACACGACCGATGCGGACCTTGCCCTCAATCCTCTGTTGCTCCAACCCGTGCCAAAACTGGGGGAGACCCTTGAAGCGGCCGGGTTCGAGGTAGAACCGAACCAGCCCGGGATCTGGATGAAGGCGCAGGAAGGTGCAACCGTCGATCTGCTCGTCCCTGAGACTGTCGGCGGTGCGGGCAGACGCGGGGCGCGCCTCGGACCCCACGGCAATACGGCGGCGCGCAAGGCGCGCGGGCTGGAGGCCGCGCTCGTGGACAACTCACCGATGCTCGTGGGCGCCCTGGACCCGAGTGATCTGCGCCGATTTACCGTGAACGTGGCTGGACCGGCCGCCCTACTCGTAGCCAAGCTGCACAAGGTAGCCGAGCGCAGCGAGCAGCCGCGCCGGCAGGACGCCAAGGATGCCCTGGACATCTACCGGCTCCTGCAAGCGATCAGCACCGCCGATCTCGCGCGCGGTCTCGCACGCCTTGCCGGCGATCCCCAATCACAAGGCGCGACGGAGCGGGCCCTCACCTACCTCGATCAGCTCTTCCGCCGCCGCGATGGCATCGGCGCCGAGCTGGCTGCCCAGGCGCTAGTCCCGCTGGAAGACCCAGACATCGTCCGAGCGTCATGCAATGCCCTGGCTGACGCCATTTTAGACGCGGTAGGACAGTAGCTCTCGGCCGCGGGTGTGCCGCAACTGCCGGCGGAAGCCGCGCCGCGAGTGGCTTGCCCGCGACTGCCGACCGTTCACGCTATATGCGGAAGAGCCATGACGGGCGCCCGAATTGGGAAGCCGATCTACGTCATTCGCCGAAGGGTTAGCCCACTGGATCCGATTTGACTTGGCGACCAAGCGTCGCCATACTCTGCCGCGGTACTCGCCGATGCCGGCGCGACGGACGGGGGCGCGAGTGCCAGGCCGATGGAGGTGTCCGATGCCGACGTCGTCTTCCCTCCCCCCCGACATCGCCGAGCAAGTGATCACCGACCGGCGCCACCTGCACCGCCATCCCGAGCTCAGCTACGAGGAGCACGCCACCGCCCGCTACGTCGCCAAGCGGCTCGGTGCGCTCGGGCTCGAGGTGCGCGCCGGGGTCGGCGGCACGGGAGTCGTCGGGCTGCTGCGAGGGGAGCGACCCGGCAAGACGGTCATGCTGCGCGCCGATATGGACGCTCTGCCGATTCAGGAAGAGAACGACGTGCCGTATCGATCCGAGACGCCCGGCGTTATGCACGCCTGCGGCCACGACGGCCATACGGCCATGCTCCTGGGCGCGGCGCGCCTCCTGCGCGAGCGGCGCGATCGCCTTGCTGGTACGATCAAGTTCGTCTTCCAACCCGCAGAGGAGTCCCCGCCGGGTGGTGCGCTCGCGATGATCGAGCAGGGGGTGTTGGAAGATCCCCCGGTCGACGCCGCCTTCGGGTTGCATCTCAGCAGCCGGCTACCCGTCGGGATGGTCATGGTGCAGCCGGGTCCGGTCAACGCGGCGGCCGACACGTTTCGGTTGGAGATTCGCGGGAAAGGTGGGCACGCCGCCCACCCGCACCTGAGCGTCGACACCGTGCTCGTCGCCGCCCAGGTCGTCGTGGCTCTGCACACGATCGTCGGCCGCGACGTCGACCCCCAACGAGCTGCCGTGCTGACGGTGGGGATGCTCCACGCCGGACGCGCCCCCAACATCATCCCCGAAACCGCGCTCCTGAAGGGGACCATCCGCAGCTTCAACCCGGAGGTGCGCGACTTGCTGGCGCGTCGGCTGGAGGAAGTGAGCAGGCACGTAGCACAGGCAATGCGCGCGGAATGCACCTGTCGCATGGAGTTGAGGTGCCCGCCCGTCGTCAACGACCCGGCGATGGCGGAGTTGGTCGCCGCGGCCGCCCAAGTAGTTGCCGGGGCGGACCGGGTTGTCACGCGCGATCCTTCGATGGCCTACGACGACGTCGCCCGCTTCCTCGAGCGGGTGCCGGGCTGTTACTTCGTCGTCGGCGCGCGGAACGAGGAGCGCGGCATCGTCTGGCCGCACCACCATCCGCGGTTCGACGTCGACGAGGCGGCGCTGCCGATCGGGGTCGCCGTGTTCGTGCGGCTGGTAGAGCGCTTCCTAGCGGTCTGAGCGCTGCCGCGCCTGAGGATAGATCGTCCGACGACTCGCGGTGGCTCCTGTTCGCAGCTCTGGGCTGTGGTAGCTCCACCGATCAAAGGCGCGGAGGTGGCACTACCCGTCGGCGAGTTGTGCGCGAATGATCTCGTCCATCTCATCCTGATGGGCGCAGTAATAATCGAGGGCGGAACGGACATCGGCCTCCGTTAGCCGCGGGTACGCCTCGAGCACGGTCGGGACGGCGCCGTACTCCTGCCATGCGACAACGATGGCTCGAACCGGGACACGAGTGCCCCGGACGATCGGTTCGCCGCCCTGGACCCCGGCGACACGCACGATTCGCGGTACTGCCTGGCTGCGTGCTACGGCCACAGTGGTTACCCCCCCCCACCCTCAGTCTACCTTGGCTGGCGCTGGCGATGCCTCCAACGGGGATAGGCTAGCGTTCACGCGATCCAAGATCGATACCGTCCTCTCCTCCAACCCAGGCTGGCATGCGCTCCAGAAAGTCACCGGATCGCGATCAGCCATTGGACCCTCGGTGATTCAGTCTTCACGGGCGCGAGATGCGCCAGGGCATTACCCTTCGGCGGGCACTCGGACCAACGCATTAGGCGCTGTCCGCGGAGCACCCGCCCGGAACTGGCTCGCGTACAGATGTTGGTAGAACCCCTCTTGCCGCAGCAGCTCCAGGTGCGTGCCGCGCTCGACGATCTCACCCTGGTTGATGACGAGGATCTGGTCGGCGTCGCGGATGGTGGAGAGGCGGTGGGCGATGACGAAGCTGGTGCGCCCGGCCATCAATCGGCGCATTGCCTCCTGGATGTGCTGCTCGGTGCGCGTGTCTACGCTGCTGGTCGCTTCGTCGAGGATCAGTATGCTCGGGTCAGCCAGGATGGCGCGGGCGATGGCGAGCAGTTGGCGCTGGCCCTGGCTCACGTTGCTGCCGCGCTCAGAGAGCGGCGTGGCGTAGCCATCGGGCAGCCGGTGGATGAATTGGTCGGCATTGGCCAGCCTGGCCGCCGCCACGACTGATTCGTCGCTGGCGTCCAGGCGGCCGTAGCGGATGTTGTCGGCGACGGTGCCCGCGAAGAGGAAGGTGTCCTGCAGCACGATGCCGAGCTGCCGGCGCAGATCCTCCTTCTTGATCCGGCGGGTGTCCTGGCCGTCGATGCTGATGCCGCCCTGGTCGATCTCGTAGCAGCGAGTGAGCAGGTTGACCATGGTGGTCTTGCCGGCGCCGGTCGGACCGACCAGCGCCACCACCTGGCCGGGCTTGGCGTTCAGGCTGATCTGCTTCAGTACCGGTGTGTGCGGCTCATAGGAGAAGCTGACGTCGTCAAAGACCACGTCAACGCGCAGCTTCTCCAGTGGTCGCGCGTTGGCGGCGTCGACTTCTTCCAGCTCGTCGAGGGTCTCAAAGACGCGCTCGGCGCCGGCCACCGCCGCCTGGATGGTGTTGTAGAGGTTGGCAATGCTGTTCAAGGGGCGGCCGAACTGGCCGGTGTAGTTGATGAAGCTGGCGATCGTGCCCACGCTGGCCATCCCCTGCACGGCCATCCAGCCGCCGGCGCCCGCCACAATGGCCACGCTCAGGTTGCTGATGCAGTTCATCAGCGGCCCGACGAAGCCGGCGAAGATCTGCGCCCTCGACGCCGCCCGGCGGAGCTGACCGTTGGCCCCGTCGAACTGCTCGATTGCGGCCCGCTCCCGGCGGTAGGCCTTGACCACGCGCTGGCCGGTGACGGTCTCCTCGATCAGGCCGTTGAGCTTTCCCAGGGCGGCTTGCTGCTGGCGGAAGCCTTCGCGCGTCGGCTCACCACCCAGCGGTTGAAGGTGAACGTGAGCGCGATCGTGGAGAGCACGCTGAGCAAGGCCAGACGCCAGTTGAGCCAGAGCATGGCCGCCGCGACGCCGACCAAGCTCAGGGCGCCGGATACTAACTGGGTCACGCTATCGCTGAGGACCAGGTTGATGTTTTCGACATCGTTGGTCAGGCGGCTCATCGTGTCGCCGTGCGGGCGCGAGTCGAAGTAGCGCAGCGGCAGCACTTGCAGCTTGCCGAAGAGATCGTTGCGGATGTCGCGCACCGTGCGCTGAGCGGCCCCGGCCATGACGTAGCTCTGCAGCCGTCGGGGAAGCCGCTGATGAAGTCGTGGGCCGGGGCCATCTTAGCGGCGGCGACGACTTCCTCGTGGGTCGCCTCCGGCCGGCCGTAGCGGATGTTGTCGCGGATGCTGCCGCTGAAGAGGACCGATTCTTGCAGGGCCGTGCCGATGCATGCTCGCAGCACTGCTTCGTCAGCCTCGCGAACGTCCACACCGTCGATCATCACGCGGCCAGCCGTCACGTCGTAGAAGCGGGGGATGAGCTGCGGCAGACTGGACTTACCGGCGCCGGTCGCGCCCAGTATGGCGACCGTCTGACCCGGCTCGGCCACGAAGCTGATCCCTTGCAACACCGGGTCGTGCTCCTCGCGGCGGTAGCTGAAGCTCACGTCCTCGAAGGTGACCCGGCCGCGCGGGGCGAAGGTAGCGGTTGCGCCGGGCCGGCTCCCGATCTCCGGCACACCGGCCAGAACCTCGCCGATGCGCTCGGCCGAGGCCCCGGCGCGGGAGAAGCGCGTCACCAGCATGCTGACGCCCACCAGCGCCATCAGCGTCTGGGCCAGGTAGTTGAGGAAGGCAATCAACTGCCCCACCTGCAGCCCGCCCGGCTTGACCTGCGCGCCGCCGAGCCAGAGCGCCGCCGCCATTGAGCACCAGCAGCATGAAGGGCATGGTCAGGGCGCCCAGCTTGCCGGTCTCCAGCTTGTCCAGGTTGCCGAAGGAGAGCGCCTGTACCTTGCGGAAGAGTGCGCCGCGTAGGTCGGCCCCGAACGCCTGTCCGGCCAGAATGGCGAAGACGGTGCAACCCATCCCGCCTAGCAGGCCGACCAGGGCGACGGCGATCATCAGGACGCCGGTGTGGAGCACCACCGGCATGTCGAAGCGGACGACACCCTGGTCGACGATGGTCTGGACCAGACGCGGCTGCGTGAGGTCCATGGCGACCTCCAGCACCATCAGCAGCGGCGCCAGTACCGCCCACCGACGGTACGGCGCCAGAAAGGAGGCGAGCTTTCGCGTCGCGCCCATTCGCGGTCCTAACGCTAAGTTCTTGCTTGCGCAAGCACGTTCTATCGGGTAGTATAGGTGCGTGCGCAAGCAAAGTCAAGCGGGAAAGGCGTCGATGGCAGGCCAAGACTTCACGCCGCTGGAGCGCGACGCCTGGGGTGGCCTGGTGGTGACTCACGGCAAGCTCCGTCGACGGCTTGGCGCTGCGCTGCAGGAGCATCATCACCTCTCCCATGCCGAGTTTGAGGTGCTACTGCTCCTCTCTTGGGCGCCGGAGCGGCGCTTGCGCCTCTCGGACCTGGCCGCGAAGAGCATGCTCACGCTGAGCGGCATGAGCCGGTTGGTGGATCGCTTGGAACACGCTGGCCTGGTCACGCGCACCGTCGCCTGCGAGGATCGCCGCGGCGCCTACGCGGAGCTGACCGGCGAGGGGCTAACGCGGCTGTGCGCGGCCAAGACGACGGATAGCGCCGTGATTCACCAGCACTTCCTGGCCCTGTATGACGCGCGAGAGCTGGCGGTGATGGCGGGTTACTGGCGGCGCTTCCTCGACCGCGAGCGCGCTGAGGCTGCTCCCTGCGAGGTGGCCAAGCCAGCAGGTCTCGTGGAGGCGGTCGCGCAGACAGCGCTGGACCACAAGTGAAAGGACTCAGTAGTCTGTCATGCGGGATCGATGTAGGGGGAGCCCGCTGGGCGGGGCAAGCCCCGCCCCTACAGCAATACGTCAGACCTATCATGACAGTCGACATGCGGAGCAAAAATTGTGAGCCGATGAGGCCAAGCGCTGCCGCCGGGCGCCCTGGACTGGCGGGGCAGCAGTCCGTGTCTAGAGGAGCGTAGTACGAAGGAGCGTCGCCATGGCAAGTAACTCGATGCGTGCGGTTCGCTTTCACGACTATGGGCCGCCGGAGGTGCTCGTCGTCGAGCAGGTGTCTCGCCCGGAGCCGAAGGAGGGGGAAGTCCTGGTCCGTGTCCATGCGGCAGGGGTCAACCCGGTGGATTGGAAACTGCGCCAGGGGTTCATGCGCAACTTCCGTCCTCTGACCTTTCCGGCCACACCCGGGATCGAGTTGGCCGGGACGGTGGAGGCGATCGGCGCTGGCGTCACCGCCTTCTCGCTCGGTCAGGCGGTCTACGGCAATGGGTCCGGCGCCTACGCGGAGTATGCCATCGCCGCGGCCGATGGGCTGGCTGTGATGCCCCATACCCTCACCTTTGATCAGGCGGCCACGGTAAGCGTCGGCGCGCGCACGGCCTGGAACGCGCTGTTCGATGCCGCTGATCTGCAGCCGGGGCAGCGGCTGCTGGTCCAGGGCGCGGCCGGCGGAGTCGGCCTCTACGGTGTGCAGCTCGGCCGCTGGAAGGGCGCCCATGTGGCCGGTACCGCCTCGGCGACTAATATCGACTTCGTCCGCTCTCTTGGGGCGGAGACGGTCGTCGATTACACCGCCACGCCGGTCGAAGACGCGGTGCGCGATGTCGATGCGGTGCTGGATACCGTCGGCGGCCCGGGGACGGAGGGCCTCCTGCACACGCTCAAGGCAGGCGGGATCATCGTCTCCATCGCTGGGCCGGTCCCCGAAGAGGCTGCCAAGCAGCGTGGAGTGCGGGTGGGGCGCGCCGCCCGGCCGGAGTCGATGGCCGTGCTCCTCCGGCAGATCACCGCCTTGATCGAGGCGGGCACGGTAACGCCGGTGGTCGGCAAGATATTCCCGTTGGAGGCGGCAAGTCAGGCGCACGCGCTCAGCGAAACCGGCCACGGGCGGGGGCGCATCGTCCTCCACATCGCCGGCTAACTGGCGCATCCGGCACGTTCGCGGAAGCTCCCAGCGCCCGTCGGCTCCTCCCCGTTGTCATCCTGAGCGCAGCGAAGGACCCCTGGCAGCGTAGACCAGACGCCAGACGATCCCGCGCGGCGCGGACGGACAGGCCAGGGGTCCTTCGCTGCGCTCAGGATGACAACGGGGAGGTCGCCCGGACGTATCGGATGCGCCACTAACACCCCGCCCGGGCAGTGGCTGGCGTGCCATCAATTGAACCTCAGGCTGCTGGCCACTGCGCTGCGGACGTATCCGCGCCTTTCGAGCGCCCCGGCCGAGTCCGTCGTGTATCCAACAATTCGATGGCTTTGTCGTCTAGGCCACACAGCGCCCTTCCGGAGCATTGATTCCAGACTTGATCGCGGCGTAGAGTTGGTACGACACCCGTCTGTCAAACGACGCGTAGCAGCCAATCAGTGGGAGGGCTAGGACCATGAGCTGGCAGATCGATCCGTATCACTTGCAAGTCGAGTTCGCCGTGAAGCACCTGGGCATGATGACGGTGCGCGGTCACTTCGCGGAGATCAGCTCCGGTGGGCAGATCGACCCTGACAACCCGGCGGCTTCGTCGGTGGAGTTGACTATTCAGACGGCAAGCATCCGCACTCATAACGAGACGCGGGACAATGACTTGCGGTCATCGAACTTCCTGGAGATCGGCAAGTACCCGACCATCACGTTCAAGAGCACCAGGATCGAACCGGACGGCCAAGATCGGTTCAAATTGACCGGCGATCTGACCATTAAAGACAACACCCACCCGGTGGCACTGAGCGTGACGCGGTACGGCGAGTTCAATGATCCGATGATGGGCCATCGCGTTGCCTACAGCGCGGAGGGGCAGATCAACCGACGGGACTTCGGGCTGACGCGTAACATGATGCTCGATGGCAGATGGGTGGTCGGCGAGGAAGTCAAGATCATGATCGAGGTCGAGCTCGTCGAGCAGAAGCAGCCCCAGGAGCAGGCTGCCGGCGCGGCCACTGCGTAGCCGCTGCTCGACGAGGCGGGTCGCGACCAGGCCGCCGCTCCTTTGCACTGTGCGGGGCACACTGGTACTGCGCCTGCCGTCCGCTACGCTGGGACGAGCGCCAGGCGCCCGTAGACCACGAACGCCGCCAACAAGAGCAGCAGTGCGTTTATCGGTACCGTCGACACCTCATGCCGCGCGGTGTGGAAGATGGCGGCTCCCACCTGGACGGCCACCAAGCCCAGCGCAGCGACCCAGGTCAGCCAGGGGAGGACCCCTGTCGCCACGGGCAGAATTAGCCCGATGGCGCCCAGGATCTCGGCCGCGCCGATGAAGCGCACCAGGGACGGGCGAAGGTCTAACACCCAGCGCATCGACTTGCCGACCGCCTCGAGCGGTCGGAACGCCTTCATGGAGCCGGCGAACAGATAGAGCAGGGCAAGGACAACTTGGACGACCCACAGGACCACGACCACGAGGCGCCTCCCATACGCTAGACGGTCGTTGATTACACGGCAACCGTCTGCTATCATACTCCTGTCTGGTTGGACAGACTTCAAGAGGCAAACGGGCGCCGTTGTCGCCTAGGCGACAGCGCGGGCCAAGTGTTGCCGTGGGCGGCCCGCCCCGGCGTGCGGCCACGCGGCTCGCCCCCTGCCCGGAAAGGCGGAAGCGATGAACCAGAATGATCCGCGCGTCAAGCGCACGCGGCAGTTGCTCCAGCAGGCGCTGATGGACTTGCTGCAGGAGAAGGGCTTCCAGGCGATCACGGTCCAGGACATCGCCGAGCGCGCAACGCTGAACCGGGCGACGTTCTACGCCCATTTCACGGACAAGTACGACCTCATCGACAACGTCATGCGCGAGGGACTCCAGCGGGCGCTGTCCAAGCACGTCCCCACTGGCGCCGCCTTCTCGACCTCCACCCTGCGCACGATCTGCCGAACTGTATTCGAGTTCATGGGACAGGTCCAGGCGCACTGCCTGCCGGGTGACGAGCAGGTCGGCTTGTTGTTCGACCAGGCGGTTCAGGAGGTGCTCCAGAGCTTCCTCGCCCGGCGACTGATCCACCTACCGACCACCGGCGGGCCATGGCAGGCGAGCCGGGAGACGCTGGCCACTTTGCTGAGCTGGGCGATCTTCGGCGTCGGGGTGCGCTGGAGCCGCGGGCCGCGCGCCCAGTCGGCCGACGATATCGCGGGGCAGGTCGTGGCCGCCCTGCGGGGTGGGATAGCTGCCGCTCTGGCGGAAGCGGCCCCGGATCGCCACACGCTGGCGCCTGCCGCGACACGCTAAACGTGCCGCGGCAGGCGCTTCCCATCGACCTGCTTGCTGTTGGACAGAGGTCAGACGCGGCCGTTACCGTGGGTAGTCCCTGTCGCTGGGCACGCTAGCCACGCCGTATGCGCCAGGTGGGCCGTTGGCGGGCAGCGTCGATGATGCGTACCGAAGGTAATCGGTGATGGATGATCAAAGCCCGCCGGGCCGCCAGATCCGCCGCATCCGAGTGATCGATACGCACACAGGAGGCGAGCCGACGCGCGTCGTGGCCGCCGGTGGCCCCGATCTTGGAGGCGGCTCGCTGTTCGAGCAGCGCCTCCGCTTTCAGGAGCGCCATGACGCAATCCGCTCGGCCATTGTTATGGAGCCACGCGGCTCCGACGTGCTGGTGGGCGCCCTGCTCTGCGAGCCGACCGATGCAACATGCGTGGCCGGCGTCATCTTCTTCAATAATGTCGGCTACCTCGGCATGTGCGGCCACGGCGCCATCGGGGTCGTCGTGACGCTGGCCCATCTTGGACGCATCGGCCCCGGCGAGCACCGCCTGGAGACGCCCGTTGGCGTGATCGCGGTCGAGTACCAGGGCGGAAGTCGAGTCGCCTTCGAGAATGTCCCCAGCTATCGCTCCCAGGCTGGCGTCACTGTCGCCGTTGACGGCTATGGCGCCGTGACCGGCGATGTGGCCTGGGGCGGCAACTGGTTCTTCCTGAGCAACGACCATCGCTACCCCATCGAGCCAGCCAACGTCGAGCCATTGACTGCCTATGCCCGGCGCATCCGCCAGGCTCTGCAACGGCAAGGGATCACTGGAGTTGGCGGCGCGGAAATCGACCACATCGACCTCTTCGGGCCGCCGCGCCACCCAGGGACGGACAGCCGCAACTTCGTCCTTTGTCCCGGTGGGGCCTACGACCGGTCGCCCTGCGGCACAGGGACCAGCGCGAAGCTGGCCGCTCTCTACGCCGACGGCAAGCTTCATGTGGGCGAGGTCTGGCGGCAAGAGAGCATCGTCGGTAGTATCTTCGAAGGGTCGGTCCGCATCGACAAGGGGGACATCATCCCGCGAATTACGGGCTGGGCCTACGTCAGCGCTGAAGCGACCCTGCTCCTTGACCCGTTGGATCCATTCCGATTCGGCATTCTCTGATGACAACGGGCGGACGGTGCATCACTCGACGCTACCGGAACCTGGTGGACGCATCGGTAAGCCGCGTCTGGCATAGTCTTGGACGGCGCGCCATCTCACACGCGTTGCCACAACGCTAGCCAGTATTGCAAATGCAGGATCGGCGTCGCCATGTCGGAGGTGACATAAAACGAGTCGCTGCCCTCGAGCCGGTCGATGAGCAGGCGCGTGATCAGCCCGCGCATCGCCGGGCCACCGGTTCCGCGTGTCAGCCATTCCTCGAACTCCATGGCGAACGGAATGACGCGCTCCGACCAGAGCGTCAAGCCTGCGCGCTCCCCCGCGCGCCGAAGCTGCGCCAGTGTGAGGCAAGCCCAGTGCGACGGGTCGCGCAGGCGCTCGATCTCCTGGTGCCACGCCGCGGCGTCTTGCTGGTCCGAGGCCACATGATCGCCAATCGCAACCCAGCCCCCCGGCCGCACCACACGAGCCATCTCCTCGACGCAGCGGCCGGGCACAGGAATGTGGTGCAGGCTGAAGCGCGTGACGGCGCCATCAAAGCTGGCGCCGTCAAACGGCAAGCTGGTGGCGTCACCCAGCGTGAACGTGACATTGTTGAGACCGGCGTTGCGGGCCTCTCGCTCGCCAACGTCAAGCATCGCCTGCGCGAGGTCGACCCCTGTCACCTGACCGACACGGGGAGCCAGCCCACGGCTGATCAGACCGGGTCCACACGCAACCTCGAGCCAGTTCTGATCTCTCGTCGCCGGCAGCAGATCCAGTAAGGACTGTAGCGTCTCCACCGACCGCATGACCGGGGCCACATTGAAGGCGTCGGACTGCCACGTGAATTCGTGGATGATGGTGTCAGTGTGCATGTTGTTTCTCCTGAGGTAACCTCTCCCCTGCCCCTCCCCTCCATTCGCTGGCCCAGAAAAGGAGCGGATGTGTGTCGGGGCAGGTCTCTGTGCCTGCCCTGCCCACCGCATCAGCGGGAGCCCCGGTGGGGGCGTCGATCGGGGCAGGCACAGAGACCTGCCCCGATCGACGCCCCCCTGGAGGAGTCGTTTGCCTATCCCTGCGAGCCCATCACAGAGGAGGGGCCGGGGAAGAGGTTCCCTCCATAACCGCGTACTCCAGGCTATCCGCCAACGCGCGCCAACTGGCCTCGATCACGTTGGAGGAGCCGCCGACCGTGCTCCAGGTGCGGCGGCCATCGGTCGACTCGATCAGCACACGGACCCAGGCGGCGGTGCCGGCGGCCTCGTCCAGCACGCGGACCTTGTAGTCCTCCAGACGCACGCGCTCGAGCTGGGGAAAGTGCGGGAGCAATGCCTTGCGCAGGGCCGCATCGAGCGCGTTGACGGGTCCATTGCCGTCGGCGACGGTGTGAACTGTCTCGGCGCCAACCTTGAGCTTCACTGTCGCTTCGGCGAAGGTGGGCAGCTCGCCGCGTTTCTGCATCATGACGACGAGGTCGACGATCTCAAAGGGCGGCGCGTAGCCGGGCTCAGCCCGGCGCATGAGCAGCTCCAGCGACGCCTCGGCCGCCTCGAACTCGTAGCCCTGGCTCTCCAGATGCTTGACTTGCTCGGCGACTTCGCGGGCGAGCGCGGGATTGGCGTCGAGCTTGATGCCGAACTGGCCGGCCTTGTAGGTGAAGGTGCTACGGCCGGCCAGCTCCGAGACTAGGATGCGCTGCTTGTTGCCGACGACTGCTGGGTCGACGTGCTGGTAGGTGGTGGAGTCCTTAAGCATAGCGTTGACGTGGTAACCTGCCTTGTGGGCGAAGGCGCTCTCGCCCACGTAAGGGAGGTGGCTGTCGTGGCTGAGGTTGGCGACTTCGCTCACGTACTTGGACACCCCAGTCAGCTCGCGCAGCTTTGCCGGCTGCAGGCAGGGATAGCCGAGCTTCAACTGTAAGTTGGGGATGATCGAGCACAGGTTGGCATTGCCGCAGCGCTCGCCGTAGCCGTTGATGGTGCCCTGGACGTGCGTTGCGCCATGGGCAACGCCGGCCAGGGTGTTGGCGACGCCCAGCTCCGCGTCATTGTGGGTGTGGATGCCGATGGGTACTGTCGACCTCGCCCGAGCGACGTCGACACCGGCGCCGATCTCCCCCGGCAGAGAGCCGCCGTTGGTGTCGCATAGCACCAGCCGATCCGCCCCGGCCTCGGCTGCCGTCGCCAGCACGCACAGCGTGTAGTCGCGGTTGCGCTTCAAGCCGTCGAAGAAGTGCTCCAGGTCGACAAACACCAGTGGGACGTGGCGCTTGAGGTAGGCAACCGAGTCTGCTACCATGCGCAGGTTCTCATCGGGCGTCGTCTGCAGCACGTCGGTGACGTGGAAATCGGAGCTCTTCACCACGATGCAGACGGCGCGTGTCTGCGCCGCCACCAGCGCCTGTAGGTTGGCGTCCTCGTCGGCGCTGACGTCCTTACGCCGGCTGCTGCCGAAAGCGACGATGGCAGCGTATTGCCAGGTCATCTGGGCAGCCTGACGGAAGAAGTCTATGTCCTTGACGTTGGATCCCGGATAGCCGCCTTCGATGAAGGTCAGGCCCAGATCATCGAGCTTGCGCGCGATGTTGATCTTGTCGGCAAGGGAAAAGTTGATGCCCTCGCGCTGCGCGCCGTCGCGCAGTGTGGTGTCGTAGATCTCTATGGTGTTCCCCATGGCGTCACTCCAAACACGAAACGACCACATCACCCATTTCGCCCGTCCCGACTTGTCGCCGTCCGGGCTGCAGAATGTCGGCCGTCCGTGCCCCCGACCGCAGCGCCCTCGCCACGGCCTGTTCGATCGCCTGGGCCTCCTTCTCGCGCTGGAAGGAGTAGCGCAGCATCATCGCCGCGGTGAGGATGGCTGCCAACGGGTTGGCGAGTCCGCGCCCGGCGATGTCCGGCGCTGAGCCGTGGATTGGCTCGTAGAAGGCGGGGATGGAGCCGTCGCCGAGGCTAGCCGACGGCAGCATGCCCAGCGACCCCACCAGCATCGAGGCCTCGTCGGAGAGGATGTCACCGAAGGTGTTCTCGGTGACGATCACGTCGAAGTCGCCCGGCGTCCGCAGCAGCTGCATCGCGCAGGCGTCCACCAGCAAGTGGCTGAGGGCGACGTCCGGATACTCCTTGCCCACCCGGGTAATCACCTCGCGCCAGAGCTGCGAGGTCGCCAGGATGTTGGCTTTATCGACCGAGCAGAGCCGCTTCCGGCGCAGGCGCGCCGACTCGAAAGCCACACGGGCGATGCGCTCGATCTCGGCGGTGGTATAGACCATCGTGTCCACCGCCCGCTCGCCCACGTCGATGGTCTCCCGGCCCTTGGGCTTGCCGAAATACAGTCCTCCGGTCAGCTCGCGGACGATCATCACGTCCACGCCACGCGCCACGATGTCCTTGCGGAGCACCGACAGCTCGGCGAACTCGGGATAGAGGATGGCTGGACGCAGGTTGGCGAATAGCCCTTTCCGCAGCCCCAAGAGCGCGGCGGTCTCCGGCCGCCTCGCCGGTGGCAGAGTCGCGTCGCGTGCGGGCAGTCCCACCGCCCCGAAGTAGATTGCGTCGCTACGTTGGCACAGCGTCAGCGTTGCCGGCGGCAGCGCCTCGCCGGCCTGGTCGATAGCGGCCCAGCCGACCGGCGCCTCCACGAACTGCCAGTGCGCCGTTTCCCTCCCGAGGACGGCGCGCAGCACCTTCAGCCCTTCGGCAATAACTTCTGGTCCGATGCCGTCGCCGGGGAGCACCGCGATTTGGGGCACTGCTATGGCCTTTCAGAGATTTGTAATCAGCAGGCTACTTGTCGGCGCAGGATGTGCCGGGGCTGTCGTGTCATGAGCAATGGGCGGCATTGGCTGGTGCGGGAGGAGGCCCCCCGGCCCCCAATGCTGGGGGGCCGGGGGGGCCTCCTCCCGCACCAGCCGACTCTCCCAACATGCTCGCTCCTAACACACCGCCGCGGGCTGATAGTTGCCGGCCGACGCCTGCCTGCTCCCTCGCGTGCGCGCCTCGACGCAGCGGTTGAGGGCATCGACAAGGGCATGGGCGCTGGCCACGGTGATGTCGGTGTTGACGGCGCGGCCGACGAATATTTGGTCGTCCGCCTCGATGCGGATGCGCACGTCGGCCTGGGCGTCCAACCCCTCCGTGACCGACTGGACGGTATATTCCTCGAGCCGGTTGGGGATGTTGACCATCCGGTTGATGGCCTTGTAGATGGCATCGACTGGGCCGGTGCCCGTCGCCGCTTCCTGAAGTTGGCTGCCGGATTGGGCGATCAGGCGCACCGTCGCCGTCGGCACGCTGTGGTCGCCGCAGGTAACCTGGACGTGATCCAATGTGAAGTGCTGGACCTGATGGCGAATCTCCGCCTCCACCACCGATTCCAGGTCGGCGTCCAGGATCTCCTTTTTCTTGTCGGCGATCTCCTTGAAGCGCACGAAGGCGCTGGCGAGTTGCCCCTCGTTGAGGTGGTAGCCCATCTTGCGCAAATGCTCGGCAAAGGCGTGGCGTCCCGAAGTCTTGCCCAGGATGATCTGGGAGTCGCCCCAGCCGATCGTTTCCGGTTGCATGATCTCAAAGGTGAGGGGGTCCTTGATCATGCCGGCCTGGTGCAGACCGGACGAGTGGGCGAAGGCGTTCGCGCCGACCACCGCCTTGTTTGGCGGCACGACACAGCCGGTAAGGCGGCTGACCAGGCGGCTGGCGCGGGCGATCTGCGTCGTGTCGATGTGCGACACGTCCTTGTGAAAGTAGTCCTTGCGGGTAGCCAGCGCCATAATGACTTCCTCGAGCGAGGTGTTGCCGGCGCGCTCGCCTACCCCGTTGATGGTCGCCTCAACCTGCGCCGCGCCGTTCTCGACGGCGGCCAGAGAATTGGCTGTCGCCAAGCCCAGGTCGTCGTGGCAGTGGACGGAGAGGATGGCCTTCTCGATGCCGGGCACGTGCTCGATGATGTAGCGAACGGCCTCGCCAAAGTCCTTGGGCTGGGCATAGCCGACCGTGTCGGGGTAGTTGACGACCATCGCGCCCTCGGCGATCGCGGCCGCGAATACCTGGCAGACGAAGTCCAGGTCCGAGCGAGCGGCATCCATGGCCGAGAATTCGATGTACGGCGTGTAGCGGCGGGCGTGGCGCACGGCGTCGCGGCAGAGCTCCAGCGCCTGCTCGCGGCTGATACCCAGATACCCCTGCAGGTGGATGTCGGACGTGGACAGCACGATGTGCAGCAACGGCGCTTCCGCGACCTGGATGGCCTCCCAGGTGCGGTCGATCTGCTCCCGCTTGTAGCCGGACAGGGCGGCGACCTGTCTGCCTTGAACGTCTGCGCAAACGGCCCGCACGGCGTCGAAGTCGCCCTGTGAAGTCTGCGGGAAGCCGGCCTCGATCACGTCCACACCGAGCCGAGAGAGGGCTCGCGCGATTTCGAGCTTCTCCGGCAGCGTCAGCGTCGCGCCCGGCGCTTGCTCGCCATCGCGCAGGGTCGTGTCAAAGAAGCGGATGCGATTTGGCATGAACCTCTCCTCCCTGGCGCCAATCAACCTCTCCCCCGGCCCCTCCCCTACGAAGGGAGGGGAGCTTGCTCGGAAACGGTCGTTGCCCATCGCGGCAACACCAGCGATGATTGCCACGGCAGGCTGCTGCCTTCGCCGTTGAGGCTCCCCTCCCTTCGTAGGGGAGGGGCCGGGGGAGAGGTTCACTCCCTCGGCTTCTTGAGCCAGGGCATCATCGAGCGCAGTTGCTTGCCGATTGTCTCGACCAGGGAGTCGGCGTCACGCTTGCGCATGGCGTTGAAGCTGGGGCGGCCGGCCTGATTCTCCAGGATCCACTGGCGCGCGAAGCTGCCGTCCTGAATCTCACTCAAGATGCGCTTCATCTCGCTGCGGGTGTCGTCGGTGACGATGCGCGGGCCGGAGACGTAATCGCCGTACTCGGCGGTGTCACTGATGGAGTAGCGCATGTAGCTGAGGCCGCCCTGGTAGATCAGGTCGACGATCAGCTTGGTCTCGTGCAGGCACTCGAAGTAGGCCATCTCCGGTGGGTAGCCCGCCTCCACCAGCGTCTCGAAGCCGGCCTTGATGAGGGCGGACATGCCACCGCAGAGGACGACCTGCTCGCCGAACAGGTCGGTTTCGGTCTCGTCGCGGAAGGTGGTCTGGATCACACCGGCGCGCGTGCCGCCGATGCCCTTGGCATAGGCCAGCGCGACGTCGCGGGCGCGCCCGGAAGCGTCGTTGTGGATGGCGATGAGCGTCGGCACGCCGCCGCCGGATTGGAAGACCTCGCGCACCAGGTGGCCTGGCCCTTTGGGGGCCACCATGCTCACGTCGACCGACTTGGGCGGCTGGATCTGAGTGAAATGGATATTGAAGCCGTGGGCGAACATGATCGTCTTCCCCGGCGTCAAGCTCTCGGCCACCTCCCGCTCGTAGACCTCGCGCTGGGTCTGATCGGGGAGGAGCATCATCACGATGTCGGCGGCCTGGGCGGCTTCGCGCACTGTACTGACGCGCAAGCCGGCGGCCTCCGCCCGCTCCCAGGAGCGGCTGTCGCGGCGCAAGCCCACGCTGACGTCCACACCGCTCTCCTTGAGGTTGAGGGCGTGGGCGTGCCCCTGGCTGCCGTAGCCAAGCACGGCGACCCGCTTCCCCTGCAAGTGCGCCAGGTCGGCGTCCGCGTCGTAATACATCGTCATCGGCATGTTGGGTTATCCCGCCACTTCTACGAGCTCGTGCATCCGCGACACGCTCGCGCCGCGCGTCATGGCGATGGTTCCGGTGCGCGCCATCTCCTTGATGCCATAGGGGCGAAGCAAGTTCAACAAATTCTCGATCTTGTCCTCGCCGCCGGTGACCTCGACGATCATCGAGTCGGCCGCCACGTCGGCCACCTTGCAGCGGAACACGTCGACCAGCGCCGCGATCTCGGCGCGCTGGCTAACCGAGGCAGTGACCTTGATCAGCGCCAGCTCGGAGATGACGCTGGGATCGGCGGTGACGTCGGAGACCTTGAGGACCTCGATCACTTTGTAGAGCTGCTTGATGACCTGCTCCACATCGGTGTTCTCGCCATCGACGACCACCGTCATGCGCGAGACGTCGGTGCGCTCCGTGCGCCCCACGGTGAGGCTGTCGATGTTGAAGGCGCGGCGCCGGAACAGGCTGACCACCCGGTTGAGGACGCCGGCCCGGTTCTGCAACAGGGCGACCAGGATGTGCTGTCGTTTCATGCTTCGATCATCTCCGCTATGCCGCGTCCGCGGCGAACCATCGGGTACACGTTCTCGCTGGCCAGGGTCACCGCCTCGATCATCGCCGGGCCTGGTGCCTCCGCCGCCTTGCGCAGCGCGCACTCGTACTCGTCCGGGTTGGTAGCGCGCCAGGTGGGAATGCCGAAGGCCTCGCCCAGCTTCACGAAGTCGGGATGGCGCTTGAAATCGCTATGGACGATGTTGTTCTTGTAGATGATGTTCTGCCACTGATGCACCATGCCCAGCGAGTTGTTGTTGATGAGCAGGATCTTCACCGGCAACTGCGTCTCGGCCAGGGTTGCCAGCTCCTGCATGGTCATCATGAAGCCCCCGTCGCCCAGGATCGCCCAGGAATCCTCGCCCGGTCGCGCGGCGGCCACGCCGATGGCGGCCGGTAGGCCGAAGCCCATGGCGCCGAGGCCGCCGGCGCTGAAGAGGGCGTTGGGCCGGTTGAACCAGTAATACTGGCCAGCCCACATCTGGTGCTGACCAACGTCGGTGGAGACGGAAGCGTCGCCGCGGGTGACGTCCGACAGCAGCTTGATCAGCCAGGGCGTGGTCAGCGGCGTCGTCGGCGTCGGCGCGGTCAGCGGGTGCTCGCGCCGCCAGCGATCGATCTGCCCGGTCCACTCGCAGTGGCAAGCCTTCTCCACCTGCTCAGTCAGCGACTCCAAGACGGGCGCCACGTCGCCCACGATCGGGGTGAAGGTCTTGACGTTCTTGCCGATCTCGGCGGGGTCGATGTCGATGTGGACGATCTTGGCGTGCGGCGCAAAGGCCGGCAGATATTGCGTGACGCGGTCGTCGAAGCGCATGCCGATGCCGATCAGGACGTCGCAGTTGGTCACGGCAAAGTTGGCGTAGGCCATCCCGTGCATGCCGACCATACCGTAGAAGAGCGGGTGGCTGGCCGGGAACGAGCTCAGCCCCAGGAAGGTGTTGATCACGGGGATGTTCGCCTTCTCGGCGAAGGCGAGGAGCTGCTGATAGGCTTGCGAGTAGATCACGCCGTGTCCAGCGAGGATTACCGGGCGCTGCGCGCCGTTGATGACCTCCGCCGCCTGGCGGATCTGGCGGGCGTGGCCTATCCGCGTCGGCTTGTAGCCCGGCAGGTCAACCTTATCGGGCCAGACGAAGTTGGTTTCTTCCCCGAAGAGGTTTTTGGGGATGTCGATCAGCACCGGTCCGCGGCGACCTGTCCCGGCGATGTGGAAGGCCTCCTTCATGGTGGGAGCGATGCCGCGCACGTCCTCCACCAGATAGTTGTGCTTGGTGATCGGCAATGTGACGCCGGTGATATCGCATTCCTGGAAGGCGTCGTGGCCCATCATGGCCTGCGTCTGGTTGCCGGTGAGCACCACGAAACCGGAAGAGTCCATCATGGCGTTGGCGATGCCGGTTACCGTGTTGGTGGCCCCGGGGCCCGAGGTCACGAGCGCCACGCCCACCCGGCCGCTGGCGCGGGAGTAGGCGTCGGCGGCGAAGGCCGCGGCCTGCTCGTGACGAACGAGGATGTGGTTGATCTGCGGATACTGCGGGAGGACGTCATAGAGGTCTAGCACCGTGCCGCCGGGGATACCAAAGATGGTGTCGACCCCGAGCTGCACCAGCGACTTACAGACGATGTGCGCGCCGTTGATCTTCATTCCGCGACCCAACCTCCTCGTACTCCGTCGCGCCAAAAGAGAGACGCTCGTCCCGGCAAAGGGACGAGCGTCAGCCCGCGGTACCACCCTTGTTGGTGTCGGGCGCCATCCAGGAATGCCACGACGCGAAGCCACAAAAAAAGCGCCTTCGTCCTCCAAGGGACGAGAGCGCAGACTCCCGCGGTGCCACCCTGATTGATGCCATGGCCCGGACGAAGCCGTCCAGACTGGACACCCACTCAGCGCAGGATAACGGCTGCTACCCGACCGGTGCTACTGGCCCGTAAAGGCGTTCGCCTCGGCAGCTCAAGGGCGAGTTCCGCGCGTACTTGCCACCGGGCTTACACCATCCCCGGCTCGCTGTGGCATTGTCTGCGCCTACTACTCCCCGTCAACGCCTGGGGCCGATCATCTCGGACCCTCTTGTAAGCGGCAGTGTAACGGGAAAGCGCTGCGACTGTCAACTCAGACGACAACTCCGCTAGAAACCCCGCCGCCCCAGCGCCGACAACACCAATTCGGACGCGAGCCGCCCGGTCGCGTTGCGCTCGTCTAGGATGGGGTTGACCTCGACCACATCTAGCGACCCGAGCCTGCCGCTGGCGGCGATAATCTCCATGGCCAGGCGAGCCTCTCGATAGGTGAGACCACCGGGGACTGGGGTGCCCACGCCCGGAGCCTCGCGCGGGTCGAGCACGTCGACATCCAGGCTGACGTGAAGGCGGTCTGCCCGCGCCGTGAGTCGGGTGACGGCCTCCTCAACCACGGCGGCGATGCCGCGCGTGTCGATGCTCTCCATGGCGTACACGGTGACGCCCTGCTCGCGCAGCAACTCCTGTTCACCGGCATCGAGGGAGCGGGCGCCGATCAAGGCGATGCGGTCCGGCGACACGGCGGGCGGCTCGCCGGCGGCGGCTACCAGACGCGCATCACCAAGGCCGGCCAGCACGGCCAGCGGCATGCCGTGGACGTTGCCGCTGGGAGAGGTCCCCGGGGTGTTGAAGTCGCCGTGGGCATCGAGCCAGATCACGCCGATGCGGCTGGCCTGGGCCACCCCGCCGACGGAGCCGATGCTGAGACTGTGATCGCCCCCCAGAACCACTGGGAGCTGGCCGCGACGCACGATGGCGCGAACCTCGCGAGCGAGATCCTGGCAGACGCGAGCAATCGTGGCGGCGAAGTGGACGCCATGGGCGCCGTTGTTGCCGTCGCTGCTCTCCGGCAACGGCACGTTCACGTTGCCCCGATCATTGACTGTGAGCCCCATAGCTCGGAGCGCGTCGATCAGCCCGGCGTAACGGATGGCGCTGGGACCCATATCTACGCCACGCCGCCCAGCGCCAAGATCCATGGGCACGCCGACGATTTCTACCAGGGGAGCCATGGTCATCATGATAACTGCGGGTGTGCCCGATGGACCGATGGGACCAGGAAGATTGGCCCCTCCGTGTGAGAGTCAGGGCCTGACGACGGTGCCATCCGCCTTGCGGTCCTCAGCCATGTACAGGCGCCGGCTGGACGCCTCTGGATCGAGAAGTCTGGCCGCCTTCTCCTCGTCGATATCGACGCCCAGGCCGGGACGGTCGTTGGCGTAGAGGTGCCCGCCTTCGAGCGTCGCGTGGCCGGGGAAGGCGTCCAACTCGTCGGGCCGGAAGTGGTTCTCCTCCTGGATGCCGAAGTTCCAACTGGCGAGGTCCAGGTGCATGGCGGCAACCTGGTTGACCGGGTCGTTGTCGCCGCCCTCCTGCCAGGCGGTCTGCACGCCGTGCCATTCACACAGGTGGGCGATCTTGCGGGCCGGCGTGATGCCGCCGGCCTTGGACACGCGCACGCGGATGAAGTCGATCAGGCGCTCGGAGATGAGCGGCAACCACTCGTGCGGGTTGATGAACAGCTCGCCCATCGCTTGAGGCGTCGTACATTGCTGGCGGACCAGGCGAAAGTAGGCGATCTGCTCCGGCGGCAGGAGGTCCTCCAGGAAGAAGAGCCGGTAGGGCTCCAGTTGTTTGGCCAGCATCACCGCCATGTTGGGACGCAGATGCTCGTGGACGTCGTGGGTGAGCTTGACGCCGAAGCCAAGCTTGCTACGTAAGTGGTCGAACATCGCTGGGATCGCCTCGACGTAGCGCTCGTCGTCGAACGCCTGTCGTTGCGGCCACGCATTCCGAGGACGGAGCGCCTCCGCGGCCGGCACGAAGCCGCCTCCCCCATACGGTCCGAGCTGGCAGCGAATGACGGGGTAGCCTTCGGCGACGTAGCGCCTGACGTCGTCCTCCAGGGATTGGAGATCGTTGCCGCCGGCATGCGCGTAACAAGGTACGGCGGCGCGGCATGGTCCACCAAGGAGCTGATACACCGGCAAGCCGGCTTCCTTGCCCTTGATGTCCCACAGCGCCGCGTCGATGCCGCCCAGCGCGGTGTTCAAGATGGAGCCGTTGCGCCAGTAGCCGCTGGTGTAGGTCGACTGCCAAATATCCTCGATGTGCCCGGCGTCACGGCCAATGAGCCGGGGCGCCAGGGAATGCTCAATGGCCGCCTGGACCGTCGCCGCGTGGTAGTGGTCGCTGGCCGAGCCGATGCCGTAGAGACCGTCTTGATCGGTGAGCACTTTGATAATGAGCCACGTCCCGTCCCGGCGGGTGCGAATACAGCGGACTTCCGTAATCTTGGCCACCGTACAGCTCCTCTCTGCTTATTGGCGCGTTCGGAGCCACGATACAACGTCGCGTTGGGTCCATCAAGAATGGCCCTAATCGGGCGGCGCAGCGGAGCGTGGACGCTGGGCGCGACGTGACCGGCATGGTCAAGGCGGGTATACTGTGCGGCAGCGTTGTATCGTCGCCACGAGAAGGGTGAGCCGTTGCCGAAGCGAGAGGGTTCCCGCCCGTCCGCGCGTCACGGCAACACGCCGAGAGGCGCGCGCCGCGCGCCAGCGAGGCCGCCTGCTTCCACGCCGCGCGTTCCACCAACCGACAACGACGACACGGCCGACGCCGACAGCGTGCGCGGGCCGGTTCCTGCACGCGTTCGCGGACCAGCTCGATCGGCAGCGATGCCCGACGCTACCGGTTCAGTTACCGGCGCCACGACCAATGGCACGAGCGGCGGTTACGCTGGAGCAGCCCGTGGGCCGGCGCCGCGCCTCCAAGATCGCGCCGTGTTTGAAGTAGCGCCGGCTGCCGCCGGACGCAGCCGCATGCGTGAGGCAACGGCCAGGCTGTTTGGCGATTACTCCTACGTCCGGCGGGACCTCCGGCGCATTGCCATCTTGACCCTCTCTGCCCTGGTGCTGCTGGTGGTGCTGGCTTTCCTGCTACCCTATTTGCAGAGCTAATCGGAGACCAGCCACGCCCGGCTGCTCGGCTGCTCGGCCGATGCGAACTGTCAGCGACGCGTCATTTGAGCCTGGCCCTGTTCGGCAGTGGCGGCGCGAACTTTGGTAATGAGGTCGTCGATCTCGAAGGGCTTGTACAGGTAGTCGAAAAACTCTCCGCGCCGCTCCTTTGGCAGGGTATCGAACTCCCCGTGCTTGGCCGTGACGAACACAACGGGGATGTGGTTGGTGTCCGGGTCCACATGCAAGAGTTTCAACTCATCCCAGCCGTCTAGATACGGCATCATGAGGTCGAGCAAGATCACATCCGGGAGCTCCCGCTTGGCCGCGTCATACACGCGCAGTGGCTCCAAGGCGGTAACGGCGGTAAACCCTTCCTCCTGGAGGATCTGTTTCATCATCTGAACGATCACCGGATCATCATCCACGATGAGGACCTTTTTCATGGCTCTTGCTCCGCCTGTAACGAGTGCTCGAACGAGGCAACGACCCTGTCCCAAGCCGCCTTGCCCCGGCCGCGCAGGTCTGAACTTCGGCCTCCCGTACCTACATGATACGTGGGCATCGCCAAGGCAGCGCGAGAATGAGACAGAGCGGCTATAGCCGGAAGCGCGAACGATCTCATCGCGGGTCACTCCGGCATGACGTACACGAGTGCTGAACCGCCAGTGCTCAGGCATATGTGGCACAGCCGGCGCCAGTCCACCTGCCGGGCCTACGGCGCTGAACGAACCTCCAACAGCAGCCCCAGCGGCTCGACACGGCCGCCGCAGTGGATAGTCAGCGCCCCCTTGTAGCGACCTGGCGGCGCTCCCTCCGACACCTCGATGGTTAAGGGAAGGCGCATAACCCTCCCAAGCATTCCTGCCGGCCCGAACCGTACTGCCCCGGGCAACTGACCATCGGCCCCGCGCAACGGCCCGGCTTCAGCGCTAGTCGCGGCTGCTTCGATGTCGCTCCAGGCGCCGTCTTCGCGCTGCAGGACGAGGCGGCAGGCCGCGCTGGCGCCGGGCGCTGCGCTCAGCACGATGAGCCTCGCCGCTGCGACCCAGCAGCCGCTTCCCGCCGGTTCCAGTCCAGGCGCGCCGGCAGGGTGGCGGCTCACGTCCTCCGCATGGAGGCGGAAGCGCGGCCGGCGAGATGCCTTCGGCGTTGTTTGGCTCAATTCTCCCACTGCGTGTGGAACACTCCCGGACGGTCGACGCGCTCGTAGGTGTGGGCGCCGAAGAAGTCGCGCTGTCCCTGGATCAGGTTGGCGGGGAGCCGCTCGCTGCGATAGCTGTCGAAATAGGCAAGCGAGGCGCTGGTGGCGGCGCAGGGGATGCCGGCGCCCACGGCCGTCTGCACCGTCAGCCGCCAGCTCTCTTGGTGGCTGCGCAACACGTTGCGAAATTCCTCGTCGACCAGCAGGTTCCGCAGGTCCGGTTCTTGGGCAAAGGCCCGCTGAATCTCGTTGAGCAGGCGCGCCCGGATGATGCAGCCGCCCTTCCAGATACGCGCAATCTCCGCCAGATTGAGGTCGAAGCCGTACTCGGCCGATGCCGCGCGCAACAGCGCCATACCCTGGGCGTAGGAGGCGATCTTGGCCGCGTACAACGAATCCCGCACGGCGTCGATCAGGCGATCTCGCGGCGCCGTCAGCCTCAGCGTGGTCGAGGGCAGCACCTTGGCGGCCTGCTCCCGCTCTTGCTTGAAGGCGGAGATGCTCCTGGACCAGACCGCCGCGTCGATGGTCGGGATGGGCACACCGAGCTCCAGAGCATCCTGCGAAGTCCAACGCCCGGTGCCCTTCTGGCCGGCCTTATCCAGGATCAGGTCGACTAAGGGCTGCCCGGTCTGCGGATCGTCGTAGGCAAGCACTTTGGCGGTGATCTCGATGAGGTAGGAGTCGAGCTCGCCGCGATTCCACTCGCGAAAGATGCCGCTGATCTCGTGCGCGGGGAGGCCCAATCCCCGGCTCAACAGCGCATAGGCCTCGGCGATGAGCTGCATGTCGCCATACTCGATGCCGTTGTGGACCATCTTGACGTAGTGCCCGGCGCCGCCCGGACCAATGTAGGTGCAGCAGGGACCGTCCTCAACCTGCGCGGCGATAGCCGTCAGCACCGGCCCGAGGTAGCGCTCGTAGCTATCGCGTGGCCCGCCCGGCATGATGGATGGGCCGTGCAACGCTCCCTCCTCGCCGCCACTGATGCCCGTTCCGAAGAAGTGCAGGCCACGGCGGCCGAGCGCCTCGCTGCGCCGGATGGTGTCGCGGAACAAGGAGTTGCCCCCATCCATGATCACGTCGCCGGTCTCCAGGTGCGGGATGAGCTGATCGATGACGGCGTCGACCGGCTGGCCTGCTTGAACCATCAGGATGACGCGGCGTGGCCGCTCCAGGGAGGCGAGAAACCCCTCGATCGAGGTCGCGCCGCCGATGCCCTTTCCGGCGGCTGGCCCTTCCAGAAACTGTCTGGTACGTTCGCCGGTGCGGTTATACACAGCAATCGAGAAGCCATGGTTGGCCACGTTGAGCGCGAGGTTTGCTCCCATGACGGCGAGGCCGACGAGTCCCACCTGATGTGCTGCCATGGATCCGGCTATCCTTTCCCTAAACCGTATGGACCTCGTGCCCTGTTCGGGTGGACTCTTCAAGGGCGGTCATTGCCGCGACAATCTCACGACCGTACTGTCCGTCAATGGGCGTCGGGCGGTCGTCCCGAACGGCATTGATCAGGTCGACCAGCTCGTTGGCGAACCCCTGGCCGCGATGAGATGCCATCTCCACCTTTTCGAAGGAACCATCGCGGGCAATCCATAAGCCAGGGTTAGGTTGATACGACGCCACGCGCAACTGGCCGCGAGTGCCGACGATGTCGTGCTGGTAATGCTCGACTCCTTGCTCGTACGCGACGTGGGCGACACTGGCATAGTGGCCGTCGGCGAAGCGCAGGAGACCGAGCATGCTGTCGTCGGCCTTGACGCGATCGCCAAATACGTCGTTGGCAACGCGGCCGGCTACGGCGGTGACGGGCTGCCCCGCCAGCCACCGGCAGGCGTCGATCATGTGCGCGCCGTTCATCTGCAGCATGCCGCCGCCCTTGGATCGGTCCATTCCCCAGGCCGGTCGCTGCGCCAGGCCCAGCGGCTTGTACCAGTTCAGCGTCTGGAAGACGATGGGACCGATGTCGCCGGCGTCGATGCGCTCCTTGGCCGCGAGATTGAACGGGCTATAGTGCTGGCTGTGGCCGACCATCAGCTTGACGCCCTGCTTGGCGACCACGTCGTTGATGCGATCGCACTCGTCGGTTTCCATTGCCATCGGCTTTTCGAGCAGGATGTGCTTTCCCGCCTTTGCGGCGTCGACCGCTACCTGCTCGTGCAGCCAGTGCGGGAGGCAGATGGTAATGACGTGAACGTCGTCGCGCCGAAGCAGCTCGTGGTAGTCGGCCACGATCGCGCAATCGAACTGCTTCGCTGCTTCCGCGCGTCGTTCGGCTGAGCTCTCCGCTACGCCGATCAGGCTTCCGCCGTCTGCCCGCTGCGCCGCGCGCATGTGCCCCACCCCGGCGCGACCATAGCCAACTACCCCAACGCCAAGCTCGCCCTGCATCATTCCATTTCCTAGCGGTAGACCGACCTGTGCTGCCGATCCGGCGGCTAGTCTAGCGCATCGGTCGAGGCATCACAAAGGGCCGGTCAGCGAGCTCCGGACCGGCGCCGTCGTCGGCGGTGGTTCGTGCGTCAAGCCAGTGGTAGGCGGCGGCGATCACCCGCCGCGGAGAAAGCAGCTCCATGCAAAGAGGGACGTGGTAGCCCAGGCGGCACTCGGCTGTCGAGCGCAGATCGTAACAGGGACTGCAGGGCAAGGCCATGCGGACGACCGTTGCCCGGTCGGAGTAGGGGCGGTACACCGTCGGGTCGGTCGGACCGAACACGACCACCACCGGTGTGCCGGCGGCGGCGGCTAGATGTACCGGGCCGGAATCTCCCGAGAGGAGGAGGCGCGCGCCGGCCAGGAGTGCGAGCAGTTGGGGCAGTGTCGTACGGCCGACGGCAACGAGCGGTGGCGTATCGAGCAGCGCAACGAGTTCCTGGGCAAGTGGCAAGTCGCTCGCCACACCGGACAGGATGATGCGGATGCCTCGTTCGGCGCTCAATGTGTTGGCGACCGTCGCCCAGTGTCGGGGCAGATAACGCTTCGCGCTGCCATTGTGGGCCCCCGGCGACAGCACCACGTAGCCATCTGGGCCTACATCGTCAGCAAGAAAGCTGCGCAACCACTCGGTCTGGTCGACCGGTGGCTGCAAGCGCGGCACGGCGTGGACGCTCGGCGCGCCCGCCGCGGCCGCCAGGTGCTCGTTCCACTGAACTTCGTGACCGAGGGGCTGGATATACCGACGACCCGGCACCGCCAGCGTCAGCAAGGCCGGGTACGCCTCGTGGGCATAACCAACACGATGACGAGCCCCACTGGCCCAGGCAAATAGGCAGGCGAACTCCGCGCACATACTCAGGGCAAGATCGAAGCGTTCGGCCCGCAAACGATTGATCAGTCCAAACAGCTCAACATAATTCTGAGGGCGTAACCAGTATTGAAGCGACCGGACGGCGTGTGGATCGTAGGTGTAGACCTTGTCCACGGCGGCACTGCGGGCGGCGATCTCTCTTGCTGCCGGCGTACACAGCACGGCGATCCGAGCCGCCGGCCAGCGGGTCCGAACCGCCTCAATCGCCGGCAGCGTCATGACGAGGTCGCCGAGCAAGTCCAGTCGGATTACCAGAATCCGCCGAATCCGCTGGTCGTCGGCCGGGCGTGTTCGCGGCAGCGGGCGGATCAGGCGATGTGTCTTGCCCAGGATGTCGGTCATCCGATAGAGAAAGCGCACTAACCACCAGCGCACCTGGCGCCTGCCAAGGCGCAGCAGCGAGCGCCCGCCCATTTGCCATCCTATCCTGACTGGTCAGACCACGGTGGGGTATGCTGACGGCAGTCTGCCGCTGAGTGTACCGCGCCTTGCCGCGGCGGCGTCGCTCGTAGCGGTACTGGCCGCTCGGAGAGGTGTTTCCGATGGGGACCGTTGGCGTCGTGCAGTTGAGCGTCCACGACGCGCCGGCGTTAAGCGAGGCGCTGGACTGGCTCGTGGCACGGTTCGCCAAGTTGGGCGGGCTGGGCTGCGACCTTCTTGTGTTGCCGGCAGGTTTGGAGGCGCTGTTCCTTTCACCCCGCCCGACAACTGCTGACGGCCTTACTGACCGCCTGATCGAGGAGGCGGAGTCACTCCGATCTCAGGCGGAGGCGTGCGCCGCGGCAGTTGCCCAGCGGCTTTCCGTCACGGTCGTCGCCGGTCCCTGGTTCGTGCCGGCAACCGACCGGCGTGTCAGTCGGGAAGCGATTGTCGTCGACGCTTCCGGCCACATCCTTGGGCGTCAGCGGCAGGTGTGTCGCTCCGCTGCTGACCGCGGGCTAAACCTGGAGACGGTCGCCAGCGAGGAGACCATCGCAACGCCGGCGGGGTTGGTGGGCTTGCTGCTCGGGGCCGATGTCCTATTCCCAGAACCGGCTCGTTTTCTGACACTCGCCGGCGCCGAGGTGCTCATCCATTCGCCCCTGTGGCCGAGAGTCAGTGACGCGGAGCGCCGCCGCGGGTTGTGGAGCCGTGTCCAGGAAAACGGGAGGCCAGGAGCAGAGTCCGCTCTCCTGGCGTCGCCCTGGTGGGGCGGGATCGACGATCAAGCTGTCATCTACGCACCATGTCACCTCACGCCCCAACGTGATGGCATCCTGGCGTCGCCGGATCCCATCTTGGTCCGTGAAGATACCCTCCTGTGCGTTGATGTGCCGCTCACCGATGCACCGAATACCGAGGCCGCGCTCGCGAGACTGGGCCATGCTCCGGTGAGGCCGTTTCCCCGTCTCCTAGCGGGCGTGTATCAACACGCCGTCTGACGTGGTTTAATGCGCTGTGCTGTCAGGATTGTCCCTGCGCTGGCGGTCGCGGCCGGCGCTGATCGAGTCGATCGTGAGCCAATATTCCGGCGCTCCGCCGCCATCGCCTGGATCGTCCACGCTCACGGTGGCCGCTGTGCAGATGAGCCTGCAGTGGGCAACCGACGCCGCCATGTACGCCGAGCAGTGCTGCGCTCTCACCGCGGCGGCCGCGTCGGCGTCGGCGCAGCTCGTCTGCTTCCCGGAACACACCGCCCTGCCGCTGCTCGCACTCCTGGATCCCGACTTCGCGGGGAGCTGGGCGACTGGCTTGCTGCAGGCCGACAAGTTGCCTGCATTTTCCGCCCACTGGCGTCGCGTCTTTCCGGCTGCGCAGCGCGTGTATCGCGCCACGTTCGCCCGCCTGGCACGAAAATCCGGCGTGTCTATCGTCGCCGGCGCGCTGCTCGTTCCCGCGCCGGGCGGTGGCCTGGTGTCGATGGCTCACCTGTTCCTGCCGGACGGCCGTGTCGCGATTCGCCAGGCGAAGCTCGCGCAAGCCGTTTTTGGTGATGATCTGGCGGATGCCGTCTCCGTCGACACGGTAGTGGTGAGCGAGGCGGCCGGCGCCAGGTCGGCGCTACTGTGCGGCGAGGACGCGGCCCATTTTGAGATCGCACGTTGCGCTGTTGCCGCAGGCGCGGAGATTCTGGCGGCGCCGGCGGCCGGTGTCACCGCCGAATCGCCATGGGAGGCGCGCCAGCAACTATGGACGCTCGCCCAATCGTGCATGGTATTTGGCGTCCGGGCCTGCCTGGTCGCGGGCGCTGTTGGTCTGCCCTGGCGCGGGCGAAGCGGCATCTATGCACCGCTCGAGCTCACCGAGGACGGTACCGGCGTGCTCGTCGAAGCGGAGAGTGCCGACCAGGAGGAGGTCATCGTGGCCTCCGTAGACCTCGCTCAGCTTCGCCAGCTCCGGCAATC
>CALBSQ010000303.1 GCA_937967325.1 uncultured Chloroflexota bacterium
TTTTGGCGGAGGACGAGGCGCTGGCCGAGCAGGCGAACCTCCTGGCGGCGCCGCCACGGTAGGGCTGCCGGGAGCGCCGACCGGGGCATCCCGGTCGGCGCTCCAAGTGCCGTTGGGTATTGACGGCGGCGCGGAGGATGACGTACTATATGCATTGTAGGTATGCACTATGCATCGGAGACGGAAAGGAGCGCATGACCCAGCGAACGACAATTACCCTGCCCGACGAGCTGGCGGCTCGGCTGGACCGGTTACGGGGCCGGATGAATATGTCTCGGGTATGTGCGACGGCACTAGAGAGGGAGGCCAATATGCTGGAGGGTGCGGCGACGATTGCCGATCCGAGGGTGGAGAAGATGCTGCAAAGGCTACAGACGACGCGCGAGCGATGGTATGCCCTAGGTCGTGAGGACGGCGAGCGGTGGGCTGTTGACAACGCCACGAGGGATCAGCTCGATTTCGTCTCGAGGCTGAATAGTAAGACCAATGCGCTTATCCCTGCGTTCGTTAGGGATGGCTTTGAGCAGCGTGCCGTAGCGAGTACGTTTGCACAGAAGGCTGCATCTGATTCTAGCGCTTATACAGATGGCTGGTATGCCATTGTGCAGGAACTCTGGCGTACCGTTGCGCCAGCGTTGAACGAGAACACAGCGCGACGGGCACCCCAGGATAAGCGTGGGCCGGATCGACTCCGACAGCCCATTTCTGGGATCATCGCCGAAGGCATCGCAGACCAGGCGGACTGGCGGCGCGAAAAGGCGGGGGAATACCCGGATGACCCGCGTAACCTGAACGCTGCCGATGCGATTGTTGGCCTTGCCGACTACGTTCGTCAACTGCCCGAAGGGGATACTCGGTTACAAAAGCTGGCAGAGTTCGCTGTAGTTGATGATGTTTTTGCGCCAGGGCAGGAACTGAGCCGTGACATCTCCCGATTTGGTTTCGATCATGACCGGGACACAGCGGACGTGACTGTGGCTACCAAGCACTATGACGCGTACCTGGATTCTATGGTGGAGATCGCCAAGCAGGACGATGTTGAGATGCGTCGCCTTGGCGGATTGCTTACCCCAGAGGAAGAGTCCGCCTACGAGGACTCCTAACGGCGTGCAGACTCGGGGGCGGAGCGGAGCCGCCGGCGACCGAGGATCTCAACGCCGTCGGCGTGGCGATGGGAGCAGGATGGCGGGGGCGGGGCCGCGGCCGGCTAGGAACCGGCTGGCGCTGGTCGTGTGCCCAGCGGGCGACCCCTCGCCCTCGGACCGGCATGCGTGACCGGCCCGCCGCGCTTCGCCTTCCCCAGGCGCCCCCGAGTCGGAAAGGAAGGGCGCCCCGTGCGGGCGCGTGGCCATGCTACCCCACCCGCGCCACGCCGTCACGCGCCGGCGGCAATTTGGACAACAGCGATGGGTCGCCTACCGCGCGCGCCGCCCCGTCAGCAGGTTGTAGACGGCCACAATGACGGCAATGACGAGCAGCAAGTGGATGAGGCTGCCGCCAATGTGCAGGATGAGGCCGAGCAGCCACACCATCGCCAGGACGGCCGCCACGGTCCAGAGGATGCCCACGAGTCCCACCGAACTGCCCCCCACCCGCTGTGGGCGACGCGCGCCGCCCGTGGCAACCGCCTTGAGCAAGGACCGTGCCGACGCCCGGAGCGGCAAGCGCTCGCTCTTTACGTTAGATCATAGCGGTGTTATACTTGCTAGTGGAGGATACCTATGGTGACGGTGGGGGAGCGGCTGCGGTTGGCGCGAGAGCGGCGGGTGCTGACGCAGGCGGACCTGGCGACGAAGGCCAAGGTGACGGTGGTCGCCATCTCGCGCATCGAGAACGGCCGCCTGGACGGCACGCCGCGGCAGAGCACGGTGCGGCGGCTGGCGCGGGCGCTGAAGGTCGATCCGGCCTGGCTGCTCTTCGGGGAGCTGGCGGGGGACCTCCCCGCGTTGCCAGTACCATAACGACGTAGCAGCGGCCGGCATGTTGGAGTGCTGGCCGCGCCCCGCCCCGAAGGCCGGGGCGGATGGACCCGTCAGGCAGTGGAGGCGACCATGACCGGGACCAGTGAGACGATAGCACAGGACGCCGCGCCGGCCAAGCGCCAGGCGCACAAGCGCGCGGACGGCGAAGGCAGCATCGCGCCCTACCACAAGGGCGGCTGGCGCGGCCGGCTGATGGTCGGTTACCTGCCCAACGGCAAGCCCGACGTGCGGGAAGTCTACGGCAAGACGCAGGGCGAGGTGCGCCAGCGGCTCCAGGAGTTGCGCCAGCGCCAGCAGCAGGGGACCCTGGTCGCTACGACCAGGGAGCATGACACCCTGGTCGGCTTCGCCGCACGCTGGCTGGAAGCGACGCGCGCCAGCGTGCGCCCCTCCACCCACACCCGCTACACGGAGCTGCTCACCCTACACGCGCTGCCGACGCTCGGCAAACTGCGACTGACCAAGCTCCAGCCGGACGACCTCCAGCGGCTCTACGCGCGGCTCCTCTCGACGCCGACTGGACGCCGGAATCGGCCCCTGGCCCCCCGTACCGTCCACCATGTCCATGTGGTGCTGCACACCGCCTTGCAACAGGCGCTGCGCTGGGGCTACGTGGCGCGCAACGTGGCCGATGTCGTGTCCCCGCCGCGCGTCGCGGCCCCCGAGCTGCACGTACCCACCCTTGCCGACGTGCGCGCGCTGCTCGACGCCGCCAAGGAAGATCCCTGGCTGCCGCTGTGGGTGACCGCCTTCTACACCGGAGCGCGGCAGGGGGAACTGCTCGGCTTGCAGTGGCCGGACGTGGACCTCGATCGCGGCGTCCTCTCCATCCGCCGCTCGCTCCAAAGCGTGCTCGCCGGTATGCCGACCTACGGCGAACCGAAGACCCGCCGCGGCCGCCGCACCATCACCCTGTCGCCCGACGTCGTGACGGCCCTTGCCGAGCACCGTCAACGACAGTTGACGCGGCGGCTGCTGCTCGGACCAGACTATGCTCCCCATCAGTTGATCTTTACGGACCCGACCGGCGGCGCGCTGTGGCATACCACCGTCCACCGCGCCTTCAAGGCGGCCCTAGCGAATGCCAAGCTGTCTGCCGGCATCCGCTTCCACGACCTGCGGCACGCCGCCGCGACCTCGATGCTGGCCGCCGAGGTGCCCTTGAAGGTGGCGAGCGAGCGCCTGGGACACGCGACGATCGGCATCACCGCCGACCTCTACACGCACAGCGTCGCCAGCCTGGAAGCGGACGCGGCGCTGAAGCTGCACCGGCTCCTACGCGGCGTCAGCGCCGGTTAGGGGGTTCGTTAGGGGGGAGGGGAGCGGCAGATGCTCGAGTTGAGGGACGAACGCGGGAGGCCGCCCCCTCCTACCAGAGAGGATGAGCGGAGGCATATGGGAGTCGAACCCACCCGGGACGCGGCATGCGCACCCCG
>CALBSQ010000304.1 GCA_937967325.1 uncultured Chloroflexota bacterium
CCCCCGCCCGCCCCCATCAGGTTCTCGAGGTCCACCATCGCGTTGGCGAACTTGTCGAGGTCGCCCTGCAACTGGTTGAACGAGGCATCCGCGCGCACCGGCGGCGGTACCGCCTGCGGTAACTGGCCCATGATCTCGCTCGCGCGCACCAGGAGTAACGTCGCCTGGTTGAGGTTTTCGCGAGAGGCGGTGGCCAGCAGGTTGTCCGCCCACTCGATCAGCGTGCCGACAGTGGCCATCACTACCGCCTTCATATAGGCGACGGGGCGCTGGTCGGCGACGAGGAACGGGTTGAACGGGTTGGCCTGCCAGCTTTGCACCGCCGCCACCGCGTTCGCGTCGTCCTGATTGACAAACTGCAGCAGGGCGTTGATCTGCTGCTGCGCGGTCTGTGCGCTGGTGAGCGTGGAGAACGGCGCGGTGATCCAGAAACGCCCCGGCGCTGGCGCGGGGCCGGGCGCGGTCGGGTTGAAGATGAAGGCCAGCCACCTCAGCGCGTCCTCGAACTTCTGGTTCTGGCGCAGGAGCTGCGCGACGTAGAGCGGGACGTGGAAGAACAGCTCCCAGTTGTACGAGGCGTAGGCGGCGTCGCGACCGAAATCGATAATCTCGTTGTCCTCGCCCCAGTTCACCCGGCCGACGAGGGGCTGATAGGTGGCCTGGAAGGTGAAGGCATCGGCGTTCGCGGGATCGACTGTCCACGGCGTCAGCTCCAACGCCTGGGTGTACAGCCCCTTCAGGCCGGCGTTGAAGATCTCGTGCCAGAACAGCTTGGTGTAGGGATGGTAAAAGCGCTTGAAGAAGTAGCGGATCTCGAACGGGACGTCGGACGGCTGCGACGGGACCACCGGACGCCACTGGCTGCCGTATTCGTAGTAGCGCGTGGACTGCACGACGTAGGCGCGCTTGGGGTCGGTATAGACGAAGTCGTTGGCGGGGTCGAAGGCGAGGTCGGTGCTGGGTCCGACCACAGCGAACGGCGCCTGAGCGGTCTGCAGCAGCGAGCCCACGTTCTGTTCCTGGTCGCTGATCGAGGTGAAAGTGAGCGGGAGGGTGCTCGGCTGGCCGGGGGCGACCGGCTGCGTCATCAGCGCGCCGGTCTTGGGCACCAGGCTGGGCTCGCCCACCAGCGGCGGATCGGCGTCGGTGAGCTCGGTGAGCCGGGCGCCGGCGTCGCCGTAATGCGCCTGCACGTAGGCAAGATACCCAGCGACCGGCGTGTCGCCGATCAGGGCGGCGATGTTGCGCAGCTCGAGTGCGTCGAAGCGCCCGTCGAAGACCGCGCGCCCAATATGTAGGGCCGTCGGGCTCTGCGATGCGTCGGAAACGGTGCCCAATATTATGGCGAGGTCTAGGTCCCGGGCAGCTTGGAGGTCCTTGACGAAGTCTGCGTTTCCGGAGGAGGCAATCAAGCCATCGAATGACGCGACCACCGACGCGACCGTGTTCTCGAGTGCCGTGTAGTCTCCGAATCGGAAAAGGTCGACGAAGATGTCGGTCCGATTGCCGGAGGGCAGGTTGACCTTCAACGAATAGAGCGCTTCCACCATGCCTGCGGTCGCATTCGCCTGCGGATCGAGCAGCATTAGCGGCACGTCGTAGAGGCTTCCCGCAGCGTAGTTCGCGCCGGCCCACTGGTTGTTGCGCCACAGGCTGGAGGCGACGCGGATCTCGGCGTGACGCGCAGGTGGCTTGCTCTTCGATGGGGAGGTGCTCGCCTGCGCCGGTGGGAGGGTCTGCTGCGGCTCGTTGGCGAGCGTGACCTCGGCCCAGAACAGGTAGAGGCCGCGGCGATGCACCGCCGGTACGACCTGATGCGCCTTGATGTTCAGCGGGATCTGCGTCCATGGGCTCCAGGCGTTGTTGGCGAAGGTCCGGTGGTAGAACGTCGGCGGGTCGGAGTCGGTGCGCGCCACTACGTGCAGCGTGTTGGTGACCGGGTCCTGGCAGATGCCGGTCACGTGCAGATGGGCGATCTGGTCCAGCCGGTCGATGTAATTCAGGACGACTGTCTCCAGCGCGTCCGTCGTGTTGGGCGTCTGCCGTGTCTCCTGCATGAGCTTGTCGAACAGCTCGGAGCGGTTGGGGCGATCCGCCTCCACCAGCACGTTCTCCGGCCAGAGGAAGATCTCGCGATGCGCCTGCCACAGCCGGTACCGCTGCCGCCACGCCCACTCCTGCCAGCCCTCGTCCTGTGTGCTGTCGATCGAGACCGCGGCTTCGAGGTTCATCAGGCACCGTTGCACGAAGAGCTGCACGGCAGCGTAGGCCTGCACGACGCGCGAGGTGTCCATGCAAGCGCTCATCTCGGTGTCGATCAAGAAGTAGTCGAACAGGCTATTGCTGTCGGCGCCCCACGGCATCGGTTTGAAGCCGCCGTCGCGCTGGGCCGTGAGATAGGCGACCAGTGCGTCGCGCCGGCGCTCGCGCAGCGGATCGATCAGGGCCGGCGCGGCGGCGAGCCACGCGTCGTTGCTGAAGCGCGACTTCAGCGCCTGCAAGGCCGAGGCGGCGGCGACACTCTCGTCGACCGATTCGATTCCCCAGCTTGCCAGGGCGGCGCCGCTGCCGCTTGTGCTCTTGCCCATCGCAAGCAGGGTGCGCAGTCGGTCAAAGGTCGCCGGCTTCTGGTAATCGCCCGCGGCCAGCGAGACGCCTATGGCCGAGGTCAGCGCCTGCACGTCGGCAACCGCGGCGCCCGCGATACCCGCGAAGGCGGCCGCGGCGTGCGCGTCGTCGGGCAATCCGCCCGCGGCGGCGGCGGAGATCAAGTCGGTCAGCGACCGGATCAGCGGTGGTGGCGACGCCGTCGAGCCCGTGAGCGCGGCGAACGCGCGATTGAGCTGCACCAGCAACACCGTCGTGAGTAGCGCATCGATCGACTGCGCGGCCTGCCCCGCCACCACCGGCAGCGCCGTGAGATCGACGCCGCCATAGATGGAAGCGTTGGTCAGCAGCCAGCTGAGGTCGGCCAGCACCAGATGCAATCGGACGATGACCACACTTTCCTTGTGCAGAAGGCGGACCGCGTAGAACTGGTCCGGCGAGCCGGCGGGGGTCAGAGGCTGCGCCAGCAGCGCTGGATCGGTGAGGGAAGCGAGCAGCGTGACGCCAACGGGCGGCACATGCGGTACCGTCAGTGTGACCATGAGTTTGGCTGTGACGTCGGCGGCGAGCGATAGATCGGCCGCGATCGCCGCGACGACCTGCTTCTGCGTCAGGTACCGCGCAAGCGGCATGAGCACGAGATTGGCACGCGCATCCAGCGCCTGGCCGGGAGGGATCGGTGTACCTGGCGCCGCGTTGGGCGCGAGGGTGGCGACCGCGTTCGCGAGTTCGGCCGCGGTCATGAACGGCGCGAACTGGGCGTTGATGAAAGTAGTACGCACCGGGTCGCCGCCGGTGAAGCTGCCATCGACGATCTGCAGCGCCTCCTGCAGCTGGCCGGGGTCGGACAAGCTGGGATGCACCGGATCGCCCGATGGGGGCAGTTGCCCGAGCTGCCGGCCAAGCACGGTGTAGGGTGGGTCGCCGCTGCCATAGACGCTGGCCCGTACCGTTTGGATGGCGCGCACCACGTCGCCGAGGATGGCGGCCACCTGCGTGTCGGTCAGCCCAGCCTTGGCAGGGCCGGTGGTCAATATGTAGGTGAGCTGATCGACGCTAAAGCCGGCGCGCGCGATTGCCCCCACGCGCTGGGCGAAGGCGAGCGTGGCCGCGACCGTCGCGAACACGTCGGTGAAGGTTAGTGGCCCGACCGCGAGCATGTCTGCGACCGCGAGCTTCAGCGCCCGCGCGAGCATGGCGACGCGGTAGATCAGGCTGAGATTGTCAAGCGTGCGTGTGCCGTCCGTCAGCCCGATCAGAGTCGCCGCGTCCGTTGCCGGGACCTGTAGCGCCGCCTGGATGGCCGGCGCGTGCGCCCCGAGGTCCTGGGCACCGGTGAGGTTCGCCAGCGCCAGGTCGGGGTCCGGCTGCGCCGCTGGGTTCTGGAACAGCGTGTTATAGAGCGGTGTCGACGCGGTCCCGTCCGGGTCGCGGTGGCTGGAAGTGTCCAACCGCAGAAAAAAGCCGAGGAGTTGGTCCACCGACAGCCCCGTCGCGTCCTGCAGCTGGCGGAAGGTGAACAGGTTGACCAGCGTGTCGGACGCCAGTGTCGGTCCACCGATCGAGGGCGCCGAGAGCAGAAGGTCGAGCTCCCACATCTTCCAACCGGTGCGCCGCCACAGCCGCAGAAAACGGTGCAGCCGGTCGAGGCGGTTCAGATCGAGGTTGGTGATGGTCTGTACAGAGGTATTGCAACTGTCGGTCGCGCCATCGATGGCGCTCGCCGCGCGGCGGCGGCGTGGCCACACCACGTCGATCAGCTCCAGAAGCTGCTCGTACGTGAGGTCGGCAGCGGCGAGGAAGTTATCGACATGCGTGAGGTCGGGCAGCGGGGTCTGCGAATTCCACGCGACCCGCGTGGCGGTGAGGGTCGCGGTGGCGGTGGTGATCAGCGTGCGCTCGGCGGCGCTGATGGCGAAGCGTTCGCCGGCGAGCGCGGCGAGCTGGCCGGCCGGCGGCGCACCGTGCAGGGGCAGGAACGCCTGGCGAAGCTGCCACAGGGCGACCTTCGACTGGGCAAGCACGCTGCGCAATTCGTCGAGCGCGGCATCGTAGGGAAGCGTGTGCGGATAGCTCGCGCCTCTCAGCGCGGTGTCGGCCGCAGGGTTGACGGTGGCCGGGTCGGGCGCGGCGCGCAGCTCGGCGGCGGTAAGTGTCGTCTGCCGCGAGGCGCCGCCCGGCGGCGGGCTGACCGTGTCGGCCAGCAGCTCGTTCACCAGGTCAATGTACGGCATCGTTGTTTTGGTGTTCGGACAGTTGAGCAGCAGCGTGCCGAGGTCCGGTCGGCGCGCCATCAGCACGCCGAGCGCGCTCGGCGCACCGCTGATCCCGGCGGTGCGGTTGCTGAGCCACAGCAGCAAGTCGGTGAGGTACGCGGCGGGGCTGAGTATGGAGGTACAGTCGTCGACCGCGCAGTAGTCCTGCGGCCCGAACAGCACCCCAAGTGTGGCATTATTGCCGATCGCAGCGTTCAGGGTAACATCGTCGGGCTGCATCGGCCCGAACGCCTTCGGCCAGGGACCCATGAAGCCACGGTTATACCGCATGTAGAGCGCGAGCACGCCGGCATAGCGCATCTCCGCTAGCGCATACGTCTTGTGCGCGTCCAGGCGGCTGATTCCTGAGGCTTCCAGCTTGGCAACGAACTGCTGCTTGCCCGCCATGGTGATGGCGGCGGCGGAGGTCAGGCCCACCGTCAGCAGCTTCTCGCAGACATCGACGTGCGGTACGATGCGCAGCACGCGCTGCATTGCGCGCAGGTTTGACATCACGCCCGGCCGGTCTCCGGCGGTAATGCCGGCGAAGGCGTCGCCCGCTTGGTGGAGGTAGACGTTCAGGTTCTCGCGCCTGAGGTCGAGCGTCGCGTTATTGTCGAAGAAGGTCTGCAACGCCCCCTGCTGGTTCGCCGGGACGAAGCCGCCGCCGGCGCGCGCTGCGAGCGCGGCGGTGGGATAGGCGGCGGTGACGCGGTCGTAGATCTCGCGCGCGAAAGTCGCGGCGGGCTCAGCGCCGACGATGTTCGCCGGTACGGCGCCGGGTCCGGCCGCGCTGACCAGATCGAGCCAGTCCTGCTTCGAGAGGCGCGCGAGGTCTGGTAGGGCCTTGAAGGCGCCACCGGTGAACCGCTGCCGCAGCGCCGTGACCAGCGGCAGCGTATTCTTGACGAAGGCGCCGATCGACAGCGTCTGGCGCACCGCGGCGACCTCCTCGGGCGTGAACCCTTGCTGGCCGTCAGCGAGCGTGGTCCAGAACTTCTCCATGGGCTCGGTGTTCTGTGTCAGCGCCTGGACGAACGCCGTATGCTTCGTGTCTGGCAGTGCGGCCACGCCCAGGAGGTCGCCCAGAGCCGCCTTTCCCGCCAGATAAGGAGCGCGCAGCAGATTGCTCTGCCGCAGCGTCTGCAGCGCCGCGACGATGTCGGGGATGTGGTTGACGACAGGCAGCCCTACCACTGCGCGCTGCACGGCGTCGATCAGCGTGCGAGTCTGCTGCGCCGGGTCGAGCCCCGCGATCAGCGCCCCGACGCGCTGCACCAGCGCGTCGATCAGCGTAAAGTTCTGCGACGCCTCCAGCAGAGAACCGGGCAGCGAAGCCGGCACGCGGGCGGCGAGGAACGCGTAGAACGACCCGGCCGGGATCGCGAAGCCGTGCTCCAGCCGCGCCGCCACGACTAGGCGCATGATCTGCTCCTTGGCCCGGCCGGTCTCGTTGGCCAGGAAGGTGATGTCGTGGTGCGGGTCGCCCTCCGTGACCTCGAGCAGCGAGAGGCCCTGCAACTGCGGCGTCAGGTCGCGCAGAAGTGCGCCGTATTCGGATGGATCGGCGGGCGGCGCGGCCAGGTCGACCGTCAGGTCGGGCGCCGCCGTAATCGACGGCGATTCCAAGGGCGTTGCGAGCCTACCACCGCGTGCCTCGACCACCAGCAAGACCCGCCCCGGCGCATCGTCGGGCACGGCGTAGTGCAGCTCGTAGTGGCCTTCCTCAGATGTCCTTCCGTTTGCGAGCAGCACGCGCTCGCGGATACGCTGCCACCAGAGGGTGACCTCAGCACCAGAGATTTCCTGCCGGTCGTAGCCGGTGACTGTGCCCTTTACTTGATAGAATCGGTCGTTCGGAGTCATGGACATCTCCTAGCACGACGATGTCACCTGATTTACGGGCCTTACGCAGCCACGCGCTGCACCCGCGCCGCGGGTATCAGCCGCTGATGAGTCGCCAGCACGGCGGCGTAATCCCAGCCGCCCTCGCCGATGAACTGCTGGAGTGCTCGCAGGCGCACCTCCGCCCCGGGGCCGTCGCCCAACTGGCGCATTGCCATCGCCTCCGCATTCTTGCTCCGCGCGCTTTTAGAGTGGCGAAGAGTATGCGTGGTAGGGGGCCAACGCCTCCGCCAGCGTCCGGGGTGCCGGTGTCCGTTTGCCCTGATCTGCGGGCACTGGGGCATCTTCCATGGCCACCCTGCCGTCGACATGCTTGACGTGACGAGGGTAGCATACCCACTTCCAAGTGTTTCGTTGCAGGACTATTGGGCCACTTACCAGGCTCAATGCCACTTGTGGCCACGGAGGGATCGCAGTCCCGTACTCTGGCCGAGGTACTACCTGGGCGCGTCGTCGCGGCCCAGGCACCGCCTCGCCCCACCCGCTTTTTCCGTACTGCGCCATGTTGGGACAAGCCTTCCCACAGCGCGTCACACCGCTGGTCGGCGTGTGGCCTTTGGCCCCTAGGGCGCCCCGGTGCGCTATCATCGCGGCGGAACGTGCGCATAGCGGAGAGATTGACACGCATGCCTACGATGACACCGCCCCGAGCGGAACATCCCAACCCGATCTTCACTCGAGCGGACTGGCAGACGCTGAATGGCGAGTGGGAGTTCTGCTTCGATCCGGCCAATGAGGGCGAGCAGCGGCGTTGGTGGAGTGGGCGCGTCCACGCGGTGCGAGGCGCCCAGCCGCGCGAGCCGTTTGGCCGGACGATTGTCGTGCCGTTTCCGTGGGAGAGCCGGCTTTCCGGCATCGGGGAACCGGACTATCTGGGCGTTGCCTGGTACCGCCGTCAGGTTGTCGTCCCCCGCGAATGGTTGGCGCGCGGACTCCGGCCGGTCCTGCACTTCGCGGCGGTGGACTGGGAGGCGCGGGTCTGGGTGAACGGTCACTTGGCCGCCGAGCACGTTGGCGGCTACACACCATTCACGGTTGACCTGGGGCCGCACCTCAGGGGAGAGGAGCCGTTGAGCGTTGTGGTTCGGGTGCGCGACGATTGTGAGGCCGCGACGCTCCTTGGCAAGCAGACGGTGCATTGGTATACCCATTCCAGCGGCATCTGGCAGTCCGTCTGGCTCGAAGGTCGGCCGGACAGCTACGTGGCGAGCGTGGCGCTGACATCCGAGCTGGCGGCAGGCCGTATGCTTGCCAGGGTCGGCTTGGACGTTGCCGTTGCCGGCAGCTACGTCCTGCAGGCGCGTTCCCCTGACGGGCAGTTTGCCGATCAAGAACGCGTGCTCTCGCTCGCGCCCGGACACCACACCGTCTCCCTGGACGTGGCCATTCCCAACCCGCGTCCCTGGTCGCCGGACGATCCCTACCTCTATCGATTCGACGTGGAGCTGCGCGACTCGGCCGGCGAGCCGGACCTGATCCATACCTACGCCGGGCTGCGCGAGATCAGCACCGGCTGCTGGGACGGCCGAGACTACGAGTACGTGCTGCTGAACGGCGAGCCGGTCTACCTGCGTGGCGCGCTGGATCAGGCCTTCCATCCCGACGGTGTCCACACCTATCCCAGCGACGACGCTATCCGTGGCGACATCCAGGGCGCCAAGGATGCCGGGCTCAACTGCTTGCGCTGCCACATCAAAATCAACGACCCGCGCTACTACTACTGGGCCGATCGCCTGGGGCTGCTGATCCTGCAGGACATCCCCAGTCCGGCCATCGACACGCCGGCGTCACGGCGAGCATGGCAGCATTGTCTGCGGAGCACGATCGACCGAGACGTCAACCACCCGTCCATCGTGGCCTGGATCCTGTTCAACGAGACCTGGGGGCTGACCGAGCACGGCACGCCGGCAAGCTGGCAGTGGCTGGCGGAGCAGGTCGCCATGGCCAAGGCGCTGGATCCGACGCGGCTGATCGAGGACAACTCCCCTTGCAACTATGACCACGTGGTGACGGAGCTCAACAGCTGGCACTTCTACCTCACCAACTGGTCATCCGCTCGACGGCACGTGCAGGAGGTGGTAGATCGTACCCATCCAGGCTCAACGTTCAACTACGTGGCGGGGCTCTCCAAGCTGCCGGAGGCGGCGCGCTACGTGCAGGGGCGCCAGCCGCTGCTCAACAGCGAATACGCCGGAGTCAGCGCCGGCATGGGCGACCGCGACGTGAGCCAGTCGCTGAAATTCCTGACCACCGACCTGCGACGCCACGACAAGATCTGCGGCTACGTCTACACGGAGCTGACCGACATCGAGTGGGAGCACAACGGCCTCCTGGAATACGACCGGTCGCCCAAGGAGTTCGGCTACGACGGCTTCGTGTCGGGGATGACCACCGCGGACCTGCTCGGTGACGACGTTATCGGCTTTGATTGCCCGCCCTGCCGGACGCTGGAGCCGGGGGCCGAGTTCCGGGCCACCGCGTTTGTCAGTCACTGGTCCACGCGGGATCTGCGCGGCAGCAGCCTGCGCTGGCGCATCAACGCCATCGATCGGTGTGGTGAGCGCTACGTCTGGCGCGACGGCGCGGTCTCGGTTGAGCCCCGCCGCTACGCCGTCACCGAGGCCGGTGCGATCGCCGCCCCGCTCCCGAAGGAGCCGGGCCTGCTCACTTTCAGCCTGCGGCTCGTCGATGCGACCGGCAAGGTCGTCGCGCGCAACTACGTCAACGTCGAGGTCTGGTCCGCGCCGTCGCCGCGTTGCGAGCGCATGCCTAGCGGCTGGGCGCTGCGTGTTGCTCCGGGCGAGTACCAGAGCACAACCTGGTTGTCACCGCGGGTGATCGCCGAAGGTGGAAAGGTGGCAGCGAGCGGCAGCGGTAGTGTCGCCTATCGCTTTCCCTTGCCCCCTGACATGCAGCCGGCCGCGATCAACGGGCTCCGGCTCAAGTTGGAGCTGGGAACCCGCGCCGCCGGCAATCGTGCTGATTCGTGGGGACGGCGGCAGTCCACCGACTACCCGCAGACCGAGCCGGGGCGGCGCACGCCGGGCGACGTGGCCATTCACTTGAGCGGCCACATGCTGGAGCGTCGTCGCCTGGCCGACGATCCCAACGACGCGCGCGGCATCCTGACCTTCCACCAGGGCGCCGGTGATGATAGCTCCTACGGCGAGCTGGTCGAGATCGCCGTGTCGGCAGATGTGGTCGGGCCAATCGTTCAGGAAGCGCAGCGCGACGGCGCCTTCGTGCTACGACTTGAGGTCCCGTCGGGCGGGGGACTCGCTCGTGGCCTGTCGATCTACGGCGAGCGCATGGGCGCCTACCCGCTGGATTTGACGTTGATGCTGGATATGGAAGCTGGCCCCCGGCCCGCACTCTCGCCGGCAGATCAGGAGGCTCGCGAAGCGTAGCCATCCAGCCAGCGGGCGTTGGCCTCGATAAGCTCGTCCACCATGACGCGGAAGCTTCGTGCCGAGTAGTCGCAACAAGGGAAGAACAGCGGGGACGACACTCCCACAGGTACTGCCAATTGGTACGGTTGTTCGCTATGATCATGGCAAAGGGGTGTGCCGTGACCGTCTGCGTTGACTACCAACCCAACCCTCGTTCTTCGCGTGGAGTAATGGAGGCGTCCAACCAAGCCGACTACATTCCAGCATCTGCTGTGATCGTCAACGTGGCCAGTGTCCCCCATCGCAGCCCGTTTCGCTACCCCGGCGGCAAAACTTGGCTCGTCCCGCTCGCACGTGATTGGCTGTTGGAGCGTCCGGGCGTGGATACGCTCGTCGAGCCCTTCGCCGGCGGTGCGATTGTCGGGCTGACAGCGCTGTTCGAGGGTCTGGCCAAGGAACTCACCATGGTGGAGCTCGACCAGGACGTAGCGGCAGTCTGGGGCACCATCCTCAATGGTCACGGCGCGGATCTGATCCATCGCATCTGCACCTTCGACATGTCGCTGGAGCACGTGCGCGACCTCCTCGCCGCCGAGCCGCGGACCCCGCTAGATCGAGCATTCCATACCATCGTACGGAACCGGGTCCAGCGGGGCGGCATCCTAGCTCCTGGGGCGAGTCTGATGAAGGACGGCGAGAATGGACGCGGGGTACGGTCGCGATGGTACGCGGATACCCTGCGCAAACGTATCGAGGCAATCATCGCCGTCAAGGAACGCGTCAACTTCGTGCATGGGGACGGCATCGCCTACATGCGGCAGGTGGGAACTCGTCAAAATGTTGCCTACTTTATCGATCCCCCTTACACTGTCGCTGGAAGGCGTCTCTATACACACTCCGCCGTCGACCACGAGGCCATATTCCAGGTCGCCAGCACGTTGGCGGGTGATTTTCTCATGACCTACGACAACACTGACGAGATTCGTGCGCTTGCTTCCCATTGCGGATTCGATACTGCGCTCGTCCCGATGAAGTCAACCCACCACGAGCGGAAGATGGAGCTGCTCATCGGCAGAAATCTCGACTGGGCTCGCCGTGCGCTACGCCCGCTCCAACCGAGCCTTCATCTCTGAGCCTCGGCAAGCTTGGCGCGTATTCTTCGTTCGAACTCGGGTAAGCTCACCGGGAGGCCAGCCGTGAGGCCCTCTACGGCGCGCTCTAACGTCGTCAGCGCCACGCGGCTTGGCTGCAGCTTGGCTCGGCCTTGCTCCTCCACGTAGCGCACGACGAACCAGGCGATGTCGCAGTTTGACACGTGAGCTACCTCGTCCATCCGGCTCAGGGAGGAAAAGAAATCCTCATCGACAACTACCGCCATCTTCTTACCCCACCGGCGAAGCGAAGGCACTTTGATCTCGAGCTGCGGCATCAGCCGCTTAGGGCCGCTGCTCCGGTAATCGAGGCGTCGCCTCCCGGCCGGGAATGGCAGCGCCGCCTGGGTTTGCTGCGCTAGAGAGCGGAACTCGACACCCATTTCATCTCCCTGGAAGTACACCGCCTGGATTTCCAGCGCACACCAGTCGAGCCGGTCGCCATGAGCCGCCACCAGGACGTTATCGATGCGCCCCACGTCGGCGCCGGTCTCGACGAGGTCTTCGTTCGCCGGCCTTGAAAGGAAGCCGATCTCGCCGAGCACGGTGGGATTCGGGTCGCCGATCAGCGTCTCGCCGACCCACCGGTAAATCGTCCCGTCTTCCTTGAGGCGATTCGGGCAGGTGGTTCGCAGCCGGCCCTGGTCATCCGGCGCAACGGCAACATCCCCGGTCGTTGGGTCCCTCACGTAGAGACGCAGTGAGCAGACGCCCCCCTTCTTGTTGCAGCGAACATTGAAGCCTGACCGGCTCAGGAAGGGGCAAGGCACATCAGGAAGCGGGCCGGGTCGTTGCAGCGCCGCCCTGGATCGGCGTGCCTCTGGCGATAATCCAGTGAACAGCTCGCCGTACCACTCGCCGATCCCAAAGCGTCGCACCTCGCGGCGTGGACCTGTGGTATCCGGCAAGGTCACCTCCTTCGTCACGCAGCGCGGTAGTCCATCATGTTAACCAGATCGCTTGTCCCGCATCCGGGTCAGCGATAACGACGCCGACAACGGGTCGCGCTGGCGACAGACCTAGAGTGAACGGAACTCGCCCGTGGCTGTCTCGATGGAAATTGGGCCAGAAAAGGTGTTACGATGCTCAAGAACACGCAGCAATGAGTGTTTGTTGAGGATCAAGATGCGTCAGATATTGTTATCACCCGAGGACCTGAGTCGTGGCTTGTTCGACCGAGTGAACTGCGACATCCCGGGTGTCAACTCGGCGCTGATCGCACGAAGCCCGGTACATTTGGCCGAGGAGTTTGGTCTCACCTTCGCCGACTCGTTCGACGACTTGGACGACCTCAAGATCGCCGTCCCGGAGATCAGCACTGGCGTCGCGTTCGCCTTGATTCGCCACCGTGGAATCCCCGTGGCGGAAACGGAGATCTGGCTGGACCGTGCTGACGCCAATCACTCAGGAGGCACTCACCGAAGTTCTGGACGAGCTACGCATCCCTCCCGACGCGGTGCTATGGCGCTCGCCGAGCTGTGCCGGAGCACCTCGGCTCACTCGAGCGTAGCGGTATCTGCTTAGCTCGACACCTCCACCCGCCGAGCCAGCTCCTCCCAGCGCTCGGCGAGCACCGACAACTGCGCCGCCGTGTCCTCGTGGTCGTGCAGCACGCGCTGGTATTCGTCGGGATCGCGGTAGAGCGACGAGTCGGCGAGCTGCTGCTCCAGCTCGCGGACATGGCCCTCCAACTGCTCGATCTGCTCCTCCGTGCTGCGCAGCCGCTCGCGGGCGAAGCGCTGGTTTGACCCTGACGGACGCGCCTCCAACTCTGCAGCCCGGCGCGGGTTGGGCGGTGCGGCAGGAGCACTCGAGACGCGCTCCCGAAAGCCGATCCGGCCGGCCTCCGCGCTGCCGGCGTCGGGGCCGGAGCGTCGCGCGCCCGTCCCCTGGCCGCGCGCCGCCACGAACTCGCGGTAGCCGACCGGGTGGATGGTCACTCCGCCACCGCCAACCTCGACGACCTTATTGGTCACCTGGTCCAGGAGGAATCGGTCGTGCGTAGCGATGACGAAGGCGCCTTCGTAGCGGCCCAGCGCCTGCTCCAGCACCTCGCGCGCCGGGATGTCCAGATGGTTGGTCGGCTCATCCAGCAGCAAGACGTTAGTCGGGCGCAGCAGCAGCTTGGCCACGGCAACGCGGCTGCGCTCGCCGCCGGACAGCACGGCGATCGGCTTGAAGACGTCATCGCCGCTGAAGAGCATCCGGCCCAGCAGGCCGCGCACGTCTGTCTCCGACCAGCCCGGCGGGGCGACGCTGTAGACCTCCTCGAAGGGCGTGTGGCTCACGTCCAGCGAGTCGGCCTGGTGCTGGGTGAAGAAGGCCAGTTGCACGTTGTGCCCGTAGGTCACGACGCCGCGGTCTGGCTGCTCCTCGCGCGCCAGCAGGCGCAGGAGCGTTGTCTTGCCGGCCCCATTGGGACCGATCAGGGCGATGCGATCGCCACGCTCGATAGTGAAGGTGACGTCCGCGAACACTGCCTGGGCGCCGTAGGCCTTATACACGCGGCGCAGCAGCATCGTCTCTCGCCCGCTGGGCGAGCAGGAGGGGAAGCGGAAGGCCAGCCGCCGCTCCGGCGAGCGTGGCGCCTCGAAGCGCTCGATTTTGGCCAGCAGCTTCTCTCGGCTCTGGGTCGCCCGTGTCTTGGTCGGCTTGCCCCGAAAGCGATCGATGAAGGCCTGCTGCTTGGTCAGGTATTCCTGCTGGCGCTCGTAGGCGGCCGCTTGCAGCTCCTGCTGCTGCGCCTTCGCGGCCAGGAAGGCGCTGTAGTTGCCGGGCCAGCTCGTGACCTTGCCGCGCTCCAGCTCCAGGATGCGGGTGCAGACGCGGTCGAGCAGCCAGCGGTCGTGCGAGACGATGAAGACGCTGCCCTTGTAGCCGCGCAGATACTCGGCCAGCCACTCCACGGCGAACAGATCGAGGTGGTTGGTCGGCTCGTCCAGCAGTAAGACATCGGGCCCCTGCAACAGCAGCTTGGCCAGGCCGGCCCGCATCTGCCAGCCGCCGCTGAACTGGCCCACCGGCTTGTCGCGATCAGCCGGCTGGAAGCCGAGGCCGTCCATCACCTTGCCGATCTCGGCCTCGATGGTGTAGCCCCCCTGGCTCTCGAACTGGACCTGCAGGGCATCGTGCCGCTCCACCAGCGCCAGCACGCGCGCCTCGTCCGCCGCCTCGGTCAGCTCGCTCTCCACGACGCGCTGCTGCCGCTCCAGCTCCAGGATGCTGCCGAACACCGACAACAGCTCGTCGTGGAGGCTCCCCTCCTGATCGAGCTCGATGTCCTGCGTGAGATAGCCGAGGCTCGTGCCCGGCGTCAGGACGATGCTGCCGCTATCCGGCTCGTCGTCGCCCAGGAGCAGACGCAGCAGCGTGGTCTTGCCGGCCCCGTTGCGACCGACCAGGCCGATGCGCTCGCCGGGGTTGAGCTGGAAGGACAGCTCGTCCAGGACGACTTGCCCGGCGAAGCCCTTCTTGAGGTTGACAGCAGCAAGCATGGTATGGCGGTGCGATCCCTACAGCCGGCCGAGCAGCGATCCCAGCACCGCCTCGCGGACCCAGAGACCGTTGCGGGCCTGGCGAAAGTAGGCGGAGCGGACGTGCCCATCCAGGTCGGCCGGCAGCTCGGCCCCACGCGGCAGCGGATGGAGCAGCACGAGCTCCGGATTGCGCTGCACCGCCGCGCGCAGCGCGCCCGCCACATCCTGCGACCAGTGGACGCTGCGCGTCGTGGACGGCGTGACGTAGACCGCGGAGAGCTGCGCCGCCTCGTCCGGCAGCGCGCCGACCGGCCTCGCCGGCAGCTCCGGCTCGCCACCCGGCTCCTCGGCCAGGCCGTACATGATCAGCTCCATCTCGGGGAAAAAGCGAGCGGCGTGGCGCAGCGAGGTGACCTCCCGCCGCCCGGCCTCCTCGGCCACCAGCCCTAGCCGCAACCCGTCGAGCGAGCCAAAGGCCTGCTGCAGCGTGTAGAGGTCGGCCAGGGTCTGCGTGGGATGCTCGCCGCACATCAGCCCGGCGTTGACGATGGGAATGCGGGCCAGGCCGGAACGCGCCGCCGCCTCGGGCGACCAGGGGTGGCGCACGACCAGCAGGTCGCAGAGCAGATCTACGGATCGCAGCACATCGGAGAGCGCCTCGGCGGCATAGGGCAGCCCGTGATCGCCCGCCACGTCGAGCACCTGCGCGCTCAGGCGCAACGCCGCCGATTGGAAGGAGCTGCGCGTGCGCACGGACGGCGCCGCGAAGATCAGGCCGACCACGACGCCGGCCAGCGCCGGCGGCGCCCCCGCGACGCCGCGCGCTTCCAGCATCGCGGCCAGCTCCAGCAGGTGCTGGATGCCGTCGCGCCCCAGGTCGTCCACACCGATCAGGTCTGCCACACGTCTCTCCCAGGCACTATGGTACCGTGGCCCTTGTCTGCCAGCGTGCTCATGGGATGGGCGGTGGGCTATGATTCTCTGAAGCGAGCCGGTGGGCCGCATGCCAGGCGAG
>CALBSQ010000305.1 GCA_937967325.1 uncultured Chloroflexota bacterium
AGCGAGCGGGCGTGCGCATCGTGACGACTCGGCGGCGGAGGGCAGCGGCGTGCTCGCTATCCTCCCAGGCGTGCCGTGGCAGCGCGTGCTTGACCTCCCACTCCGCGGCGCCGGCCACGCGACCGGCCAGGAGTCGCAGCAGCCGCTCCTCGACGTAGGCATAGCGGCGCAACAGCGCGACGTTCTCCTGGATAAACAGACCGGGACGGTCGGAACCTTCGATACCGGCAAACGGACGCATCAATCGACACCTTCTCGGCGCTACTGCCGATCATCTCACCATGGCCACCGCCGTCAAACAAGCCGGGCAGCCGCTACCGGGCGCGCGAGACGTCACGGATGGAGATCCGTCTACGACCGCACCGCCTTCTTCAGCAGCTCGCTGGTGAAGGGAGCAATCGCCGCGGCCAGCTCCTGGGGCGTGCGCTTGTTCTGCCAGTAGGGGTCGAACTCCTTCCCCCACTGCGCATCCATCTGCTGGAACTCCGTGGTCACCGGCTCGTCCTTCGCGTTGGCCAAACCGTCGGAATAGACCTTCCACTTGATGCCGGGCTGCTTGGCCAGCGCGTAATCCCCGGCGTCACTCACCGCTTTCCGTGAGGGAACACCGCTCGTTAGCTTGGCGCTGGAGGGCGAGCCGAAGTAGTCGACCGCCTTCCAGACCGCGTCGATCTGCTTGGTCAGGGCCGCGATGGCATAGCCGTCGGCGGGAGCGCGCGTCTGCGCCAGGGTCTTGCCGGCCGGAAGCGGCGCCGGCGCCACGTCCCATTGCAGGCCGTTGACCTGGGCAAGGGTCGGCCCCCAGCCATTATTGGTGAAGTACATGCCGATCCGACCGGCGTAGAACATCTTGTCCGACCCCGCCTTGGTGTCCGCGGGAGCGGTCGCCACCTTGTATTTGTAGATCAGGTCTTGCAGGAATTGGAGCGCGGTTTGGTCCTCCGGTGCGTCGAGCACCGACTTGGTGCGCTGGCTGTCCAGCATGTGGCCACCGTTGGACCAGATGAAGGCTTCGGCATAGACCCACCAGGTGGGGTGGTAATAGCCGAACGTCCGCTGGGCGCCGGAGCCGGCGCTCAACTGCTGCGCGACCGTCAAGAAAGCATCCCACGTCCATTTGGGGTCGTTCCAGTTGTAACTCGGATAAGGTACCTGCTTGTTGTCGAAGACCGCCTTGTTGTAGAAGATCACGGCCGGCTTGCTCTCGTACGGGTAGATGAAAAGCTTGCCGTTCCACTGGGATCGGTCCCAATCCACCGGGTAGAACTCGTCCGCTTTGACGGTGCTGCTCCTCGCCGCCAGCGGCGTCTGGTCGTACAGGGTCTGGCGGGAGGCAAAGGTTGGCATCCGCTTGGATTCGAATTCCATGATGTCCGGCGGCGTGCCGCCAGCCATCTCCGTCTCATACTTGGTATAGGCGTCTGTCCCAGTGATGAAGGTGACGCTGACGTCGAGCGACGGGTCCTGCTGTCGCAATGTTCCGGCCAACTGGGTCCACTTGTCGTACGTTGTCTTGTCCGAGTACATCTCAAAGCGGATCTGGCCTGCCTTGGCGGCGGCGGACTGGGCCGCGGACGGCTGGGCCGAGGTGGTCGCTGCCGCGTTCACCGCCACGGAGGCCACCGGTGCGATCGTGGGTGCGACCGCCGGTGGCGCGGCGCCACCGCAAGCAGCAAGCGAGCATGCTCCTAACCCGATGGCTCCGCTCACCAGCCGCTGCACAAAGTGCCGGCGGCTGAGCGTACCAAGATGCACCGGGTCTGGACGATGAGCCAACGCAGCCATGCGATGAATCCTTCCTTGAACGTCCTCGCGCCATAAGAACGGGCCCTTCGACAAGCACTGTCCGCCGTAGCCGGGTCGGCACTGGAGAGACTCTTGCGTGGGCGCCACGACGGAGCATAGACGGTTGCGCATTGCACGTCAAGTGCGATTAGGAACGCATCGCCGCCTTCAGTAGACGGCGACCCAGGTCTGCCGTATGCTCGTCAAGGCATCCGGTGAGCGTGGGTCCCCTTTTCGCCGGTAGGAGATAGGAACAATGCTTCGACGTATGCTTCGAATGCTCCTGCTCGTGCTCTGCCCGGTGGGAACGTTGTGGGGACCGCTGCCCGCGTTCGCTCAGCAAGCAACCTCCTTTGACCTCAGCTCCAATTGGGCCGGCTACGTGGCGAACAACGCCTACTACACGGGGGTGAGCGCGCTCTTTCAAGCGCCCACGCCGCGTACCCTGCAACGTCTCGGCGTGACCGCATCGTGGGTAGGCATCGGCGGAGCCGAGTCCAACGACTTGCTGCAGGCGGGATTGGCTGTGGTGCAGGAGGGGCCATTATTCGGCTATGAAGCCTGGTATGAGACACTGCCCAGTGCGTCACGACACGTTGCCATGACCATTGGTCCCGGCGACTGGGTCCTCGTCGACCTCCACGAGCTGGCCTTCGATCTCTGGCAAATCACCATCGTCGACGGTACACAGGTGTTCCAGCGCCAACTCCTCTACGCCTCTTCCCATTCCTCGGCAGAGTGGATCCTGGAGGAGCCGGCGCTGGCGGACGGGCGGCTCTTACCGCTGGGCATAGTCAATGGGGCCAACTTCGCCAACATGACGGCCGTCGTCAACGGGCAGCACGCCATCCCTACACAGCTCTTCCCGCAACCCAGCGTCCTTGCCGGACCGTTCGGGAGAATCAAGGCGGCGCCGACACCGCTCGGATCGGACGGCGCGAGCTTCAGTGTCCTGACATCGTAGCGCGCTATCGTTCCACCGTGCGGTTGCCACCCCCGGGGCGGACATTGCGCCGTCTCCCTAAGCTGGCGGGACAACGCAGCGGTGCGGGGTATACTCTCCGCTATTCGGGAAGGCGGTCACGGTGGGAGTCGACTCCAGGGCCGCGGTAACCACACACGCCGCACCGGCTGCCGGAGGAGTCCCTCGCGCCGCTAGGACGGGGCCGCGAGCATTCATACTTGACGAGGAGCATTTGGCCAGCAGCGTCAACCGTCTGGCCGTCCCAATAATCGCGGAAAACCTGTTCCAGACTACCCTCGGCATCGTGGACATGCTCATGGTGAGCAAGCTAGGGGCGGCGGCCATCGCCGGCGTCGGCACCTCGCTGCAGATCATGTTCCTGGTGATCTCGGCCCTCTCCGCGGTGACCGTGGGCACGACCGTGCTGGTGGCACGCTTCACCGGCGCCGGCCAGGGCGACCAGGCTGGGAAGGCGGCCAAGCAGTCGCTGCTCCTCGGCGTGGCGCTCGCGGCGATCATCACGGTGCTGGGCCACAATTACGCCTACCCAGTGGTCAGGTTGCTCGGGGCAACGCCCGACGTCGTCCAGTCTGGCGGCGGCTATCTCGACATCGTGGCGCAGATGGCCATCTTCCTGGTGATCCAACTGGTTTGCGGGGGAGCGCTGCGCGGCGCCGGCGACACGCGGACGCCGATGATCGTCACCGGCCTGGTGAACGCCGTGAACGTCGTCGTTGCCTACGCCCTGATCTTCGGGCACTTCGGCTTTCCCGCGCTCGGCGTGCTGGGATCGGCTTGGGGCGCCAGCGTCGCCCGCGCCATCGGCGCGATCATCATGCTCGTCATCCTGTTCAGCGGTCGCCGCAAAGTGCAGATCCGTGGCCGGAGCGGCTGGCGTCCGGACGTCGGCCTGATGAAGCGCGTGGTCAAGATCGGCCTGCCTTCGATGATCGAGCAGTCCATGATGAGCGGCGGCTCGCTGCTGTACTCCGTCATCGTGATCGGCATGGGCACAGACGTCTACGCCGCGCAGCGCATCACCTTCAATGCGTTGTCCATCTCTTTCATGCCGGGGATGGGATTCGGCATGGCCGCGACCACCATGACCGGACAGAGTCTGGGCGCGCGGCGGCCCGACCTGGCCAAGAAGGCGACCTGGGTCGCGGTACGCATGGCGGCACTCTGGATGTGTACGATGGGCGCCGCGCTCATCATCTTTGGTCCCCAGATTATGCGCCTGTTCAGCACCGACCCTACCATCGACACGGTTGGCACGGCGGCGCTGCGCGTGATTGCCCTATCGCAGCCCTTGCAAGCGCTGGGTCAGGTGATGGCCGGTAGCCTGCGCGGCGCCGGCGACACCCGCTTCCCGATGTATGCGACGGGTCTGGCGGTCTGGCTGATCCGCGTCCCGTTCGGCTGGCTATTTGGTGTCGTCTTGAACATGGGACTGCCCGGAGTGTATATATCTAATGTGATGGACTCGGGGGCGCGGGCGCTGGCGAACTATCTGCGCTTCCGCGCCGGTCGCTGGCAGAAAATTCGCGTCTAGATGAGAGTCTCGATGCGTGCCGACTACGGCCTGCGCGCCATGATCGATCTGGCGGAGCACTACGGGCAGGGCGCCGTGCAGAGCGCCCAGATTGCCGCTCGACAACGCATCTCCGATCCCTACCTCGACCAGTTGCTCACCGCGCTGCGCAAAGCCGGGCTCGTCCACAGCGTGCGCGGTCCTTCCGGCGGACACGCGCTCGCCCGTCCGCCAACCGACGTCACGCTGGCCGAGATCGTGGTGGCGCTGGAGGGACCGAGCACCTTCGTGAGCTGCATGCAAGATGAGCACACCTGCCAGCTCGGGCGCAACTGCGCCATCCTCGACATCTGGCGCGACATGGAGGCCGCCAGCATGCGCGTGCTCCAAGACACCACGTTAGCGGAGCTGGCCAGCCGCCAGGCCGCGCGCATGAACCGCGAGATGTACTACATTTAGTGACCGGCGTTCAGCCGGTCCATTTACAGCCGCGGACGCACCAGCTCGGCAAACCGCCGGAGCGAGTCGCACGCCGCCGCGGGCGGAAGGTCCTCCCAGGTCGGCTGGATGGAGAGGTGCGTTAGGTTGGTGTGCTCGCGTAGCTCCATCAAGCCACGCACTACCGTTTCGGGGCCGCCCACGCAGAAGTGCATGCGGTCGATCAGCCCGGCGGTACTCGTGTCCGCCGCGATCGACGGAGACCAGCGCTGCGCGAACTTGTGGGTTGCTCCGGCTACGGTCTCCAAGGCTTCGGCGTCGTCTTGGCCGACGTAGAGGCAGCGGGCGATGGATACCCGCTCTCCTCCGTTGGGATGACCGGCCGCCCGCCACTCCTCGCGATACGCGGCGACCACGGGCGTGTAAGCGGCGGGCGGCCGTCCCCGCGGGAGCTGCAGACCGAAGCCTAATTGGCCCGCCAGGCGAGCCGTCGGCTCGCTCGACGCCGCCAGCCAGGTCAGCTCCGCAGCCGTCTGTACCGGAGTCGGGACACAGGTGACTCTGTCGAGTTGGTAGAACTCGCCTCGGTAGTCGAACGCCCGGCCGCTCCAACACTTCGTCACAATGGCAAGCTGCTCTTCGAAGCGGCGGTGGCGGGTTTCCTGGTCGCTGGCAAAGACCTTGAAGTCGGCGGCGGCGCTGCCGCTGCCAAAGCCGATGGAGAGGCGCCCACCCGTGAGCACGTCCGCCACGGCGACTTGCTCGGCAATGTCGACCGGATGATGCAGCGGTAGGCAGATGACCGACGTGCCGACTTTGAGGCGCTCCGTTCGCGCGGCGACATAGGTAGCCAGCAGCAGCGGAGCAGGCATGACGCTGCGATGCCCGCCGAAATGATGCTCGGCAAACCAGGCGGCGTTGTAGCCCAGCGCATCCGCCAGCCGCACCTGCTCCAGCACCGGCGCCAGGGTCGCGCTCGGGGGCTGCTCGCCCGGCGCTTCCAGGTGATAGGTAACAATGGTCTGCACTGCCGCTTCGCCTTTCTTCCGGTGAGGCTGTCCAACGGTACCACAAGTAAGGGACCTGCGCGCCGCACAACTGCCTAGGCGGACCCCTAGGCTACCCGGCAGCAAAGCAGCAGAAGATTTGTTACAGTTATACGCGCCTGCTTGCGGACCGCGTGACGGGCAACGGTAAAGGCCGCAGCGCCTGTTACGCTGGCACGCTGGTTGCTACGCGGCGGGTAGGGAGGCAGCGCTGGTAAGCCGCGCTCCCGCTAGGAGAGGACGACGGATGAAGGGGCTCTTTTGGATTCTGCTCGGCGTGGTGATCGGGCTCATGGCAGCGCCCCGCGCCGGTGAGGCTACCCGGCGCGAGGTAGTCGCTCGCGTGAACGAGCTGTTCGGTAGCCAGGGGTAACACGACCCGCCGCGGTTGCTGGCTGATCGGCGTGGGTGTTTCCATCCGCGGCCCCAGGTTGTCCAGGGACTGCTCAAGAGAGGGATAAGGGAGGTCGCATGGAAGAACGCAGCAGCCCCGCGCCTGAGGCGCCACCGGCGGACGGGTCGGCGCAGCGGCCGATCGTCGAGGCGGCCAGGGCCGGTGGCCAGGCGGTCACCGGAGCCGTCGCCGCGGCGGGCGACGCGCTGGCCGGCGCAGCCTCGGGCGCCCGGGAAGCGGCGCTTGCCGCCAGAGACAAGGCGGCCGAAACCGGAGCTATGGCGTCGTCGGCCGCGGGAGACGCCGCGGGCCAGGTCGCGGGCGCCGCCTCCGCGATGACGACCCGGCTGGCCGACACGACCTCCCAAGCCACGGCTTCCCTTGCGACCGGCGCTCGCGACACGGGTCAGCAGCTCGCCGATCGAGCGATGGACAACGCGCAGCGGCTCCGACGGCTGTTGGAGGAACGCCCGGCGGTGCTTCTTGGCGCGGCGTTTGTGGTCGGCATCGTGCTCGGACGGTTGGTGTGAGGATGGCGGAAGTGCGTACGGAACGTCGCGGCATCTTCGCCCTCGGCCGGGCCCTGGTTGACGAGGCCAGGACGCTGGTCCGCCAGGAGATCGCGCTCGCCAAGCAGGAGACGATGGCCAAGATCCTGCGCGATGTCAAGGCGGCCGGACTCCTCATCGTCGCCGGCGTCGTGCTGGCGCTCTCGCTGTTCGTCTTCATCTTTTTCGAGATCGGGGACCTCTTTAGCTACCTCACGGGCCACGTCTGGCTGGGCATCCTGATCACCTGGCTCATCTTCACGGTCATCTTTGGCATACTGGCATTCATCGGCGTGCGCATGATCCAGGTGCCCAAGCCGGAGCGCACCATACAGACGTTGAAAGAAGATGTGGAGTGGGCGAAACAGCAGCTCAAACGCAGCGGGAGATAGAGCAGACTCGCGACCGAATGACGGAGATCCTGGACCAGTTGGAAGCCACGGTTCGGGACCTCCTGGACTGGCAGACGCGGGTGCGCCGCCAGCCGTGGTTGTATGCCGGCATCGCGCTCGCGGCCGGCTTCGTGCTCGCCGGCGGTCCCGGACGGGCCATCAAGCACAGCTATTACGGTGTCCGCCCCAGCGCGCTGCGAAAAAAGCTGGCAAACCGCTACATGGGGCAGTTGCGGCAAACGCTGGACGGCACGATCGCCGGCCTGCCGCCCGGTGTCGCCGATCTGGCCAAGGATCTTCGCTTCGAAATCAACGCGACCGACCCCAATGCCCGCAGCGACGGTACTATCGTCATCGAACACAAAGCGTCGGGGCTTGACCTGGCGATCACGCGAGCTGCCGAGACGGCAGCTTCGGTGGCGGCGGCCATGCTCACGAAGCGCCTGATCGACGAATTGGATCCCAGCACCGCGGCGAAGAAGTAGGTGCGGGACCGAGAGCCAGTGCGGCTTAGGCAAGGTCCCCTGTAAGGGAGCGCCGGGGCGGGGACTGCGGTCCGCCGCCAGAGTCCGGCACTGTGGTGCGGCGATCGGCTCCAAGAGCACTCGCGGCTGCCGTACATGGGAGCGCTCTTCCGTATGGACCCGACCGCAGTCGCGTGCTCTGGCGGCGGACCGCAGTCCCCGCCCCGGCGCTCCCCCCAGCCAGCGTCATCTCCTAATTCCGCTCCCTACCGAGATAGCGCTCAGAACCGCTCGTAGCGCTCCACATCCAGGATGAAGACGGTGGCGCCGCCGACCTGGACCTCGATCGGATAGGAGAGGTTCAGATCGCTCGCCTCTACCATGGGCGGTAAGGGGTTGATGTACTGGGAGCGGGTGTGACAGTTCTCCGCAATCAGACGGAGCACTGGCGGCACCAGGGAGGCAGCGACCCCCAGAAAGAGCGTCACGTTCCCCTGTTTCAGGAACCCGCCGGCGCTGTTGATTCGCGTTGGTCCCGGAAACCCGGCCTGGATGAGCGCCTCGTTGAGGCCGAGCACATCCTCATCCTGGACGATGGCCAGGATCAATTTTGCGACGTCGCCATCCATCATCTCTCGCGCAGCCCCCGCCCGCACGGTTGGCGGGCTATCAGGTTGCGCCCCTTCTTGTCTGCAGGACGGCCAGGCCGCGGCTAAAGCAGCGCCGTCAGGTTGTTCGGTCGCACAACAGCCCAAGCGCGCGTCAAGCGAGCGCCGCCAGCACCTCCTGGGCGTGCCCGTCCGGCTTTACGTCGCGAAAGACGCTGGCTATCTTGCCATTGGGATCGATGACGTACGTGGTCCGCAACACGCCGTCGTACGTCCGGCCCATATACGTCTTGGGTCCCCAGGCGCCGTACGCCTCCGTGGTCTGGTGGTCCGGATCGGACGCCAGCAAGAAAGGCAGCCCATACTTGGCGGCGAAGCGATCGTGGGAAGCAACGTCGTCCGGGCTCACGCCGACCACGACGGCATCCGCGGTCGCATACTCCGTCGCCGCGTCGCGGAAGCCGCAGGCTTCCTTCGTGCAACCGGTCGTGTCATCTTTCGGATAGAAGTACAGCACCACGTGCTTGCCGTGCAAGTCGCCAAGGCGGACGCGGCCGCCCCCCGACGTGGCAAGGTCGAAACTCGGCGCTGCGTCACCAGGATGGAGCTCGGTCATCAATTGCGATCCTCACCTATGGATGGTCGTACACGCCCACCAGTATAACGTTCGGCCCGCTGAGACCGTCCTGCCGCCCGAGCCGCCGAGCCGCCAGCTACTAGGCGCCTACTCACCTGGCAGGGTACAGTAAGACTTTGCCCACCCTGGTACGCTGGTGGTGTTCCTCGGAGAGCTATGGCACGCGAATCTGTCCTGAATGGCGCAAGCGAGCGCGAATTGGCCGGCGGCCCCCCCCGCTCGGTCCAGGCGAACGCCGCGATCACGCATTTGCGCCGTGCCGTCCACGAAGGCGCCCATTGGTATCCGGCGCTCCTCGACGCCATCGGCCTGTGGGAAGAGGCAAGCGAGCGCTACCGCGGGGAGGAGCTCCACTATCTCCTCGGTGGCGAAGCGCTCGACTGGCTGCTGCTCGCCGACCGCCTCACTCGAGAAGTCGCGGAGCATGTTCCGCGGGATGAGCTGGAGGCATTGCTCTTCGAGGGCATTGCGCCGGTCGCGCTACCGTCCAGCGAGTTTCGCGAGCGCATCGGGCCGCTGAAGTACCGCTGCTTCCTGAGCTACTTTTATGGGGTCACCGTCGAAGAGGCGCTGTTCTTTGCTATGGAAGAGGAAGCACGCCGGCACGTCGTTGCCCCCAAGGGTCACATCGATCTCGACGTGGTCTACCAAGATATCTACGGGGCCACGGAGGCAGCGCTGCTGGCCGAGTTTGGCGCTGCCGTGGGCAATCAGGCGCCCGCCAGTTTGGATGTCCAGCAGATGAAGGCGTTCACCTACTTCTTGTTCAAGCGACGGATCAGCTACTGTCTGCCGGCCCGTGTCGCGTCGGACACCAAGCGCGGCCTGGCGGAGCTGAAACGCCAGTACGCGGCCGCACGGCGCGAGGATGCCTTTCCGGGCCGGCCGGACGGCGGGCAGGACGACGCCGAATCGGCGTTCGTTTCGGAAGTGGCAACCGCATGAGCGCACCGGCAGCAGTCTCCTCGCTGAGGGATCGACTTTCTACCGTCGAGAAGCTCTGCGCGGCAGTCGGAGTCGACCCCGGCGCGGGGCTGCAGATAGTGGACGCCGCGGCCCTTGGCGATCCTCTGACGCAGCCCGGCTTCCCCAGCCCCTGGGCGCCCCTGGTCATCCTTGATCTCTGCTCCGCCCAAGTCGCCACGGAGGTGCAGCGCGCCTTGCTTCGGCAGTACCCACCCGAGCACGCCGTGCGCGTCGTCGCGGACGGCGGGACGGAAGTGCGCGACTGCTCGATCGCGGCGCTGCATCCGCAGGCGAGTGCGGACCAGCCAGTCGCCCTGTGGGTACCGCCGGCGCCGGCCTTGCAGCCGAGGTCCAGCTTGCGCACGCTCGAAGTGATCGTCGCCCGCTTGCGAGCGCCAGACGGCTGCCCTTGGGACCGCGAGCAGACCCACCACACCATCAAACGCAACCTGCTGGAAGAGACCTATGAGCTGCTAGAAGCGCTGGATGCCGAAGACGCGGCGGCGCAAACCGAAGAGCTCGGCGACCTGTTGATGCAAGTGTTCCTGCACGCCCAAATGGCGCGCGAAGCGGGCGAATACGATCTCGGCGACGTCACCGCGGGTATCACCGACAAGCTCGTGCGCCGTCATCCACACGTCTTCGGCGACGTGACCGTCTCCGGCGCCGAGGAGGTGCTCCGCAACTGGGAGGCAATCAAGAAGTCGGAAGGGAAAGGCAAGGCGTCGGTCCTGGAGGGCCTGCCCCCCGCGCTGCCGGCGCTCACGATGGCCATGGCACTGTGCCGCCGCGCCGCCAGCAGCGGCTTCACCTGGCCGGACGCCACTGGCGCCTGGGCAAAATTTGAAGAAGAGCTGGGAGAGTTCCGGGTCGCCTCCGGTGACGGCGAGCGCAAATGGGAGCTGGGGGACGTGCTGCTCACCCTGGTCAACCTGGCCCGCCTGCAAGGCTACGATGCGGAGGAGTGCCTGCGCGAGGCCAACGCGCGCTTCCGCCGTCGCTTCATGACGATGGAGGGTCTGGCCGCCGAACGCGGTCAGCCGCTGCCGGCCCTGCCCCTGGAGGAGTTGCTGGGGCTGTGGGAGGAGACCTCACCTCCACCCCTCCCCGGACCCCACCCGTCTACTCAACTCGCGGAGAGGGGGAACGGCAACGGGGAGAAGGGTGCGCAGCACGGCAGCGCTTAGCTGGACCGCGGAGCCGGCAACCAATTCCCTGCTCTGGACCTCCGATCCCTGGGGTGTGTACGTCCACGTGCCGTTCTGCCGGATGCTCTGCACGTACTGCGACTTCGTAAAGTATCGCGGGCTGGACGAGTGGTACGACCAGTACGTAGCGGCGGTGCTAGGCGAGGCGGAACACTGGCGCAGCCAATGTCCGCCGGGACAGCCCGTGTCGCTCTACCTTGGTGGTGGCACGCCGTCGGCACTGGGCGGCGAGCGGCTGGCCCAGTTGGCCGGCGGGCTAGACGAGCGGCTGGGATTGGGCGAAGCGGCAGAGCGGTGCCTGGAAGTCAACCCGGAGGATGTCGATGCGGCGCTTGCCGCGGCCCTGCTTCAAGCCGGCTTCACCCGCGTCAGTGTCGGTATCCAGACCTTCGACAATGCCTTGCTGCGCAAGCTTGGCCGGCTGCACACCGGCGATGATGCCGCGCGAGCTGTTCGGCTACTGCTTGATGCTGGGCTGCCCTCGGTGAGCGGCGACCTCATCTATGGTCTGCCCCGCCAATCGTTGGACGACTGGCGGGCGACACTCGAGCGCGCCCTGACCCTGGGCCTGCACCACCTCTCCTGCTATGCCCTCACCATCGAGCCGGCCACGCCGCTCGGACGCCAAGCCGCCCGCCGGCGAGTGACTATCCCGGACGATGACACCGCCGCGGATATGTACGACTTCGCCTGCGCGCGGCTGCGCGACGCCGGGTACCTCCACTATGAAGTATCCAACTGGGCGCCGCCAGGCCACCAGTCGAGGCACAACAATCTCTACTGGCAAGGCCACGATTACCTGGGATTGGGGGCCGGGGCAGTGGGCTGCATCGCCGGCCGGCGCTGGTGGAATGAGCGGCGGGTGGAGCGGTATTGCGAACGGATCAATAGCCAAGGCGGCGCCATCGCGGACCATGAGCAGCTTGACGCGGTCACTCGCGCGCGGGAGCTCCTCCTGCTGACGCTGCGGACGGCAGAGGGACTCGATCTCGACCGCTTTGCCACCGAAACGGGCGTCGCGCTGGAGGAGCGGGCCGCGCCGTTCCTGGACGAATGGCAGCGGCAGGGGCTAATCCAGTTGGAAGGCCGGCGCTTGCGCGTGCCGGAACGGCGCTGGGGCGTGTTGCATAGCATCGTGTCCGAGCTGCTGGTGGTCCTGCCGGAGCGCGGTTGACATGCCGCTCGGCGACGCTCCCGAAGCTTTCCGCGATCGAACCATGGAGCGTCCCCCCCGGCGGGCGACGAGCGCAATCCCCCGCATCCGTCGCACGCAGCGTCCTGCTTGGTGAGAGTCATCATCATCGCCTTTCCTGCCGTATCGAACATGACGTTCAGTGAGGTACCAGTGGTGTCCTTGACTCCGAGTTGGGGAGGTGGCGCCGGCGCCAGGGTAACCGGAAAGCCGCGATAGACGCTCCGGAACTGGGACTCTGTGTCTCCCAGGCGAAATCCTACCGCGGTAGCACCACAAAACGGGGGGCGAGCGAGGATTTCCCAAACCGCATACGGCGCGGCAGGGGACGTGGGATCATTCAGTTGAACCGTCACTCCATCGGAGAATACCCACTGCGGCGTGCCGCGACCGTGCGCCACCGTCCGGACTTTCGGCTCGCCTAATACCTGCAACACCTCGGGGCCGCGCATGCTTAAGGCAATCCCCCCGAGGGTGGTCTCCAGAGCAGGGGCGGTGGCCGTTGCCATGCGAAGCGGCGCTGCAACGCTCGTTGGTGCCGGCTCGGTGGCCGCCGCGTCAATCGGTCGTGTCCCGGCGCCGCCGGCATTCGCGGTGGACACGCCGCACGAAGCAAGGAGTAAGAGGAGGGGCAGCAGGACACTCCCGAGGAGGCGTCCTGCCGCTACACGGAGGCGCATGCTAAAAGCCCGGTGGTCCCGGGTTGGTCGTCTGTGCGTAGTTGGAGAACTCATACGGCATTGGGTAGGATACCCACTCTGCCAGTTGCACAGTCGAATAGGTGTTCCCATGGAGGCTCGCCGCCCGTGCCTCCAGAGCACTCGCTAGCGCCGACCAGAACGGCGCCGCCCTCGCGGCGTTAGCCCAGGGGGTCGTGCCGCCGCTCAAGCACACCTTGCAGTGGCCATCGACGATGACATCACACGCTGGCCGCTGAACGTTTCGACTACGCGACGACAACGTGGACGACGAGTTCCACCCCCACCGGCAGCGGGGGCTCGTCCGAGGGTAGCCCCGATGGCTGCCCTTCGATCGCCAGGGTCGCTGTCCCCGCGGCGACCGCGCGGAAGGTGCCGGGCCCGTCGTCGCCAACGCGGACGAGCACCACTGGATTGCTTATTCCGACAGTCCACCGCGGAGGATGCAAGCGGTCCACCGCTTGGCCGTTGAACGTCGGGGCGGGTAGGCTCACCGAGAAGGTGTCGCCGACCCGCAGTCGGACGGTGGCATCGCTGTCCTCGGCCGTCAGCTGCCTTGGCCGCACCAGCACGATACCGCCGACCGGGGTCGGGGTGAACGGAGCACCTCCTCGGAATCGAAGGGTGCGCGCCGGGGTCGCCGTGTGCTGTTCGGCCGTCGAGGCCTCGCTCCTCGCGAAACTCGGAGTCGTCATCGGGCGCCCGGGACCGCTCGTGCTGCTCGTGGCGACGGTCGCCACCGACGATTTGGTGGCGACACGTACCGTTGCCGGCTGACCGCTGACGCTCTCGGTTGAACTGGCTGCGGCAGCGGATCCCGGAGACACTCCTGCCGGGTGGGCGCCGCATCCGGCCAGGAGACCCAGCGCGATCAGCGCCAGGAGCACGCTCTGCATCACGTCGCCCACCGACTGCAGCTACCGCTGGGCTAGGGCTGCGAGGCCGAACCGAGCCACGTCGCCCAATCGCCGTTGAGGGCGACATCGGCGGTGACGTCGATCTGCGAGGCCGTGCCGGGGTCAGGCACCGCCCAGGAGAAGTCTCCCCACCGCGAGCTCTGGCCCGTTCCATAGGGGCTGTTCCCCATCGCCAGCGGTACGTTGCTTGTCCCAATGCCATTGGCATCCAGTCCACCCATCCAGGCGCTCGGATAGGTCGACGGGCCGGAGTCGGTCCAGACCAAGGTGACACGATCCGACGAATCGGGCATCATCGCCGGGTTGAACAGCCAGTATCCTGCCGCACCGAAACCACCCTGCTGATAGACGGTGAGATTCGATGTGTCGATCTTGCGCCACGATATGATCGTGTTGACATTGCCGCCGCCCCAATCGTAACTGCTGGTGAGGGATGTCTCCAAGTAACCGTCGAAGGCGGCTTCCACCACCCGGCAGTCGCCCAGGGCGAGCGTCGCGGAGGTCCCCTCCTCGGGAGCCCCGGCGCTGGAGGGGCGCGCGTAGGAGCTCGTCGGCACGCTGATGTTCACCCACAAGGTCGGCGTGGTGTCCACCTTGAACAGGTTGAGCGAGGCGCCGCCGTTCGCATAGGAGTCGACGAGCCACTCGGTCGTCGAGGTGCCCTGGCGGGTGATCGCGGGGGCGATCGCGTACGCTCTCGTTCCGTCCGGATTGGGGATGTTGAACCACGTGTAGTAGGTGATTCCTCCGCACGACTCCGCGCCGACACGATCTGCCTCGTACAGATTCGCCTGGGCGAAGCTGCCATCGGCATTGAAGAGATCGTCCGTGAAGAACAGCCCAAGACCCGCGCCGCTGACATCGCTGTCGATGCCAAACTCGGGGAAGTCCGGGCTGTATTGGGCCGTCGTCGGGAAGTAGTAAAAGCACCACTGGCTGGAGTAGGCGTCATTCCCCTGGGACACGGCCAGGTCGAGGTAGTCATCCGTAGAATCCAGGGCGAGCACGAGAAAGTGGCCGGTGTTGCCCGGATCGTAGAGTACGTGCGTGTCGGTAACCGATGCGGACGAGCTGGTATTGAAGAACGACTGTAGCGAACGGGTGAACTCTGCGCTGCCGCTCAAGGTGAAGGCAGTGAGTTGCTCATTCACCGTCTGGACGAGATCCGAGGGACCGAAAGCTGCCGATGGGTCGCCCGGTAGATAGGGATGTACGGGTCCCTGTCCCTGGAAGTTCAGCCCTCCGGTGGTATTGGGCCGGATGCCCGGCGAGAGGTTGATCGCAGTGGCGCCGTGATTCGGTATGAACGGGTAGGTTGGGCTCTGGTTGTCGTAGCGGTAGGGGACGGGCTGCGCCGAAGGCGGGGCAACAGCGGCCTGGAGGCGCGGGACGAGCGAGCTTGGGGTAAGGCGGCGAAGCGGCTGGATCCGGTGCGGGGTGCCGGGCACGCCGATCGGCACCTTCGTGGGCTGCGGGGATGGGGATGCCGCAGCGGCCGGAGGAGGCGGGGCAGCGACCATGAACGCAACGAGGAGCGACATCGTCAGGCCTATCCAGTGCAGCCGCCGGACGTAGCTGCAAGCCGTAGCGATCAAGTCTGCCATGGGACGCCACCTCTCCTGATGCCGATGGGGCGGCACCGGACAGCCCGCCCGTGCCGCGTTACACGCCCGATTCAACCTGCGCCGTGCGCAGCAACGCACCAAGCGCCATGCTCAGATCCTCGGCCACCGTGTCGGTCTTTCCTCGACTATCTCAGCAACCTCGCGAGAACCGCATGGCGGCCGGCCATGTCAAGCCAACCAGCCAGCTACCAAATTCCACACTTCCAGGGACGGTACTCCGGCCCGCATGCCGGGCCGATTCCCGGGTCGCATCCAAGAGCACGATTCGCACCGACCCGTTGGCTCCTCCCTACACCTGATCGGACCCTTGGCGACACCGCCAGCATAGCGCAATGCGCCTAATTTTTGCCTTAGATCGAGGGATCAGTTTCTCACGATCTCATGAGAAGCGAGTGAGGGGCGTTCGCTCTGGTCGAGCTTGAGGTGATAACCATTCTCGGAATCGAGCTCGAGCACGCGCGGGTGGTGCAGGTCGTGTTCCAGCTTGCCGCGCAGGTCGCGGATGTGGTTGTACACGCCCTGCTCCGTCTTGGCCAGCTTGCTCGCGAGCTGGCTCGCGAAGAGACTCTTGCCCGCGCGGCTGGCGACGTAGAGGTGGCGCAGCAGTTGCGCCTCGCTCCCAGTGAGGCGCACGCGCCACCCTCCGTGTCGGGCCCACTGCTCCACGACGTCGACGACGAGTGCGCCGACACGCCAACGCAGCGGTTGCCGCGCGAGGCGCCGGCTGAGCTTGCACACCATGACGCGCAGCATCGGCTCGCGGTCGACGGATGCCTCGACCGCGCCGGCTTCGAGCATGGCAAGGTTCAGGTCCGGATTCCCCGCGTCGCGGCAGATGAGGTAGACCGCATAATTCCGGTCGTCCAAGCGACGCACGGTGCGAGCGACCTCGCCAGTCCAATGCTCCTGGTAGAGAATCACGGATGATGCCTCGCGGGCGGTGATAGCGGTGGCCATTTCCACCGCTACACCTTCCAACCCTCGCTCAGGAAGGAGCCGATCCACGAGGACGCCGGCCAGCAATCCCTCAGCGACGATCAGGACACGCTCTGGGGAAGCGTTCGGTTGCCTTGCCATCACAGTACGCATTCTAGGCGCGATACGCTTCGGGCTGGGCATCGTCAAGGAGGCGGCAGTGACCCGGTGACTTGCTCCCCGCCCCATCGCTGGTGGCTTGTGCATCCGTCTCACGTGCGGACCGACGAGGCGGGCAGTTCAGGGAAACCACCCTACCATGTGAGGCCTGTCCTGACTCGCGCTGGAAGGGGGTTCAGGTTACGGCTTGGTTAAGAATTCCGGAGAACGGGGCTAGTAGCTCATACCCGCCCCGCGGCTTCCCCTGCTAGTCGCCCCGTTTTCTCTTATCGGGAAATGACGATCTCTGACAGGGCCAGTCGGCCAAGCTAACGCAGCGCCCCTGGCGTCCCGGCGAGCTAGCTGCCCAGTGAAGGCCACCCTCTCTTCCAAGGGAAAAGCAGGGAGAGAGGCTCACTCCGGACGGCGCGGCCCCACGGGCTGATCGGGTCGGCGCGCAAACAGCTCCAGTCGCTCGATCCACTTGACGCTGAGCTGGCAGACCTGGTCGGGGACGATCAGCCGGCACGGGGCGCCGCGCGCCGTGGTGAGGGGATGCCCATCCAGACGCAGCGCCAGCAGCGCGCCGGGGACCGACTCCAGCGGCACGAGCGAGCGGAAGCCGGGGGCGTAGGCATAGAGCGCCGTCGCCTCCGGCAGCGGCCCGGCCAGCGCCAGGATTGCCGAGAGCGGCGGACCTTGCCAGCAGTCGCTGCCCACTTCCCAGCCCTCGCGGCAGGTGAACTGCCCGCAATGCTCGGCCTGACCCAGCCGGTCGATCTCGGCGACGCTCATCGAGAGCGGCCGCCGCACCAGTCCGTCCAGTTGCAGGCGATAGGAGGACGGGTCCGGCGTGCCCTCCGGAATCGGGTGCTGCGACGGCGCGCTCAATCGGTCCATGTCTCTTCCTCCATGACGTCGATGACGTCGATGCCAACTGCCGCGTTCCTTGGGAGGATACCACGCCATCCCTTAGCTTCCGCCGACAGCAAGGCGAGCGAGACAACGAACCGGGAAGAGCCGGCGCTCTAGACGCCAAGTAGCCGCTTGGTCCTATCAGGCCGCCGGTGACCGGGTTTCGGCGGTAGGCTGCGTCGTCAGGGAATCGTCTCAACTGTCAGGACTGCCCCAGGCAGTCCGACCTAGAACAGCACGGTTGCGATGTCGCGCCGCCCGTCCGCCCCATTGATCATCGCCTTTGCCCTCTTGCTGATCGTCACGTCGGCTCAGCCGGCTGTCACCCTGGCCGCCGGCGGTCTCTCGCCCGGGGTTGGGGCCGTCCCTATCGGAGCAATCGCGGCGGCCGGCCTGCAACCGGTGACCGGGCCGGACCAGTTCCCGCTGGCGCCCTGCCGGCCGTCTGCCATCGACCCGAAGGCCAGCCAGAACGTGCCGGCGCACCCCGCGCCGGAGGTGGGGACCTACCTCCAATACGGAAACAGCGCCGTGAAGGTCGAGCACAACGACAACTGCTGGTCGCCCAGTCAGATCAGCAGGATGGAGAACCGCCGCGACATTTCGGACATCACGGAAGTAGTCATTCACTGGACCGATCTCGACTACCAGCGAAGCCTGGTTGCGCTGCGGCGCGGCGTGTCGGTCCACTGGCTGATCCCGCTGGCCGCCAGCCCGGCCCAGCCGCCGGTGGAGCTGATCGACCCGCGCAACGCCGCCTGGCACGCCGGCCCGCTGAACGCCGGACTGTGGCAAGATCCCGCCCACGCGCTCTGTGTCCCCGGCGAGCCCTGCCGCGCCAACGGCAACGTCCACTCGCTGGGCTTTGAGAACGAGGGCAGTGGTGTGCCCGACGCCTACCAGGTCGACGTGATGGCCGACATCATGGCGGGGCTCATCCGCGAGGGCTACCCCATCCGCCTGGACCGGCAGCACGTCGTGGGCCATCGCGAGCTCAACCGGCAGAAGTCCGACCCCGGCGACCTGGACCTGAACTTCGTCATCGCGCTCACAAGGGCCAAGCTCGGCGCCACGCAGCCGCCACCTCTGACCATTGTCCCGCCAGCGACACCCGCGCCGACGCCAGCCCCCTCGGCGACGCCTACCGCTATCGCCGGGACTGCCGCCAACCCGCTGCCGTTTACCAACTTCGCCAGCGAGATTCTGGTCGGCAGCACCGGCGGCGTCTTTCGCTACTATCGCGTCGATCAGCCATCCGGCGCCCCACTGGCGCTGAAGCTCACCTACCAGGGAATGGCCGCTCCAGCGGGGGCGGTAGGCATCAATGCCTACCAGAACAACCAACTGCTCGGATCGTCTAGCCCAGCCGGCGGCCACGCCGACGACCCGCCGCTGAACCTGACCCCACAACCGAACGTGCCTCTAATCATTCAGGTCTATAGCTACATCCCACAGGCAGTGACCTACCAACTGAGCCAGTTGTAGCGCCGACCTCCCGCGTCCTGATCGCGGCGCTGACATGGGCGTAGACGCGGCAGCGGCGAACAACCATGTCGCGGCGAAAGCGGCCTGGCCGCGCTAGGTCGGCCAACTTGGGATCAGGGAGGGGGCCCCCTGATCATCCGCTATATGGAGAGGGCGCCGCAACGTTGTGGGCGGGCGGAGGCGAGCCGGCTTGCTGGAGGGCGCGTTGCCAAGGATGGCGGTCGGTGGGCGTGCCATCGACGATCGTGGGCGGCTCGTGCTGACGCAGGCGCTCGTGCGCGCGGGAGCGTTTCGGGCGGCCGTGCGGACGCGCCCCCCGTCCTGCGTCGCCTCGTCCACCACGCTGCCTCCCCACTCCATTCCAGCCAATCATCGGCCGCCTCAGTCTCGACCATCCCCCCGCTCCCCTTCACCGCTCTGTTGCTACGCAAAACCTCGCGGCGCACTCCCTGCCCTTGACATCGACCGTGAGAGATGATTTTGTGTTACCGTGGCCCGTTTCCGGGTCACTAGACACAAGTCCGATGTCGACTAGAGGAGGGGATGTCGCCGTGGTTGTGTTTCGCCGTACGTGTAGTCGGGGGACTCTTCGGAGGCGCCTGGGCCGTCTTGGCCTTGTGCTCCTTTCCGCGTTTCTGGCGTCGCCAGTGGTGGCGATCCCGCCCGCGCAGGCCGCCGCAAGCAACCTGTGCGTGTCACCGCACCCCGCGGCCGCCTGCAGCGGTTTCTCGGCCTCGAACCGATTCACGACGCTCACCGCGGCCATCGCCGCCGCCAGCGCGGGCGATTCCATCGACATCTACCCGGGTACGTATACCGATCACCCCAACGTGAATAAGGCCGGCCTCCGCATCACCGGAGTTGCGGGCAAGACTGCCACCATCTTCGATGGGGGCGGGAGTACGCCGATCACGGTCAGCGCCGGGGGCGTGGTGATAGACGGGCTGTCCACCAGACACGGCAACGGTGGAATTGACGCCGGCAACACGCCGATCGCCGGCGACTTCACGCTGATGAATTTCGCGACCGACGGCAACCACTCGTCCCTTGCCTGCTCCACCTCTCACACCTGCTATGGCGTGTGGGTGGTGGCCAGTGGCAATATCGTGCTGGCAAACGGGACCGCCAGTGGGAACGGCTCGTCGGCCGGCTGCTCCGGTAATGCGCCGGATGCGGAACACTCGCCCGGCTTCGACGGAGAAACGTGCTTCGGCGTCCTGGCTCTCTCTACCGGTGGGAAGGTAACGCTGACGAATCTCACGGCGAACAACAATGGGACCGTCGGCGGACCGCCTGCCAATTGCTCACTCCACGAGACCTGCTTCGGCGTTTTGGCGGACGAAGTGTCCGGGGACGTGACGTTGACGAAAGTCACCGCCAACGGCAATGGGGCGAGCGGTGATTGCGCGGAAACGGGCGGAAGTCACCAAGGCGACTTCTGCTTCGGGGTCGGTGCGGATGGCGCCCTCGGCAACGTAGCGATGAGCCAGATCACCGCGAACGACAACGGGGCGGGCGGCAACTGCGTTGCAACCGGCGACCGCGGCAGTGACATTTGTTACGGCATCCTGGATGACGGCGATACCACGGGAGACTTTACGCTCACGGACGTCCAGACAAACAACAACGGGGCACGCCGCGATTGTCTCGCCGACGACAGCTGCCTCGGCGTGCTGATCGATGGCGGGTCGTTCGGAACCGGAAATGCCACCTTGACCGATGTCACGGCCGACTTCAACACGGCAGGCCGCGATTGTCGGGGCGCCGATGGATGCTTCGGGGTCTCCGTGGACGGCGTCATCGGGAACATCACGATAGCGGACAGCCAGGTCAACCACAACAAGGCGGGCGGTAACTGCTCCCGTCTCGAATCGTGCTTCGGCATCCTGGCGGAGAGTGACGGTCGCGGGAACATCGTCTTGCACGATGTTCCCGCGAACCAGAATGGCGCCAGCGGCACATGCACGGGCGGACCGAACTGCTGGGGCGTGACGGCGGACACCATCACGGAAGTTCCGGAAGGCCCGGCGGGGCCGGGTAACGTGGACCTGTCGGGCGTCTCCACGAATCAGAACACCGGCGATGGCGTCGACGTCAACGCCTCCGGAACTATCACCATCACGGACCTGAACTCGAATCTGAATGGCGGTCAGAACCTCAAGACCAACAAGCCGCCGGTCTAAGAGCAGGGAGTCAGAGGGCTGACCGGCCCTTATCGCGGGATCGCTGAGCGGCGTTTGACGCCGCTCAGCGATCCCGCGCTTGCCCGTACCCTCCCGCGTAGGGGCCGTCCGGTGCCAATCCCAATCAATGGCGGCGTGACCCGTAATTTGGCTGCGATAGTGCATAGGATGTTTGAGCACTTGCCCATCGGGCTACCGCGGTGGCTGATCGATGCTGCCCAGCGCGTGCTCATGCTCCCCACGTGGGAGTTGGCGTGAATGACCAGCCTGTGCCGACCTCCTATCACACCCACACCCGCTGGAGCGACGGCTCCGACACCCTTGCCCCCTACGTCGAAGCGGCGCGGGATCTGGCGCGGGAGGCCGGCTACACGGCGTTGGTCCGCTACGAAGGGCAGCGGCGTCTCCTTGTTGAATTGTCAACGACCGGGGATGGCAACAATCCGGCAAATTCGCCGCGAAAGTGAATGACGCATCGAACGCCCCGGCTGCCCTAATCCGGGTGCCGCCGGCAGCCCCATCGTTCATCTACGACACCTACTGGCGCTTCGCCGCTGAGCGTCAGCGCATTTTCGTCCAGCGGTTGGAGGGTTGCCTGCCGCCCTGGACAGATGATCCGGTGCTCGCCCGATACAAGTTTACCAACGCCTACCGCGCGTCGGACCGCACGAGTCAGTACCTGATCCGCCAGGTGATCTACCGCGACGACCTCCCAGCATCGTGGGAGGAAGTGTTCTTTCGCACCATCCTTTTCAAGCTGTTCAACCGGATCGAGACGTGGCAGTTGTTTGAGGAAGCGCTCGGCGCAATCACGTACGTAGACTACCGCTTCGGTCACTACGATGCAATCCTAGCCAACGCGCTTCGATCTGGGCGGCGTATCTACTCCGCAGCCTATCTCATGCCGCCGGGCGACGGCGCGGTCGGACAGGGATCCAAGCACCGCAATCATCTGCGGCTGCTCGAACGCATGCTGGCCGACGACCTACCCAGGAAGCTGGCTGACGCGCGGACGATGCAGACCGGGTTCGATCTCCTCCGCGCCTATCCATCGATCGGCGACTTTCTGGCCTATCAGCTCATCACCGACGTCAACTACAGCGAGATCACGAACTTCTCGGAGATGGAGTTCACCGTGCCCGGCCCCGGCGCGCTGCGCGGCATTCGCAAGTGCTTCCTTGATCTGGGAGGCCGGACAGGCGCTGAGATCATCCGGCTGATGGCGGACCGGCAGTATGAGGAGTTCGCACGGCTGGGCCTGGAGTTCCACGACTTGTGGGGGCGCCCCTTGCAGCTCATCGATTGCCAGAGCCTGTTCTGTGAGGTGGACAAGTACGCGAGGGTAGCACACCCGGAGGTCTCCAGTTTGTCAGGTCGGACACGGATCAAGCAGCGTTTCGTGCCATCCGAGACGAGGATGCAGTACTGGTATCCACCGAAATGGGGCATAAACGCGACCCTGGAGGCGGCGCAGCGACTTTAGCATGGGGCGTGGAGCGTAACTCGATGAAGCGGAGGGCCGATCGTCGTGGAACTGCGTGACTATCAGCGAGAGGCACTCGCGACCGACCAAGTGCCTGGAGAAGGGGGAGCGGCGCTCATCGTGCCGCTCCTCGGCCTCGCCGGTGAGGCCGGTACGCTGCTGAGCGAGTACAAGAAGTATCTGCGGGACGGCGAGGCCCATCGTCTACACAAGGAGCGCGTTGCCGAAGAGCTCGGTGATCTGTGGTGGTACCTCTCGAATGTGGCGAGCAAGTATGGTCTTGATCTTGGTGCCATTGCCGAAGCCAACCTGGCCAAGATACGTAGCCGCTGGCCACGTCGAAGCCATGTGCGCCCCGATCCAACAGCTGCCCCGACCTTCGACGCCGGCTTCCCCGACCAAGAGCGCCTACCGCGTCAGTTCGAGGTAGCGATTCATGAGGTGCAGGCGGGTGGGGCAGTAGGTACCGCCATCGGTGGTAGGCATCCCAGTAGGCTGAGGGCGAAGGCTGGGGTCACCGCGCGACCGGGACTTCGCTCGAAAATCCGTCAACTCGGGCCCGTTTCGCTTGATCTTGCATCAAGGCATGCCGCATAATGTTCAAAATTCCAACGTGACATGCCAAGGATGCTGGAGAATGGAGCAGGCCGATAGCATGGTAACGCGACAAACGGTTGAGGATGTCTTGTACGAGCGCTTGGCCGAGGGGCGACATGGCTCCGAATCTGCGGTGCGGGCTGAGGTGGGCGCCAACGGGGAGATTGATTCACTGGAAGGTGTGGAGTTGGTGGCAGCGGCAGAGGAGCGTTTCGGGATACACATCGCCGACAACGAACTCTGTTCCTCGCTCTGCCGGTCTGTTCCTCGCCTGGCGAAGCTAATTGCGTCAAAGTGCGACGGGTGACAAGTGGAGAGAAAGGACAAAAACATGAGTCCGGCTGATCGGCCTACGGTTTCGAACGTGGGAGAAGAGCGCCAGCAGCGTCTTGCGGAGCGGCTGCGTGAGGCGCGAGAGTACCTCGGGCTCTCGCAGCAGTTTGTCGCCGATCAGACAGGGATACCTCGCCTAGCAATCTCGGCCATGGAGAATGGCAAGCGCAAGGTGGATGCGCTCGAGATTCAGGCTCTCGCCGGTTTGTACAGCTATCCAGTGGACTATTTTCTCGAGGGATCGTTGACCGTGCCTGCCACCATTCGAGCCCTAGCACGGGAGGCTTCGACGCTGACGGAGCGGGATCAGGAAGAAGTAATCCGCTTCGCGCAGTTCCTCAGGTCTTACAACGAGCAGCATGCCGACACAACGCGCTCTTCCCGGCGCGGCCAAGAACGGCAATCGTCCTGATGTTGAGCTGGTCACAGATGCATCTTGCCGCCGCCATGGAGGCCGAGCGTTCATTCTTAGACCTGTCGATCGACACATCTCGACGTGTTGATCCCTTCGCAGCTCTGGTCGCTTCGGGGGTGATTGTTCTCCGTCGTCCCCTGGATCGGCTGGCTGGGATTTATTTACCGGCTAACGGCGTACTCGGAAGCCGCCCGGGCGTTCTCGTCAACGTGCAGCATCCGACGACAAAACAGCGCTACACCGCTGCGCACGAGCTGGCACATCATCGTCGAGATCATGAGCTTGCCCTCGACGAGGAAACCGAGTGGATCGCCCGGGGTGAGCATCCCGCGTCAGACACGGAGCGATTTGCAGAAGCTTTTGCAGCTTGGTTCCTCATGCCCAAGCGGCTCGTCATCGGCACTCTTGACAAGCTCGGGGTGCCAGTCGATCGTCTCGACGCGGAGGGCGCGTATGCGCTCTCGTTGGAGATGGGCACAAGCTACGCGGCTACCGTCAATCACTTGGCCGATCTGCGCCTCGTCACCTCCGAACACCGTGCCGGCCTCCAGCGTGTTCAGCCCCAGGCAGTCAAGCGACGTCTCGGCGCCCTAGGCGTGATTCGAGATTCATGGCGGGATGTGTGGATGGTTCGGCCACTCCGGCAGAAGCGCGAAATCACGGCGCAGGAGGGAGATGCAGTCATACTGGAGGTTCCCGAAACTCCGTCGAGCGGTTCTATTTGGCTCCCAGCTAGCGTTCCCGGGGTTCTGTCGCTCGTTAGTGACGAATATCGTGCGCAGGGCGGTGAACGCTCGCTCGGCGAACATGGCGTCCATCAGTTCGTTTTTCGCGTGGAGGCAGCGGGACAGGAGGTAGTGCGACTCGAGCTACGTCGTCCGTGGCAGCATGGCGCGGCGCCGGAGGATGTTAGCCAGCTAGAGATCACGGCAGAAACGAGGCCTGCGCCGGGGATTGTTGAGCCACACGTACTTCTACCAGCAACGGCCTGAAGTGGACCGACGCAGCGAACAATCTCCTATAAAGGATCAGGGGCAGCGCGGAACGTGTGTCGCCTTCGCGGCGACCGCCGGCCACGAAATGCTTCGGCACGAGGAAGTGGATCTGTCCGAAGAGTTCCTCCGCTGGGCGGCAAAACAGCGTGACGGTCTGCCGTCGAGCGCGACGGGGACTACGCTGGCGGCAGCGGCTGCCGCCCTTGCGGCGGTCGGGCAGCCGCCGGAAGAGCTTTGGCCTTATGACGGCGCCCGAGATGACCGTACCAGCAGCTACCAACCGACCAAGGAAGCCTGCGATGCGGCAGCGGTGCGGCGGGCCGATGGAGGAGGCTTGTTGCTGCCGACGACTCAAGGGCTGCGGCAGGCTCTTGATCGAAGCCTTGCCGTGCTCCTTGGCATCCGCATCCATTTGCCTTGGTATGTCGTCACCCACGACGGGCTCATTCAGATGCCGGCGCCGACGGCAAATTCCTACGCCGGGCATGCAGTGCTCATCGTCGGATATCGTAATGGTGATGAAACCGGAGGTGGTGCATTCATAGTGCGCAATTCTTGGGGAACCGACTGGGGCGCACAAGGATACGGATTCCTGCCTTACGCGTACGTCGATTCTTATGGGATCGAGGCCTGGGGACTGGCCATTGGCAGCAGCAAGGAGGCGATTCTATGACCTTTCTTATTCGTGGTTCGAACGTGACTGATGCTTGGCTCATGGCGCTAGAGCACCTTCACTCTGGTGGACGAGAAGCATACGACTTACTTGTCGAGATTACCGACGCCAATCCTTGCTTGGCATCCATTTCGTCACATCTACGAGGCTCAGATATTCGCTCCAGGTAAGGACCGGCGTCCTTGGGGCTTCCCTTGCATGAGCTCACTGTCCTTCCACATTGAGGGTGATCAACTCCGGCTGTCAGCCACCTACCGTAATCAATATTACATACAACGCGCTCTTGGCAACTTCGTGGGTCTCGCAGAGTTGCAGCGGTTCGTCGCTCGCGAGGCAGGAATGCAGCAGGGAATTCTCACCGTGCATGCATGCCACGCAGAAATCGAGAAAGCGGCAACATTGACGGACGTTCATCGGCTCATCCGGGATTGCCGGGATGTTGCCCGGCCGCCTGTCCGGCAGGCGGCGGTGTAAGGCTGTAGACAGTCAAGGGGCACGGGCGCAAACCTCCTGACCAGATCCCTCGCCCAACTGTAGCTGGCGGACGACAGTCTCGATGCTCGGCTCGTCGAGCGCGAGGTCGGCGACCGGGAGAGAGGCGACGATACGGCTCAGCAGATCTCGGACCGGCAGCTCATCCGGACGGAACGCCAGCGTGTGGACCGGCCGGTCGGTCCCCTCGACACTAATCTCACGGACGCCGGCCCAGTTGGGTAGCGCGGTTGGTCGAGCGAGGGTGACCTCCACGAGCCGCTCGCGGATGTACTTGCGTTTGATCTCCTCGATAGAGCCGTCGAAGAGCAGCTGGCCCTCGTCGATGATGATGACACGGTCGCAGACCTCCTCCACGTCCGCCATGTCGTGCGAGGTGAGCAGCACCGTGGTCGCCTGCTCCTGATTGATCTGCCGCAGGAAGGACCGGATGCGGTCTTTGACCAGCAGGTCCAGTCCGATCGTCGGCTCATCCAGGAAGACCAGCTCGGGGTCGTGCAGCAGGCAGAGCGCGAGATTGGCGCGGGCGCGCTGGCCGAGGCTGAGCTGGCGCACGGCCTTGCCTAGCAGCGGCCCCAACTCCAGCAATTCACTGAGCAGGCGAAGCCGCTCCTGAAAGCGAGCTTCCGATAGCCGGTACATCGTCTGGTGGAGACGCAGGGAATCCAGCACGGGCAGGTCCCACCACAACTGGGTCCGCTGGCCGAACATGACGCCGAAGTGGTAGGCCAGACGCCGCCGGCTGCGCGACGGCGCCAGACCCAGCACGTCGACGCTGCCCGCGGTAGGGATCAGGACACCCGTGAGCAGCTTGATGAGGGTGGACTTGCCGGCGCCGTTGCGGCCGATGATCCCGACCATCTCGCCCGCTTGGACCTGCAGATCGATCCCCTTCAGCGCCTCGACGGTCCGCACCCGTGGCGCCAGGAGATCCTGCACGGCAGCCCAACGGCCCTGGCGGTGATCGGTCACGCGGTAGTGCTTGACGAGGGACTGCGCGCAGATCAGGCTGGTCACCGCCGCGCCTGGCATCTCCGATGTCCCCAACCTAGGAGCCGGAACCGCTGTAGGCGCGCAGCGCGCGATGCCACAGCCAGAGCGCCGCGCCGAAGAGCGCGAAGCCGACCAGCGGCGCTGCCACCACCAGCGGCGCCACGGCCGTGAACTCTGGCCGGCGCAGCAGCAGTCCGGCCGGGTAGTAGCTGATGAAGGCCACCGGCACGACGAAGGTGAGCAAGAGCCGGACGCCTGTCCCGTAGATGGAGACAGGGAAGCTCACCAGGTTGCGCAGCGACAGCAGTGCATCCGTGATGTTGCGTCCACGCACGGTCCAGAACGTGACCGAGGACGACAGGAGGAAGAGCGCCGCCTGCAGGAAGGTGGCCCCGACGATCATCACCACCAGGCGGAGCACCATCGCCACTCCCCAACCGACTCCGAGCTGTGTGGCCGCGAAGTACAGCACGCCCAGGCCGAGGATCGTCTGGGAGACATAGGTGGGGCTGTAGAAGTAGCCGGAGAGCCACACCAGCGGATGCACCGGCTGCAGCAACACGGTGTCCAGCTCGCCGGTGACGACGTACTGTTCGATGTTGCGGGCGACGTGGTATACGAACGATGCCGCCAGGGTGTAGGAGATCACGTTCAGGCTGTGTAAGAGCAAGAGCTCCGGCAGCGTCCAGCCGGCAATCGTCTTGAATCGACTCAGCAACAAGAGGAGCACCGCGTACTCGCTGACGTAGCCGACCAGCTTAGCAATCAGGAAGGAGACGTAGGCGGCGGGATACATGAGCCGCGCCTTGTAGCGGAGCGCCACCAGCCGAGCGAAGATGCGGAGGGCGTGCCGTGCTTCGTCCACCGGCCTACCGGCCGGGACGAGCGTCGGTCGCGCCGCGACCCCAACCGCGACCTCTGGGCGAACCGTCTGCACGTCAGCCACCCTGAATCACCAAGCGGGTGATGGCGCGCTGCCAGCATAGCCAGGCCAGCGCCCACAGCGCTGCCGCCCAGGCGCAGCCGATCCCGATCAGTCGCGCCGACTCTCCGGCCGATAGCTTGCCGAGGTAGAGCGCGACCGGCGTGTAGCCGAGCATGTGGAACGGGAGCGCGCTGCCGATGGCCTGGAGCCAGCCTGGCAGGAACCAGAAGGGGACGACCGCGCCGGAGAGGATCTGCACGAGCGCGCCAAACAGCCACTCGAAGTGCTCGGTGCTCCACACCCAGAAGCCGAGCATGCCCAACAGGTAGGCTATGGCATAGGAGATCATCACTCCTACTGCCACGGCTCCCAAGGCAGCCAGGAAGCCGGAAAGGCTGGCCGGGAGCTGGAGACCCCAGATGAGCTGCGCCACGATGGCCACCGGCGCCGTCCGGCTGAGCAGCCCAGCCGCGGTCTGGCCAAGCGAGCGACCGAGCACCATCAGAGGGAAACCGGCCGGCCGGAGCAGATCGCCTACGATGTCGCCGGTCCGGAGGCGGCTCTCCATTTCCTGCGACACATCCCCGTTGACGATAGTTGAGACGACGCTCACCGCGACGAGATAGGTGACCATATTCGCCGCCGTGACGGGAGAGCCGGCGGCGGCAGCCCCACCCCCACCAAGGAGCACCTCCCAGACAGCCACCTGGACCCAGAGCGCCAGCACTCCGGAGAAGATGCCAAACAGCCACTCCAGCCGGTAGGTCACGCCCTGGCGGAACATGATCCCGGCCAGCCGGAGCAGGATGCGCGCGTCGGTAGTTATTGTGTCACCTCAGCGGAGGATTCTACGCCAGCAGCGCCACAGCCGGCTGCTCGACCCAATATTCGAACCTCCGTTCGGGACAGTCAACCGCGGAGCAGCGTGCTGAGACGACGTGGCCAGCAGCGCAAGACCGCAAGCGTGCTACGATAGCGCCATGATCGACGAGCATTCGGTTTTCCTCCGGAAGGCAGACGAGAGCCTGACCGGGGCCAACAGCGAGTTCGCCAACGGACGGTACAATAACTGCGCGAATCGTTGTTATTACGCATGCTTTCAAGCAGCAATCTATGCGCTGCTTGAGGCAGGGTTCCGGCCGAGAAACGCGCAGTGGGGGCACGATGTCGTGCAAGCTGAGTTCGTTGGCCGGTTGCTCAACCGGCGTAAGCGCTATCCGGCTGCCCTGCGCGACACATTGTTTCGGAACCGCAGCCTCCGTCAAGAAGCCGACTATGGGGCAACCGACGTAACCGAGACTCAAGCCTCGCGCGCATTACGCCGGACGCGGGAGTTCCTGCGTGCGATCAGCGTGGAAAGGGGGTGAGCCGAAGTGAGTACAGTGCGCCAACCGGTACGGGACACGCGTGTGGACGCTGTCGTTAGCGAGCTGCAGGGCTTGATCGCAGCGCGCTACCCGTCGGCGCGATTCGAGGTGTTCGACGGTGAGGACTCCTCGGGCACCTATCTTCGGGCGATAGCCGACGTCGACGATCCTGACGTACTCACGGATCTCATCATCGATCGTCTCTTGCCCCTTCAGGTGGAGGATCGCCTTCCGCTCTATTTTGTCGCTGCCCGACGGGTGGGGACAGCGGAACCAGGCCGCGCCGGACACGAGGCTTGCGCCGAGAAGGAAGAAGGGTTGCCCGCGGGTATCCGTGGAGACCGCTCCTAGCAGTCCGGCGCTCGCCGCGAAGCGGCGGCCCCATTGTCCGCGTCCTCATGCCCGGAGAGCAAGCTGACTCTCCTATCGGAAGAGTCGCGTGTTGTGTGGCTACCTCGTTGGGGCGCCGGTACCATTTCTCGGGCGCCGGCCCCTGCTCCGACGCCTCGCCATAATTGGCCGCGCTGAGGAGAACCTGTGACACCACCAAACATCCTGTACTTGCATTCGCACGATACCGGGCGCTACCTCCAGCCCTACGGGCACGCTATTCCCACGCCCAACCTGCAGCGACTCGCGGAGGAGGGCGTGCTCTTCCGGCGGGCCTTTTGCACCGCGCCCACCTGCTCGCCCAGCCGTGCCAGCTTGCTCACTGGGCAGTACGCGCACTGCTGCGGGATGCTGGGGCTGGTCAACCGCGGCTTTGAGCTGGAGCATCCTGAGCGGCACCTGGCCCATACGCTGCGCACGGCCGGGTATTGCACCGCCTTGATAGGCGTGCAGCACGTAGTGCACGATCCGCTGGTGACGGGCTACGACATCGTGGCCGCCACCGGCCACCGGGCCGAGCAGGTGGCCCCCGCCGCCGTCGAGTTCCTGCGCGGCGCTCCGGCGCAGCCGTTCTTCCTTGACGTCGGCTTCTCCGAGACGCACCGTCGATTTCCGCCACCCGGGCCGGCTGAGGATCCTCGCTACTGCTTGCCGCCTGCGCCGTTCCCGGATACGTCCGAAACTCGCGCCGACGTGGCCGCCTACAAGGCCAGCGCACGCATCCTGGACGACGCGGTCGGTAAAGTGCTGGCGGCGCTCGATCACGCCGGCCTCGCGGGTAACACGCTGGTGGTGTCCACCACCGACCACGGCATCGCCTTCCCCGGCATGAAATGCAACCTGACGGACCACGGCATTGGCGTGTCTCTGATCCTGCGCGGGCCCGGTGGCTTCACGGGCGGCAAGGTCGTCGACGCGATGGTGTCCCAGCTCGACCTCTTTCCCACCATCTGCGACCTGGCCGCCATCGGCCACCCCGACTGGCTGCAGGGCGGCTCCCTGCTTCCGCTGATGCGCGGCGAGATAGACCGGCTGCACGAGGAAGTCTTCGCCGAGGTGAACTACCACGCCGCGTACGAGCCGCAGCGCGCCGTGCGCACCGAACGGTGGAAGTATGTCCGCCGCTACGTGGACTATGGCCGGCCGGTATTGGCCAACTGCGACGACAGCCCAACGAAGGACATCTGGCTGCAGCACGGTTGGGACGGCCGGGTCGTACCCGACGAGCAGCTCTATGACCTAGTGTTTGATCCGGTAGAAACGTGTAACCGCGCGGACGATCCCACCATGGTGAACGTGCTGTCGAAAATGCGTGATCGGCTCGACCGCTGGATGGTCGAGACGGACGATCCGCTGCTGCGTGGCCCCATCCGGCGTCCAGCGGGCGCTGTCGTGAATCCGCCGGAGGATCGCTCGCCGTAAAAATCCGATCAGCGGGATTGATTGCGGCCGGTGGGGATGACACGTGTAGGGGCGGGCCTCGTGCCCGCCCCTACACGCCACACTATGTTGGCGACCTCACCGACCTGAACTCGCGGTCGTGTCGCGTTGAAACAGAAGGGGACAGATGCGTGGGTCGGCGTAGTCCGGCTCGCCGTCCACGGTGCGGCAGAGCGAGTCATTGGCGTGGCGAGCGGGCTGGCCGTCCTCACGTAGGTACACGCGGTGATGGTTTGCTTCATCTTGCAGATGCACCGCGATGGCGCGCCGGGGTTCTACACGCAGGTTGGGGCCGCTGCCGTGGATCGTCCGGCAGTTGTGGAAGCTGACCTGCCCTTGGCGGAAGATGATCGGCGTCTTCACCACCGGCCTACCGCCGGAGGCAAACCCCTTCTCGATCTCCTCCAGGTCGTGACCGAAGAAATTTAAACCCGTCGACTGCTCGGTCCAGCGATGGCTGCCATCGACAAACGTGATCGTACCCATCTCCTCGTCGCAGTCGTGGAACGGGATCCACGCGGTGAGCATGTCGTCGGAGCTGCAAGACATCCAATATTGGCGGTCGGTGTGCCAGCCGACGCGCGCCCGCTTCTCCGGCTTATCGGTCGGCTTGTAGAGCAGTTGGTCGTGCCACAGGCGGATGCTGGGTGAGCCGGTCAGCCGGCCGGCGATCGCGCCGAGGAGCGGCTGGCGAGTGAGGGCAGCCAGCTCCGGGCAGAAGAAGGAGGCATAGTCGTTCTTGCGCAGACCCTCGGGGACTGTCCCGGTTGGGCGGAAGCGATCCAGTTCCTCAATGCCCGGATCAACCACCTGGCCGGCGTAGAATCGCTCACTCCCATCGATCGCCGCGGCAATCTCCTGATCGCTGAGGATCACCGGTGACACGTAGTAGCCGTGCTCGCGATAGAAGACAACGTCCTGATCAGTTGGCAGCAGCGCCCGCTGCGCCGACGTTGGCGGCGTGAAAGCAGGCGGTGTGGGACGGGATTGCTCAAGCACGCTGCGCGCTCCTCTGTAATCGGCCCTAGCGACAATGATAGTCTCGCACTGTGCAGCATGCAACGGGTTTCAGGCGTAAATGAGGCTCCCAGCCATATGGACTGCAGCCGCTTCGAGAACGCGTCCGGGCGGACTTTCGAATGACCATTGACGAAACGACGAAATTGGTCATATACTTAGTGCATGATCGAATCGTCTCGGATCCAGGACCCGAACGCTCGCCAGATGCGCGCCGAGCGCATCCTCGACGCCGCTGCCGAGCTGTTGCTGCGCTGGGGCTATAAGCGAGTCACCATCGACGACGTGGCCGCTGAGGCTGGCGTCGGCAAGGGCACGATTTATTTGCACTGGAAGACCCGTGAGGCCCTCTTCTATACCGTCATCGCGCGGGAGTACGTGACGGCATCCGAGGACTTTCTCGCCTCCATGCGTCGAGACCCGCAGGCGATCCTGCTCCATCGCTTGATGCGCGAATTGTTCCTCATCGTCTTGCGCCGGCCCCTCATGCATGCTGTCTTCGTCGCCGACCTGGAGGTGCTCGGCAAATTGGTCAAGGGAGCCGACCGGGCACTGGAGGCCCGACAGGACAGGGCGCTCGGTGACTACTTGCGGCTGCTCGCCGAGCACGGCCTGGTGCGAGCCGACCTCGCCCCCGAGGAGCTCTTCTATGCCGTGAACGCCACCGTCGGCGGCTTCTTCCTCGCCGACGTCTTCAGCACTCTGCACTACCAACTCACGCCGGAGCGCCGGGCCGATTTGTTAGCGATCATCCTCCAGCGGGCGTTCGAGACCGAGAACCCATCGCCGGACGCGGTGCGAGCCATCGCGCCACGAGTGATCCAGATCTTCTCCGAGGCCGCCGAGCGCTATCGCGCCCACGTGCGCAAGGCCTACGAGTAAAGGAGGCTCCGACCATGGCACAAGTCGCCGCGCCGGCCGTCACCGCGGAAGCTCCCGCCTCCTCCCCCGCACTGACCCAAGGAAAAGCGAAACAACGAGCGGGCCTGCGCCGCATCCTCCTACCGCTCCTGCTCCTGCTTGTCGTGGCGATCGGTGCGGTGGCGTTCAACATCTACTGGCAAGGCGCGCACTATGTGTCCACCGATAACGCGCAGGTTGCCGGCCAGCCCGTGGCCATCGGCTCAATGAACGCCGGTCGAGTCGCGGCCATCCATGCCGTGGTGGGCACGAGCGTTCGTCAGGGTGATGTGCTCGCCCAGGTGGAGCTACCCACCGCGGTTGGCACGTTCCAGAACGGCACGCCCGACCTGCAATTCATGGGCGCCACCGACCAGCAGGTCGACGTGAGGTCGCCCCTGAGCGGCGTCGTCATCGCCGTGCCGGCGGCAGTGGGCGCCACCGTGAGCCAGGGGCAGGCGCTGGTCACCTTGGTAGATCCCGCGCAGCTTTGGGTGACGGCAAACGTCGACGAAAACCAGGTCTCGCGGCTGCGCAGCGGCCAGGAAGTTGATGTCCACCTCGATGCGCTGCACGCTACCGTGCCCGGACAGGTGGCGGAGCTCACGCCGGCCACCGCGTCGGTCTTCGGGCTGCTGCCGCAGTCCAACACCACCACCAACTTCACCAAGGTGGCCCAGGTCGTGCCGGTGCGAATCGCCGTTAGCCTGGGGAATCGGCCGGGATTGCTCGGCAGCTCGGCCTCCGTCAAGATCCGGGTCGCCTAACCATGCCGATCGAGGCGGCAGCCACGCCGCGTCCCTCGCCCATTCCCTACAAATGGGCTGTCATGCTGGCCACGATCCCGGCGCTGATGGTGTTCATCCTCGATTCGACCGTGGTGAACGTGGCGCTGGCTAAGCTCAGCGCCGTCTTTGCCATCGACATCAGCACGGTCCAGTGGGTGATCACCGCCTTTGCGCTGGCCATCGGCGTCGTGACGCCCCTGGCGTCCTTCCTTGAGCGGCGATTCACCATGAAGCGCGTCTGGGTGGTCGCGCTCACGCTGTTTACCGGCGCCTCCGTGGCATGTGGACTGGCGCCCGCCTTCTGGCTCATGGTCATTGCGCGGCTGCTGCAAGGTTTGGCGGGGGGCCTGCTGGCGCCTCTGGCGTTGAGCACCATTTTCCAAGCCTTTCCGCCCAACGAGCGCGGCGCCGGGCTCGGCATCCTCGCCATACCGTTGCTCGCCGGGCCGGCGCTGGGTCCCACGCTCGGCGGCTACATCGTGAGTTATCTCGACTGGCGGTTGATCTTCTTCATCAACCTGCCCATCGGCGTCGCCGCCATCGTGTTGGCCGTGATCTTCTTGCGCCCCGGGCGGGCGGAACCGGGGGTGCGGCTGGATGTGGTTGGCGCTGCGCTGTCGTCGGTTGCATTCGGCGCCGTCCTGTATGGATTATCCCGCGTCAGCGCGCTCGGCTGGGGATCGCTGATGGTACGAGGCCTGCTCGGCGTCGGCTTCACCGCGTTGTGCATCTTCGTGGTCTACGAGCTCACGCAGGAGGATCCGCTGCTCGACGTGCGGCTCTTCGCCATCCCCCAGTTCCTGATCGCCAATCTCGTGGGTTGGGTCAGCGTGGTGGGGCTGTTCGGAGCCGAGTTCATGCTGCCGTTGTATCTGCAGAACCTGCGTGGCGTGTCCGCCCTGGATACCGGCATCCTCCTGCTACCGCAGGGCCTGGCGCTCGCCCTGGCCGGGCCGATTTCCGGGCGGCTCACCGACAAGATTGGACCGCGCGTGGTCGTGCTGATTGGCTTTGCCCTGCTCACCGTCAACACCTGGCAGCTGGCGCACCTCACGCTGGACACGACGTTCGGGACGCTCCGCTGGCTGCTCGTCTTGCGCGGCTTGGGCCTGGGCTTCGCTCTGCAGCCGACCCAGTTGGTCGCCATGGGCGTGGTGTCGGCGCGCCGCCGGACCAACGCCAGCTCGCTGAACACGGCAATGCGCAGTGTCTTCCAATCGCTGGGTGTGGCGATGCTCTCCACGGTGGTCCAAACACAGGCCATCATTCACACGACGGTACTGACCTGGCAGGTGCGCGCGGACACGGCGCAGGGCGCGCTGCTCAGCCAGCTCGCTTCGACGATGCAGGCCAGCGGCATGCCGGCGGTGACGGCACAAGCGGCGGCCGCACAGACGTTGCTCGCCCAGATCGCCCGGCAAGGCGGCGTGCTCGGTTTCGCCGACGCCTATGGGATCACCTTCGTCGCCGCGTTGCTCGCGATCGTCGTTGCCTTCCTGCTCCCCGGTCGTGGCGTGCTGAGCGTCGACCCGACGGCGGTGGCGGCCGGGTAGCATTTCGTGGGTGAGGGCCCGCCATTAGCCCACGCCGCCGCAAAAAGCGGTCGTCATGGGCGCGCTCCACCAGGATATCGAGCAAGACCTGGTGATCCATGGTGTCGAAGCACTGGGCGATTTCGCCTTCCACCCTGCGTCAGCGACTATCGCTCGTCGCTGCAGCCATCGTTGGCGAGCGCGGCAGCGATGGCGTCTTTCACCGCCAAGGCGCGGCCGGCCGTCCAACACGCGGTGTAGCGTTCCTCCCCGAGTTTGCTCCAGCTTACACTGAGACTCGCCGCACAGCCGCGTCGCTGCTCTGGATCGAGCGAGGTCCAGAACAAGGCGTGGGTGGCGGTGGCGGCGGCGATCAGCCGGACGCCGCGCTCGTGGTCGCCACACTCGCCGGCAAGCATTCCCATGTGGGCCAGCGCCCAGCCGTGGCACCAGCGATGTCCGCAGCTTTGCAACTGGGCAAGGCTCTCCAACCAGCATACCCGCGCTCGTTCCGCGTCCTGTTGCCGGCGGGCAAGGTTGCCCAGGTTGCCCTGGATCAGGCCGCTCAGGTGGCGGTCGCCGATTGCCCGACTGAGAGTCAGTCCGCTGGCGTACCAATCGGCGGCCCGACTCTCGTCGCGGGCATCGAGGGCCAGGTTCCCCAGGAGATGGAAGACATCCGCCATCCCGCGCTTATTGCCGAGTTCTCGATAGAGCGCGAGACTCTGCTCGAGGAGTTCGCGCGCCCGTTCCCGTTCCCCCTGTAGGCGGGCGATGTTGCCCTGGGTGGCGAGCACCGAGGCGACGCCGGCCCGGTCCCCGCGGTCCCGCAGCAGCCTCAGGCGCTCCTCCGAGAGGACCTGGGCCTGCGCATAGTCACCTTCGAGCTGGGCCAGGCCGGCGAGTTCCCCCAAGACGTTGAAGCCTCCTTTCTGGTTGTTCTGCCGGCCGGTAGCGAGGTTTGCTTCGAAGTGCGCCCGCGCTTGCGCGTAGTCCCCCTGTTGGCGAGCGAGCTGGCCGAGGCGGAACCCAGCACGCCGAACGGCCATGATGTCCCCGTGTTCCTGCGCGTAGGCGAGTCCCTCATGGAACAACTGCTCGGCCCGCCCCTCGTCGCCATCCATGAGCACGTGGATACCCAGGCAGGAGTACGCCATGCCGGTCCCGTAGACGTCATCGATCCCGCGCAGGAGCGCCAGGCTCTCGGCCATGAGCGCCTGCGCCGTGGCGTTGTCGTTGTCCTCCGACTGTGCCAGGTGGCCGAGGTAGCGGAGGCTCCAGCCGGCACTCCAGGTGTCGCCGAGTGCCCGACTGAGGGCGAAACTTTCGGTGAGCAGCAGCCGAGCGTGCTGGCCGTCCCCTTGGTAGTACGCGAGCATGCCGGCACCGACCAGCGCCTTGACCCGATGCACGGCGTGGCCGGGAGTAGCGAGCAGCGCCGCCAGCCACCGCCGGCCTTCCGTGAGGTGGGCCGCCGCCAGCCAGAACCATGCCAGGTGCGCCGCCAGCTGGAGACCGCACCCGGGGTCGTTGTTCACACACCAGGCAAGGGCGGCACGGCAGTTGTCGTGCTCGAGTTCAAGCCGCTCGCGCCAGGCCCCATGCTCAGCGGTCACCAGCCCAGCCTCACCGGCTGCCGCCAGTCCGAGACACCAGTCGCTGTGCTTCCTACGTGTCCTCTCCATGTCGCCCGCTTCCAGCAGGCGCTCCTGCCCGTACGCGCGCATGGTCTCCAGCAGGCGATAGCGGACAGCGCCGTCCCGCTGCTCCACCACGACCAGCGACTGGTCCACCAGCCGGGCCAGCAGCTCCAGCACGCGCTCGACCGGTACGCCGTCGCCCGCGCCTACCGCCTCCAGCGCCTCCAGCGCGCAGCCACCCGCGAAGACCGCCAGCCGGTCGAATAGCTGGCGTTCCAGTGAGGAGAGCAAGTCGTAGCTCCAATCCACGGTCGCGCGCAACGTCTGCTGCCGTGGCGGCGCCGTCCGGCTGCCCGCCCGGAGGAGCCCGAACCGATCGTCGAGGTGGGCGGCAATCTGCTCCGCGCTCAGCACTTTCACGCGGGCCGCGGCCAGCTCCAAGGCCAGGGGCAGGCCGTCCAGGCCGCGGCAGATCTCGCTGACGGCGGGTGCGTTGCGCTCCGTCAGGGCGAAGGCCGGCACGGCCGCCGCCGCCCGGTCCAGGAACAGGCGGACCGCATCGCAGCACGCGAGGTCTGTAAGCGCCGGTCCCCCTCCAGCGGGCGGGAGCGCAAGGGGTGTTACCGGCCAACTGACCTCCCCGGTGATGCCCAGCGGCTGCCGGCTGGTCGCCAGGATGCAGAGCCGCGGGCAGGAGCGCAGCAGTGCCTCGGCGGTCGGGGCACAGGCGTCCAGGAGATGCTCGCAATTGTCGAGGATCAGCAGGAGGTGGCGATCGCCGACGGCGGCGACGAGCGTGGCTAGGAGGGGCTGGCCGGCCTGCTCCGGCACCCCCAGTATGGCCGCTAGGGCCTGCGGGACCAGCGCTGGGTCGGCGAGGCCGGCCAGTTCCACCAGCCAGGCGCCATCCTGGTAGTGGCGCTGAACCTGAGAACCGACCTCGAAGGCGAGCCGGGTTTTGCCCGTGCCGGGGGGCCCGGTCAGGGTGACGAGGCGCGGCGCGCTCGCGTCCCCGGCCACGCCGATGAGCCACTGCGTGACCGTCGCCAGGTCGGCCTCGCGGCCGATGAAGCTGTTCAGCGGGAGCGGCAGGAGCGGAGCGGCCCGCGGCGCTCCGTTCCTGGAGGCGCGTTCCTCCGCGTCGCGCAGCGAGCGCAACGGAGGCGGCGTGATGTCCGGACCGTCGACCAGCGGATTCCAGCGCTCGCGCAGCACCGAGACCACGGCGTCCAAGGCGCGGCGCTGCTCGCGGAAATACTCCGACCTGCTGACGGCGAGCCGGGTTTGCACGTTCGCTACCTCGAGCCCTTCCACGTAGCGCAGCGTGAGGAGCTGAAAGCGCCGCCCGGCAGGGTCGCGCGCCGTCGCGTCCGTGTCGGGACGCAAGGCGGCAATAGCTTCCAGGATCTGCTGTCGCAGGAACCTCCCGGCGACGACCGCGGCCATTCCTACTTCGCGCTGCGCCATCCGGACCAGCGGGTGGGTTTGCAAGTACACCGGGTCGTACAGGTGCGCCAGCGCATCACGGACCTGGCGGGCGAAGGCGTCGAAGGCATGGTCGGGTCGAGGCCCCTCGTCCTCACGATGGGCGGATACGTTCTGAAGCGACACAGCGCACCCCCCTTGACTCCCCGAGCGCCACGCCCGCCAGTAGGAACAGGCCGCGATTTGACGGCGGGGCGAAGCGCCGAGTAGGGCGATTGTAGGCGTTTGCCCGGCTGGATGGAAGCGGGTGGCGGCGGTCGCCGCCGCACCACATGCGGACCGTTTGGGGACCTTTCCCCAGATGAGGTGGCCGGCATGGTGCTGGTCGATTCCTCGCACGAAGACCAGGTGGTCGGCTGGAGCGCCGTGCTCACGCCGTCCCAACTCACGACGATCAAGAACGGCGTCGCCGCCAACCCCGAGGGCGTCGACATCGATGCCAGTTAGGTCCAAATGCGGGCGGCGGCGCCACTTCCGAACATCCCCCTGGTCGTCCTGAGCCACACCATCCCACCGGCAGAGGGCGAGGGCGTCGGGCCGCTCTCCCCTTACTCGCACTGGTCATGCGAAACCACCTTGCTCGTAGAGACGACGCGCTTGTGCATTGCCTCGCGTAACCCTTCACCATCTCCGAGCGCCGGCGCCGGGGCGCCGCCTTTAGGCTAGTATATCCGTCGTGATACGTCCCAAAGCACTCCCGAGTCGCTACGGAGGAATCGGCGGAGGCGCGACTCTCGCCATCCTCATCGCCCTCTACCTCGTGGGCGCTTTCAAGCTGGGCGTGATTCGTTGGGACGGCCTATCGCCGGAACCGTATCGGTACGTGTCGCCTCCTCCCGGTGTCCAGAATCCCGGCCCCCCCGCATCGGCGAGCCAGCAAATCACCTTCACCAATGGCGTGTCCAACCAGGCGCAGGTCTACACCTCGGACTTGCAGGCCCAGCTCATCCTTGGCGACGGCGCCTTTCCGCCGGACGCTACCAACAGCCCGGTTGCCGTGACCATCACGCCGCAGGCGCCGCCCCAACGTGCCAATCTCCAGTTTCACGGCAACGCCTACGTCGTCCACGCGGCGTACGCCTCGGGCGCCCCGGTGCCTGAGCCTTGGAAGAAGCCGGCGCTCGTGTACCTGCGCTTCCCTTCCGGCTCCTCGCCGAACGGCCTGTACCTCCTAACCGGCGGGCAAGCCACCCGTGTCAGTCCGACCGTCGACTTCCCCAGTTCGACCGTCCAAGGCAACAGCGACCAGGGGGGCGCCTTTGTCGCCGCCGGACCGCCGGTGGCGGCCAAGCCGCTCAGCAACAACCCTGCCCTTCTAGCCGCGCTCTTCACCGCGCCCGGAATCCTCATCGTTGCCGTTGGCGTAGTGCTGGCCCTGCGGTACCGAGCGGCGAACCGGCAACAGTAGCCGGTACAAACGTCCTTTCCCCGGGAATGGGCGTACCGGGGACCCCTCCTAACCCTCCCCGCCGCGGGGAGGGTTAGGAGGGGTCCGCCTTCGTCCCTGATCACACTCGCCGCCGCAAGAAGCGGCGCACCTCGCCTACCAGAATCAGCCCGACGACCGCGATAGGGATGATGGTGCAGGCAAGCTCAAATGGGGTGAAGCCAAGGAGGGCTGCGCTGACGTCGGCCGAGAAATGGACCTCGCCACCGCCTTGCGGTCCTTGAACCTGAATCGTAAAGAGCCATCGCCCAGCATCCGGCACCCGAACGTTGGCGGCATAATACTGCTTATTCGTTGCGTTCGCGTGCGTCGCGGGGTAGCCGGCCACGTCGGCCGGGCGAGCGGCCGGAGCGGCCTGAACACGAACGTCAGCGTCCGGTACGAGCTGGTCAACGCCTTCCAGGACAATGGCGGACACGTCGGCGATGCCTGTTCGCAGCGGGTTGGGGCTGGTCGTCACCGTCACGCGGTACGGCCCTACCACTTGATCCGCGACCTGCACCACACCACCGTCGGCCATGGCCGCGGCCGGAGCGGCACCGAGTAAGAGGACCGATCCTGCGATGAGCAGCGTTGAGATGCGTAACCTCAGGCGGTCGCAGGACCACGAAGCTGGCTGCATCGATATGACGCTGTCCCTCTGTCTACCCGGCGTAGGCGATGCCGTTGGGCGAGGCGCCGATAGCGATGCGACCGACCGTCCGGCTGTCAGTAGGATTCACCACGGTAATCGTGGCTCCTCCCTGGTCGGTGACGTACAGGCGCGAGCCGTCCGGCGTCACGATAACACCGTGCGCGCTCGGTCCGGCGGGAATGCGGCGAAGCTCGCGCAAGGTGGCGACATCGACCACCGAGACCATCCCGGGGTTCATGCAGGCGACGTAGAGCAGCTTGCCATCCGGTGACAACGTCTCCATAGCTGGAAGTGAGGCCACCGGCACGACCCCGACCACTGACTGCGATGTCGTGTCGATCTTGTCGACACTGGTACCAAGGTAGTTGGTAGTGAAGGCGAAGCGACCATCGGCGGTGAAGACGACTTCATAGGGGTTCGGACCGGTTGGAATGCGCTTGACGACCTTTTGCTGCTGGACATCCACCACGTCAACCGTGTTGTCGCGCGTGCTGGTGACGTAGACCTGCTGGCCGTCCGGGCTCACCCGGACGCCGTGGGGCAAGGCTCCAACGGGAATGTGCGCCAACAATTTCCGGGACTTCGGATCGATGACTGCCAGCGCGTTCACCGTGCCCAGGCTGACGTAGAGCCGGTCGCCCGACGGCGAGAAATTGAGGTCGTCGGAGAAGGCGCCGACGTCTACCCCACCAAGCTTCGCTCCCGTCGAGGCGGAAAAGATCTCGACTTTGGAGCCGCCGTACGAGGTGACCCAGAGATTCGTCCCATCGGGGCTGACTGTGAGGTGGTGCGGCTTCGGCTCGGTCTGGAGATGGGCCACGGTCTTTCCCGACGCGAGATCGACGACCGAGACTGAGTTGGCGTCGGCATCGGCAGTGAAGACTCGTGGCCCGGCGGGCATCCCGGCGACGGGCCCCGTCGTCGCCGAGCTGCAGCCGGCCAGGCCAAGCGCCGCTAACCCCGCGCCGGAAAGCAGAGTGCGCCTGCTCATCCTCACGATCGATCCACCTTCCCTGCGAACCAAGCGGCTCGGGAGCGAGCGGCTGCCGGTTCAGCCGGCTAACAATACACCACTCTCAAGTCTACGTTGACGATGTCACACCACATCGGCAGTCCTCACGATCCAAGCCGCAGCGCGAGGCCATCGGCCGAACAGGAAAGATGAAGTGCGCCGCCGCGGGGCGGGACGAAGGAGAGGTCCCCCACCCCATCCGCGTCTACCGGAGCCCGCAGTCCGAGCTCGTCGAGGCGCACCTGACTGCCACAGGCGGGATGATCCACGTACAGGGCTTGTAAGTCGACGCGCCGTCCCGCCCTCACAGTTACCTGTGCCGGATCAACGTCAGATGGATAGATCGCCACGTCCACGATCTGAGCTGGACCAGCAGGGCGCGTGTCGAAAGCCGAGACCGGCCCGCTGGGCTGGTCGGCGGGAACCTGAATGGAGAAGAGCGCGGAGGTCAATCGGCCGTCGCTGCGCCTGATGCGCAGCGCCATCCACCACGGCCCTTCCATTACGATGAGCATCCCCTGAGCTCGATACGTGCCGTCGGCGACGCGGGTAGCGGTGACGCCATGTGCTCCGTGCGACATGCCTTGCATGGCGAACTGGACGTCAACTTGCTGCACGTCCGTGGCCGGCTGCCCGGCCCGATTGAGCAAGCGGATGGCCACGCTGGCCGGGCGGAAGATCGCCGGCTGTAACTGGAGGACGATGTCGAGATCGCCAAAGGTGCGGCGCTGCGCGATGAGCGGTCCGTTCGCTGTCGGCACCGGCAGCGGAGCGTCGGACGTTGGAGAACTCGCCGACATAGCACCGGGTTGGGCGTTTACGTCGCTTGGGGCGCGACGTTCGGCAGCCACGCCGGCGATGGTAGCCGTGGCGACGGATTCCGCCGGCAGCGCGGTCGGAGACGCCGACACCGCCGCGAACGCGCTTCCCCCCGAAGCCCTGGCAGGGACCTGGACCGCGGCCTGCCCGGTCCCAGGCCCACCTAGAGAACCAAGGAGACCGCGGTCGCGCACATTGAAGGCGAACTGCAGCTGTACTGTCCTCCCGTCGCTCAGCGTCACGGTGGCGTCGGCGAGCCATGCGCCGGCCATACTCAGGTCGACAGTAGACCCGTAGCTCCCAAGCGATCCTGGTCTGGGCTGCAAAGTCGTCTGGCTGAGGTGCGCGTGCTCCGGCATCAGCCACAGCACCTGAATCTGCGCCGCGCTCAGGGGCTGTCCGGAGCTGTTAGTAAGATGCATTACCGCTTGGGCGACTCCTACCGTCGGCGGATCCGGCTGTATCGCCAGTGTCGCGTGGAGCATTTCCGCCGATGGCGTCGGGACCGGACTCGGCGCTGCCGGAGGCGCCGTCGGGACCGGCGAGGACGGAGCCGCGACGGGAATACTAAAGTTGCTGTCGACCTCGGGGAAGTTGTCGCGGCGCACCGTCATCAGCACTTGCCAAATGCCGGACACAGCGAACGCGGGCGCATTCAGGGTGTACTGGCCGTCCCCATTATGTTGAGTGGTGAGCACTCGTGTGCCCACGTCGATGGATTGCGCAGTCAAGCGCAGCTTGACCTCGGCATTGTTTACCGGCTTGCCGTCGCTGCCCTCCACCTGGACGGTGAACTGAGAGGTTGCCCCGGCCACCGCTGGGTTGGCGGCAAGGCTTAGAGCAAGATCTCCGGCCTTGGTCGCGGCGGCGAAGGATCGCGGCGCGGCAGCCGGCGTCGCTGTCGGCGTCGGCGGAACCGGGGTCGCCGTGGCCGGCAGCGCCGCCAGCGCCACCGAGACGTCCAGCTTTACCGCCGCCGCCGCCAGCGCCACACCCGGCGGTCCGACCTCCAGCATCGTGCCAGCGGCGAGGAGGACGACACCGGCGATGGCGAACTCTCGCCGCATCGCCTGTAGCAGGGGACGACCGGCCTCGGCGGCCAGAGCAAACACGCTAGCGGGCGCCGCGGACGCTGAGCCGCCAGCCGGCGCGGTTGGCGCTGCCGCGTGGGCCATGGCCGGTGTCGCCGCGCCGGTCGTGGCGTTGGCCAGGTGCGCCAGTGTGCGGCGATTGGCCGCGCCGAAGAGGATCAGGACCAGCAGGAGTGCGACCTTCACGTCCAACGCCTGACCATACGCGCTAGTTAGGAGATCTCCAAACGATGGAAGGAGTAGGATCGCCGCGTACGTTCCGGTCAGCACGATCAGGCCGACGCTGGCGAGCGCCAGCGGTGAGAAGCGCGCGATGGCTCGCGCCGCGACGGCCGCGCGCTGCATCTCGGCAAGGCGCCGCCAGACCGGCCAGAGCAGCAGCGCCGCGTAGGCAAGGCCGCCAACCCACACCCCAACGGCGAGCAGGTGAACCGAGAGGTCCAGCGTCCCCAGCGGACCCTGCCGCGCCACATGTCCGGCGGCGAGGTGGCTGTCGAGCGCCTGACTGACCAGGCCCACGGCGGCGACTAGCGCCAGCGCGGCGTGGGCAGGAGCATCCAACTGAGCAAGCACATGCCCGCCGGCGCGGCGCGGCATCAGGACACCGATCAGCGCGATGACCGCGAGCAGCGCAAAGGCTGCTTCGCGCACGGTCCAGACGCGTCCAGACCAAGGCGCCAGCAGCGCGCCGAGTACGGCCCCGGACACCAGATCGCCGGGAGGCAGGCCGGTGGCAATCTCCGCCTTAGCCAGCAATGAAAGGAAGGCGCCGCCAGCTCCCAACGCGGCACAGATTAGGACCAGCGTGTAGAAGCGCCGGCACAGTCGCCCCGCCAGAGCACTGCCGTCGACGCCCACCGAACCGAGCGCCGGCAGCAAGCAAACGAGCGCAAACATCGCGCCTCCGGCGGACAAGACGAGGGCCGTAAAGGCCAGCCAGCCGGCGACCAGATCGACCGCCGCCGTGGGCCGGTCAGTGGCTGGGTTGAGCAGGTCGGCCACGGCCTGCTCGGATTGGGACGGCAACGGTAGGGGGGTTGGCGCCGGAGTAGCAGTCGCCGATGGTCCGGCCGCTCCGGCTGCCGCGACCACGTCGGGAGCCGCGGTCGGCGTGGGCACCGCGACGGTAAAGGCAAAGCCCCCCTTGTTGGGATGGCCGTCGTCCGCCGAAACGTTGGACCAGACGACCGTGTAGACCCCCGGCGGGAGTGGCTGCAGATCCACCCCCATATGCAGTGTGTTGCCAGGGTCGACCTTCGTGTCGCCCTGGTCGACCCGTTGCCGCTCGCCATTGAAGACCTGGATCGTCGACACCCCGGGAGTAAGGTGTTCAGTAAACCAAATATCGACTCGTTGCGGGGGTGTCGCCAGCACGGCGCCCGGCTGGGGATCGGACTTGTCGGCGTAGGCATGCGCCAGCGCTTCGGCCGGATGCAGTGCGAGCCAGATCATGGCCAGGCAGACGCAAAGGACGGCAGCCCGATGCCTGGAGATTCCGGGACGAACAACGGCCATGGCGTCGCCTCTTTCGCGGGTCACTTTGGATCGTACCAGAGGGGATCAGGGGCGCGTGGAGCGTCAAGCAGTACGCGCCCCCAATCGTCGGCGCGGTTAGTCCTGCAGCTGAGGACGCGCCAGTCCGAAGGCGATGGCAATGGCGACAACTAATGCCGCGACCAGGGCCAAACCGGCCTGGACATCTGCAGCGGTATTCGCCATGCCCCCGCCACCGGACGTCGGCAGCCGCGGCTGCGCCACGGCCGCGCCGGACGCCGTAGACGCGGAGGAGCTCGCGGCTGGTGCGGGGGTCGGTACGCTGGCAGCCGCAGCGGCGCCGACGCTAAAGGTGAAGGTTCCCTCCACGACGCCCTTGTCGTCGTCAGCCACGGAATGCCACTTTACCGTGTAGGTACCGCTGCCGCCGGAACTGATGGGGACCGACGCCACCTTGGGCGCCTCAACAGTGACGAGCGTTTTGCCGCCATTGACGCTTTGGCCCTGTGGACCTAGGACGGCAATGATCGTGGCGTTCGGATCAAGGGCGTCGTCGAAGGTGATCGTTACGCTCGACGGCGCGGCGGCCAGGTGGGCTCCGGTCGCCGGATTGGATGACACATAATGGGCGTGCGCGAGCGCGACCGGCACGACCAGCAGCGACACGAGAAATCCCGCCACTATTGGCAGGATGCGCAGAGTTCGCATGAGAATTCCTTTCTATGACGTTACCTCAGCAAAAACCGACACGTCATACGCCTTCGATTCGCGCCAGTGGTTCGGTGATGGGGCGCCGGGGCGGTGGTCCGCGTCCGGCTCCCCGGCTCCGTTTCAGCCACGCGCGGCCGCCTTGTTTAGGCCGTGTCGCCCAGGGCGCTTCGCCACGCCATCGGAGCGATGAAGAAGGGAACAATTCGCTCAAGCCCTGGACATGACGCTCGACCATTGGCCGCACTGACCCAGGCACGGGGCTGCCGCTACCCGACTCGAGGCGGTGGGTCCAAGGGGACGAGCGCCACGGCGCGCCCAGCCATGAGGCCAGGCACCCGCATCGGAAGGGCGGCGAGGACGACCAGGCTGGCGATTCCGGCCATGATGAGGGCCGACGTATCGCTACCGCTCAACGCCTCCGCGCGCGACAAGGCATGTCGACCATTCGGCGCCGGCAGGAGGCCGGCAATCGATACGGGCTCAGGCAGGGGAAGGGTGGCCTCGACGACGTCCGTCGCCGTTGTGAAGGGAAGAAAGAATTCGTGCGTGCCAAAGAGATGAATGTGGACGTGCAGGTGGCCGTCGCTGTGGACGTGGAGGACGACGAGTCCGGCGAAATCCTCTTGATCGAAGCTATCGGCCTGCGCCTGGAGGGGCAGAACACCGGCGGGGCGGGCAACGACGTTCGGTCGTGCCATCAAGGAAACCGCGACCAGGGCAAGGAGCACCAGGCGGAACATTGCCACTCCCTGTGGCGCCCTCACATCGCCACCGTCAATAGTACCCCATAGGACTCACTCTGGCTGGCTGAGCCGCTGCATCGGCGCCTCCTGGCCGATGGTCGGTGATCCGCCAGGTCCGGCTCCGCGCGGCGATCACGCCCTACCCGCCGGCCAGCACCGCGCCGGCAACGGCGTCCGCGACCGTATGCGCCAGGATGGGCCCGACAAGGTCGTTGACCATTGCTCGCCACGTCCCGAGTAACAATCCCACGACCAGCCCGAGCAAGAGCAAGGAGATCGGATAGATGGCGGCGTGGGCCGCCGCGAAGGCTGTGCCGGAAACGACCACGGCTGGCACGACGCCGAATGTTGAGCGCACCAAAACGAAGAGGACGCCGCGAAAAAGCACCTCCTCGGTGACGGCCACGCTGGCGGCCGCGAGTACGGCCGCCAGCGCTAGCGGCGTGCTCACGCCATGGATCAGCGCCGGTCCAGTGAGGGCGAGCGCGAGCGCGGCGCCCCCACCTAGTCGCGGTCCCAGGCGATCGTGCCCTAGGCCGAGCTCGCCGATCCCAATCCGCATGGACCGGCATGCCGCCACGGCCACGAGGAGCAGCGCAGCGTAGCCGACAAGTGTAATTGGGCCGGCGCGCCCTGGCCAGCGCCCAGCAGCAGCGTCACGCCAGAGCGATACCAGGATGGCAAGTCCGGTCAATAGTGCGACCCCAAGCGGAGGCAAGCAATCCTTCGGACGCATCGCGACCGGTCCAGCCAGAGCGGTGACCGGCCCGGCGTGGTCTATGGCCAGACCGTCACGGCCGCGTCGTGGTTCGAGGTCCGCCACCTGACTAGCTCCTCGCTGAGCCGGGCGCCGTCGTGGCCGGTCGCAACGGCACCGTCAGCATGAGCGACTCGGTCGTCTGGTAGGGACGCGGATACACCACAACCTGTCCGCCTGGCTGCCACTGCCAGACCACGTTGGCGGCACGCTCGTTCTGGCCGGCATCGGACGCGGCGGCCGGCGCGAACTTCAAGCCGGCGCCGTTCACCTCGCTGCCGTCGGGCAGGTCCACTGCCAGGGCCGCCGAGCGTATGGCGTCGGGGGTAAAGGAGTGGACGCGCGGCAGCACGTCGTGCAACAAGCTCCAGGCGCCGACGAAGCCGGCGATCGCGGAGATACTCATGTCCCGGTGCTCCTGCTGGACATAGAGCGTCCGTGCCCGGTCAAGTACCACTCTTGTCGCAGGCGCAAGCGCGGCGCGATTGATCGTGGCGTCGGCCTTGTCCGACGCAAACACGCCGGTCGCCAGCGGACCCAGCTGCTGGCCGAACTCCGGCATGCAGAACGCCGAGCTCGTGCCGATCGCCCCTTTCAACCGCAAGCCGGAGCCGACGATAGCTCTCCAGATGGCGATGCCGTCACTCAGGTAGCTCGCATCCCACAGGAAGTCGGGATGAGTCGCCGCGAGCTGCCCGGCAATCGCCGCCGGATCGACGTTCCCAGCGTCGTAGCGGATCTGCGCCACGACCGGCATGCCATCGGCCTGCGCTTCCGCCAGCGCGCCCGCCGCAACCGAGGCGCCATAGACATCCCCTTCGTAGACCACCGCGACACGCGCTTGATCGGGCGACAGGCGCCAGGCGGGGAGGAGCACATCGTGCGTGAAGCGGGCGGACATCCGTCCCAGGTTGCTGCCGGCCGCCACGGTGCGAAAGACGTACGGCAAATGTCGCGCTGTCACGTCATCGGCAACAGCGCCGGTTTCCCACCAGACCGCGCGCAGCTTGTTCGCCTCGGCGCTGGCAGCTACCGACACCACGCTGCTGTAGCTGCCCAGCACCGCCGGCACGTGTTGGCGCCGCACCAGCTCATCGACGGCGGCGACGCCCGTGGGCGCGGTCGGCGCGTCGATGGGCCGTAGTGAGACGCGCCGGCCCTGAACGCCACCAGCCGCATTGGTCAGCGCCACGGCAGTCCGGACGCCGGCAAACTCGTCGACGCCGCCGGCGGCTTGCGGCCCTGTGAGCGGGTAGACGGCGCCAAGCACCAGCGCACCGGCGCCTGGTGCGGGTGAGCCGCATCCGGCGAGCACCAATCCTGCCATCGCGACGACAAGCCAAGCTCGAATGAGTAATCGCGTAGCCACACTCTTCGCCGTCACCTAATGCTCGGAGGCATGCATGGCCGTCGCGGCCGGCTCGACACTACACGACACAGGCCCATCTCTCCGTGACGTTCCCCACACCGGCTCCTGGGAAAGGCCACGCGGGCCAGATATTTCCCGCGGCGAGCTCGGCGGAACCAACATGAGCATAGCGCACGCGCCATGGGCGATCGCGGCGCCTCGGTGCGATCGACGTGGCGTCGATAACCGGCTGGACGCACGGACGGTAGCGACGGGGACTTTTCTCCCACCGCCACCTAACCGGCCACACCGCTGCTCGTTACGATCATTGACGGAGTGCGTACAAGAGCGCCGGAGGATTGTGGGCAGATGCAGTATCGAAGGTTAGGCGAGGCGGCAACGTGGCACGCTGCGCCATGGGCCCTGGCGTTCGTGTGCCTGTGCCTGCTTTGCGCACCATCACCGGCCCGCGCCGCCGGCGCCCTGGCCGGGCGGACCATCGTGCTGAACCCGGAGGAAGGCGGCAGTAGCTCGGGCGGCATCGTCGGGAGCGTCGAGGAAAAGGATCTCAACCTGGCCACGACCCTTGATGTCGGCGCGCTGCTTACCCAGGCCGGCGCCCGCGTCGTGTACACGCGTAGCAGCGACGTGACAGTCAGCCTGAAAGCGCGAAGCGCGCTCGCCAACCAGGCCGGTGCCGACGCCTTCATCACCATTGCCGCCAACACGCTGGGCGACCCGAGCTTCAGCGGCTCCATCACCTTCTACGGGCCAAGCGGTGGCTACGCGGATGGGCACACGCGATCGGCCGATCTGGTGGCGGAGAGCCGCAACCTGGCAAGAGACATCCAGGCGGGCGTCGTACAAGCCACCGGCGAGGTGGACCGCGGTGTCCAGAGCGCCGACTTCTACGTGCTGGGCTACTCGGAGATGCCCGCCATCCTCATCGAGACCGGCTTTATGACCAATCCGCCGGAGCTCCAGAAGCTGATCACGCCCAGCTATCAGCAGACAATCGCCCAGGGCATTGTGAGCGGGCTGACGCAATTCTTCGGAGCCCAACCCGGAGCGACGTTTCGACCCGACGCCACGCCGGCGCCACTGCCGGCTGCACTGGTTCCGAACGAGCGCTACGCCGGCGACGTGACCTACCCCGACCACAGCGTCGTCTCTCCGGGGCAGTCGCTGACCAAGACGTGGGCGGTGACGAATAGCGGAGCCGTCGCCTGGAACGACACCTTCAGCCTGACGTTACAACCCGGCGCCAGCGTCCAGTCGGCGCAAAGCGTCGCCCTGCCGGCTGTGGCGCCCGGCGAGACGGTGGACCTCAGCGCGTCCGTCACGGCGCCGAGTGCGCCGGGGACGTACACTGGGAGCTGGCGCCTGACCACGCCCGACGGCCATCCGTTTGGCACACCACTGTGGATCGTCGTCTCCGTGCCGGTTCCCCTATTCACGTCGTACTGGGTTGAGGCGACCCGGGCCACTCCACTCTATTCCGGACCGGCTGATCCCTCTGCCACGTTTGGCACGCTGGCACAGTGGTCGCCGCTGCTGGTGTTGGCCCCGCAAGACGGCCCACGCCTCTTCGTACGCAATCCGGCGACCGGCGGCGCCGCATATGTCGCCGCCGCAGCCGTCGGGCCGAGCGGTCCACCGGCCACCGGTCAGCGGGGTCAGAAGTCGGGGAGCAGCGACGCGACTGCTGATACGACGCCGTACCTCATCAAGCCGGGTGACACGCTCTCGAGCATCGCCACCGCCTTCGGAGTACGGGTCCTGGCGATCGCCCAGGCGAACGGGATCGCCGATCCGAGCGCCATTGTCGCGGGACGGACGCTGCAGATCCCAGATGGCGCGACGGTCTTCCGGCCATTCTGGGTGGAGAACTTCGCCAGGACCTCACTCTGGTCGGGCGTCGACCGCCGCGCGCTGGAGCTTGGGGTGGCGGCGCAGTTCACGCCGATGGAAGTGCTCGCACCGGCCCAGACCAACCGGTACCTGGTCCGCGTGTGGGCAACAGGAGGCATAGCCTACGTGGACGCCAACGTGGTCGGCCCGGCCGGAGCGCCGGGTGGTGCGCAGCAATGAAACGCTTGAGCCGTCGCATACCACTCCAAGTGTTGGCTCGGCTTATCATTTTGGCCGCCATGCTCGTCGCCTGCGGGCCTCGAGCGATCGGTCAGATGGTTACCAATACGAATACCTCCGTTGCTTTGCTTCAGCCGGTCGCGACAGCCGGCCCCGCCACGGCCGCCGGCTCCTCCAGCAACGCTGGCGACGTCGAGCAAGCCAGCAGCGCGGCGGGACGGACGCCGGTAAAGGCGGGTACGGTAGCAGCACCGGCCAGCCTGGGAGCAGGCGCGGTCGGCTCAACGTCGCCCGCGCTGACCACTGCGCGGGCGACCAGCGCATCGTCGCGCGCGGCAGCGACAACGGCAGCAGTCGCATCGACTGTGACCGTGTACGCCTATTTCACCCAAGGTAATCAGCTCGTCAAAGAGCAACGCGAAGTCTCCTCGACCGCGCCACTGCGCGAGAGCATCAATTCGTTGCTGGCCGGACCGAAGGATTCCGGCCACTTCACGCAGGTCCCCAAGGGAACGCGCTTGCTCGACGTCAATCTTGCCGGACCCAACGTCCTGATCGACCTATCGAGCCAAGCGGAGAATATCCAGGGCAGCCCGGCCATCCCTCTCTTCCTGGCCCAGGTGGTCTCCACCGCGACGCAGTTTCCCGCTGTCCGGCAGGTGACGCTGCGCATCGCCGGGCAACCGGTTACGTCCCTCGGCGGCGAAGGGATGGCCATCCCGGAGCCACTGGACCAGAGCGCCGTGCAGAAGATGCTCCAAACGCCATGACTATGGGGCAGATCGCTTGCCAGGAGGTGACGATCGTCGCCCAGTCGTTCGTCCTCAACGACGACGCCGGACAAATGTATCTGGAACCCGACTCAGCAGGAGGTGCTCGCGACTGAGTGGCGTCCCAGTCAGTGGCGGCCCCTAGCTCCGCCAATCCAGTTGGGTGATCTCCCCCGCTACGATGCTCACCTCGCCGATCGGGGTCGCGTAGTCCTCCCAAATCGTGTACACGCCGGCGGGCATCGGAAGGTAGACGGCGGCAAAGATGGAGCGGCCGCTGAAGCGCCGTTCCGCCACGTCCGTGTGCTTCCGAGCTGCATCATCGCCCTTGGGGCTGAGCTCAATCTCCTTGCCGCGGAGGTCGGCATTCGTGTAGATAACCAGAGAACCTGTGTCCTCCCCCACGTCTAGTACGACCGGCTGCGTGTGAACCCGCGGGATGGCCTCCCGGCCATACCTGGTGTAGCTGGTGGCGACCCGCTGTCCGTCGCTGGAAATCAGCAGATGATCGGACCAAAAGTGGGCGGTCTTGGCCACCACGGTAATGACGTTCTTGATCTGCTGCTTGATGTCCTGCCACTCTCCGACAGGCACATACAGCGTGCAATCGACGGCCCGCGCCTCTACCAGCTCTACCTCAATGGCATCGGCGAGCCAGCGCGCCATGTCGGTGGAGGCGCACGCGAGGGCCAGCCAGCCCGCCGAGGCGGGCGTCGCCTGCAGGCCACTGACCAAACGGATCCCTCGGGCGATCTCGGCGACGGCAAAGCGATAGGCCGGACTCTCCGTGTCGGCGTCCTGTGGAGCGCGCAGCAACGTGCCGCGATGAGGCGGCCCGCCCTCCTGCGCCAACGCGCAGAAGCTTTCCCACATGTTGCCCCAGTCCACGCTGCCGTCAGGCCCGTACCTCATCGGCGCCGACGCCATGGGCGTCGGGTCAGCTTCGGCATTGACGGGCATACGCTTGCGTTCCTTCAACAGCTCTATCGCGCACGGCCTTGCCGGCCCAATCGCCGGAAAGGCGAAACCAGGATCCCCACCAAACGGCCAAGACCAGCCTCGCGCAAGGCCGATTGTAGCTCGGTTTCTGCCCTCCCACGGGCGGCCATGGCCGAGCCGCACCACAGCAATCGAGTAGAGGAAGCATTTCAGGAGCCTGGCTTCGACCGCGCGGCCGCATCGGCGAGCCTTCAAGCGGTCCACCCGGGCCTGCCCGTGTTGGAGGTGTCCGCTCGCAGCGGCGCCGGCATGGAGGATTGGCTCCGGCTACTTCGCGGCCGGCTCAAGACCTCGTAGCCGCGGCGTCAACCTCTCGCGGCATTCGGTAGCGCGTTAGTAGTGGATGTGCTCGAGTACGCGGCGCTCCTGCGTTTCGTGTGATCCGGCCTGGGCGCAGTGTGCGCACACACCGACGACGACCACTTCGGTCTGCGTCGACGTGAAGTGGTGGTCGTGCTCCAGGTGGGCTTCCAAGTCCCGGACCAAGGAGTCTTCCAAATGGAGAACGCCGTGGCAGACCTGACAGATGGCGTGGCACATTGAGTGTCGATGTGCTTCGCCGGCTAGCTCGTAGCGAGCGGCGCCGCCGCCAAAGTGGGCGACACGGACTGCTCCGGACGCGGTGAGGGCGTCCAGCGCCCGGTAGACCGAGCTACGCGGGAGCTGAAGCTGCCGATCGTCCAGATCGCCGGCGATCTCTTCGGCCGTGCAGTGCGGACCAAGGCGGCTCAGCGCCTCCCAGACCAGACGCCGCGGCAGCGTCTGCCGCATGCCCGGCGCCAATGGCGCCGTGTGCTCGCGCATGTATGCCGCCCCCCGCCTATTCCGTACTCACCAGGGCGCCCCAGCGCTCCTCGATCCGGCGCAACTTCCAGATCGTGAATGCCGCGAGCCAGGTTACGACAAACGCGGCGACGATGATGAAGCCCATCTTGTTGAAGTCGAGGTTATTGAGGCCATCCCAGAACATTCCGCTCCAGTTGAGCTGGCCGCTCACGATCTGCAGCACTTCTACCATGCCGACGAACAGCGCCACGAAGACAGAGAGGCCCGTCACCGTCATGTTGTAGAACACCTTGCGGATGGGGTTGGAGAAGGCCCAGGAGTAGGCCTTGGCCATGAAAGCGCCATCCGTCGTGTCCATCAAGGACATGCCGGCAGCAAAAATGATTGGGAGCGCCAGCACGGCGATGATGGGCAGGTGCTTGGCCGCCGCCCCGGCAGAGATAGCCAGCAGGGACACCTCACTGGCCGTATCGAATCCGAGTCCGAACAGGAAGCCGACGAAATACATTTGCCAGCTCGAGGAGATGAGCTTGAAGAGCCGTCCGAATATCCGAGTCATGAAGCCGCCCGCCGTGAGATGGTGTTCGAGCTGACCGCGGTCGTAGGTCCCACGTTTCATGCGGCGGTAGACGTCGACGATGTCGCGCAGAATCAGCAGGTTGAGGAAGCCGATCAGCAGGAGGAAGGCGCCGGATACCGACGTGCCGATGAGGGCCCCGGTGGCCTTCAAGGCTCCGCCCTCGCCGCCATTGCCGATGACACCATTGATAACGGCTTGCACGGCCAGACCAAGCGCGAGCGCGATGAGGAAAACGACCGTGGAGTGCCCCAGCGAAAAGAAGAAGCCGATTCCTACCGGCTTCTTGCCTTCCTGGAGCAGCTTTCGCGTCGTGTTATCGATCGCGGAGATGTGGTCGGCGTCAAAGGCGTGGCGCAGCCCAAAGGTGTAGGCTAACCCCGCCAGTCCGAGCATCACAGGATAGCGCGGCGCCACGTAGAGGAGCATCGCCCCCCAACCTACAACATGCAACAGAACGACTCCGCCGTATAGCCAGGCTAGCCGCCGCCGTTCGCTCGCGTCGAAGTGCTGGGTAAGCGCAAGCGCAATCGATGCCACGACCGGTCTCCTTCACTAGCCCGAACAGCCATAGCTGAGGTACAGCCGCCTTGGCCAGGCGGTGTGCCAACAGACAGTAGCATGCAATTGCGATTAACCGCTATTGCAATCATGTCGCAGATGAACCGGCGGACCAATGGGAGGTTGGCGTGTCGTGGGTCGCCTCTCGCGCCCTTGTCCCTCCAGCGGCCTTCGAGGGCCACAGCGTACCTGCGCAGCGCCGGGCTGTCACCGTAGCCAGTAGGACCTTCGGGGCATGTGCCTGGCCGTCAGGAGCCGGTACGAGGAGGCGGTGCTACGCTGCGGCGCAATGGATACTCGGCTTGCTATCCCGTCGCGGCGGCATCGGCCGCGCTCCTGGCACGTCCTCCTCGTTTCGCTCCTTTGGCTGGCCGTCGTTCCTTTCGGGCCGTTCGGCCGCGGCGCAACAGCGGGCGCCGCCGCGTCGCCGGCAACACCAGGCCCTTCGGCCTCACCGGTCTCCACCGCGTCGGTCGTTCCCACACCCAGCCCCACACCGACGACGCCGTCGCCGTATGTCCTGCCCTGGCCGCGCGGCGAAACCTTTACCTGCGTACAGGGAAACTTTGGCAAGTTCAGCCACCAGGGCGTGCAGGCCTACGCTTGGGATTTCGCCATGCCGGTCGGCAGCGTCATTTTGGCGGCGCGGGCCGGCGTCGTCCGCTATGTGTTCCAGGACAGCAACGTCGGTGGGACAGATTGGAAGGACGATGTCAGCAAAGCCAACTACGTCGTCATCGATCACGGCGACGGCACCAGTGGACTCTACCTGCACCTGATGTTCCACGGCGCGCTCGTCAAGGTGGGCGACCAGGTCGGCCAGGGGCGGCCCATTGGCTACAGCGGCGACACCGGCTTCGGTACGGGCCCGCACCTGCACTTCATGGTGGAGAAGACGTTGCCGCTGAATTGGTTCAGCCAGTCGATTCCGGTCCACTTCGCCGACGTCGCGGCCAATGGCGGCGTCCCGGTGGAGGACAGCGCGTATACATCGGGCAATGCCGGCGCCGCCGTAACGAGGGCGCCCACGATCGTCAACATCGCCAACGCTCCCGCGTCCGTCTCACCGGGGGCCACGCCGCCGGTCGGTGGCGCCGAAGCCCGACCGCTCGACGCCAAGTTCGTCCAAGACCTCACCCTGCCCGACGGAGGCTCCGTCTACGGCGGACAGACGTTCACAAAATCCTGGCAGCTTCGCAATTCGGGCGCCCGGCCGTGGCCCGCTGGGACACACCTCGTCATGCAGGGGTCGAGCCAAATCATGGTCCTGAGTACCGCTTCCGTCGATCAGGTCGAGCGGGGGGGGAGCGCCTACGTCAGCGCGACGCTGCGCGCCCCAACCGGATCGCCCAATTCGATGGAGCGGGATGTGTTTCGCCTGGTCGGCGGCGACGGCACGACCTTCGGTGACGAGCTGTGGTTGCGGCTACAAATTGGTGGTGACCTGCCCACACTGCCGGCAGCGCCACGGGACGTAGCCGGCAGCAATAGCTATTTTGCTCAGATCGGCCACAACGTTGGCGACCCGTTCCTGCAGTTCTTCCGCGACGATGGCGGCGTCGACATCTTCGGCTATCCGCGCACCGAGCAGATACAGCAAGGCGGCATGACCGTTCAGTATTTCCAGCGCGCCCGCTTCGAGTATCATCCCGAGCTGCCGACTGGGCAACGTGTTCAGCTCACGCTCCTTGGCGATCAGCTCACGACCGATCAGCGGCCCTTCCCGCCGGCCGGCCCATCCGCCTCGACCGCCCAACACGAGTACTTCCCGGAAACGCGCCATTCCGTGAGCTTCGGCTTTCTGCGCTACTTTAGTTCCCACGGGAAGATTGCGACCTTCGGCTATCCGACGTCGGAGGAGCTGCGCGTCGCCGGACCACACGGACCGACCACGATCCAATACTTCCAGCGCGCCCGGTTTGAGTATCACCCCGAGTTTGCCGGGACACCCTACGAAGTGGAGCTGGGGCTGCTGGGTGACGACGAGCTCACCCAGATGGGCTGGCTGCCCCTGCCGCCCGGGGCAAGCGCGGCAGCGACGACCGCCGCTGCCAGCCCCACGCCCACTGCCGTGCCGCCACCGTCACCGACTCCAACTCCCACGCCGACCGCAAGCGGCAATGTGGCCGAAGCCCCGTCGTCGAAGGCCTCGGCATCGCCGTCACCCGAGCACAGCTCAAGCACCTTCACCGCCGGCCAGACGGTCACCGTCGCGGCGCTCGGCCTGCGGATGCACTCCGGCCCGTCGGTCGACAGCCCGGTCATCGGTTACCTCAACAAGGGTGAGCGAGTGCGGGTCATCGGGGTGAGCAGCGGCTGGGCACAGGTGACCGGACCCAGTCAGGCCCAAGGCTACGTCGACGCGAGCTACCTGGCAGCGGGGTAGTCGGCGCCCCTAGGCCGAGGCCGCGGTCTCCTTGCAATCGTGGCAACGGCCAAACAACTCGATGGAGTGTCCCTCCAGGTCGAAGCCGGTCTGGTTCGCAATCGAGCTGAAGGCGTCCCCGGGCAGGCAGGCCTCGACCTCGACGACGCGGTGGCACTGGGTACACGTCAGGTGGTGATGGTGCTCGGCCCCACAGACGCGGTAGCGGTGGGTATTGTCGGCAAAGTCGACTCGGTCGAGGACGCCCCGCGCGAGCAGGATATCGACGGCGCGGAAGACGGTCGCTCGACCGAGGCCGGGATCGACCGACTGCAACGTGCGCCACAGGTCATCGGAGGAAAAATTCTGCCCGTCCGTCGCCAGTTCCGCCAACTGCTCGGCGATCAACCGTCGCGGCCGGGTGTTGCGCAACCCAGCCTGTTCGAAGGCGAGACGGACCGCCGCCGCCGTGACCATCACGACCTGAAAGTCCTCCCGATTGGGCCTGTTAGCCCTCGACTGAAATAGGCTGGCCCCTCCCTATGCTACCACTCTGGTCCGGCGTGGGACAGGAGCAACGCCCAATCCACCGCTCTAGTACCACCCTCATCTTTGATACACGGTATCGTTGACAGGACTCTCGGCCGCTGGTAGGCTGATGCGTTGTTGAGACAAAATATCATTTGCCGGTCTCGCTCGTCATTCAGGTGGCCTGGAGAAGCGCCCGTGCCCGACATTCGACCCACGGCAGCGAGCATCCGCGTTTGGCGACCGCGACCGAAGAGCGCGGCCGTGTCGCTCGGCCGAACCTGGCGACGCCTGCTGACGCTGATGCTTTTGGCGCTGACGCTCGCGGCTTGCGGGTCGGGCGCTACGTCGCCGGCGGCAGGTGGTAGCAGCGCACCTGGCGGCGCGAGCACCGTAACCTCCTCAACGGCATCCAGCACGGCAGTATCCGCCAACGCTGCAGCCACTTCCACAGCAACCCCAGGTGCAACGGCCGGCCCTAAGCTGCAGGTCGTCGCCGCGGAGAATTTCTGGGGAAGCCTGGCCGGCCAGCTCGGCGGCGACCACGTCCAGGTCACGAGCATCATCACCAATCCGGATACGGACCCGCACGCCTACGAGCCCAAGCCTACCGACGCCCGGCTGATCGCCAGCGCTCGCTACGTGATCGTCAATGGGGCCGGCTACGACCCCTGGGCGCCGAAGCTTCTGGCCGCCAACCCCGTGGCCGGTCGCAAAGTGCTGACTATCGGCGACCTGGTCGGCAAGAAAGACGGCGACAACCCACACCTTTGGTACAGCCCCGACTACGTGGCCAAGGTGATCGCCCGGATCACGGCGGATTACCAGGCCCTGGATCCCGCCGATGCATCGTACTTTGATCAGCAGCAAACTCAGGCCAACACGCTGGGCCTCCAGACGTACCACGACCTCGTCGGCACGATCAAGCAGCGCTACGCCGGCACGCCGGTCAGCGCCACCGAGAGCATCTTCTTCTACCAGGCCGACGCGTTGGGGCTGCACCTGATCACGCCGCCGGGCTTCATGCAGGCCATCAGCGACGGCAACGAGCCGACGGCGGCCGACAGGGCGACGTTTGACCAACAAATCGCCCAGCACCAGATCAAGGTGTTCGTTAATAACAAACAGAATGAAACGCCGGACACCACCGCGCTCAAGCAAAAGGCGCAGTCCGCCGGCATCCCCATCGTCGACATCACGGAGACGCTCGACCCGGCGACCGCGAGCTTCCAGGATTGGCAGGATGCCCAGTTGCAGACGCTGCAGCAGGCGCTGGCCAAGGCGACAGGACATTGAGCATGACGATCCGCGGTCGGTTAGTACATGGGTTCGGCAACTCCAGCGCCACAGACGTAGCGACGCAACGTGAGGAGGTTCTCCGCTTCACCGCCGCGGGTGTGCAACTGGGCGGGCGCACGATTTGGAGCGGCCTCGACCTCACCGTGTACGCCGGCCAGTTCATCGCCATACTGGGACCGAACGGCGCGGGCAAGTCGACGCTGCTGAAGACTATTCTGGGCGTTCTTCCCTTGCACGAGGGCGAGCTCGCCGTCCTGGGAGAGCCGGCGCGCCGCGGCAACGCCGCGGTCGGCTATCTGCCCCAGCGTCGCAACTTCGATACCGACGTGCGCATCCGAGCGCGCGACCTGGTGCGCCTCGGTTTGGACGGCGCCCGCTGGGGAGTGCCGATCCCCCTGCTCCGGCGACTCTTCGGAGGCGGCGAGCAAGTCCGCGAGGAAGATCGGCGGGTACAGGAGGCGCTCGACCTGGTCGGCGCGACCGACTACGCCAATCGCCCGATCGGCGAGCTCTCCGGTGGTGAGCAGCAACGCGTGCTGATCGCCCAGGCGCTGATCAGCCGGCCGCGTCTGCTCCTTCTCGACGAGCCGTTCGAGAGCCTTGACTTGCAGCATCAACAGTCGGTTGCCGCCTTGATCCGGCGGGTCAGCCGCGCCTATGGCATCACCGTGCTGCTGGTGGCGCACGACGTCAATCCGATCCTCCCCTACTTGGATCGAGTGCTCTACGTCGCCCGCGGGCAGACCGCTGCCGGCGCCCCCGAGGCGGTGATGACGTCGGCGACGCTGTCGCGCCTCTACGACGCCCCCGTCGAGGTGCTGCGCGCCAAGGATGGGCGGATCGTCGTCGTCGGCCAGCCGGAAGGGGACGTGAGCCATGGCGCCCACCCCGGCTGATACCGCCGCCGGGCAGGTCCACCTGTCCTGGAACCTCCTCCACGACTTGCAGCAGCTCTTGGCGTTCCATTTCATGCAGAACGCCTACCTGGCCGGGACACTCATCGCGATCGTCGCCGGCGCCGCCGGCTACTACATGGTGCTGCGCCGCCAGAGCTTCGCCGGCCACACGCTGGCCAACGTGGGGTTCGCGGGAGCCGCCGGGGCGGCGGTGGTCGGCGCCTCGCCGCTGCTCGGCCTGGTGGTGTTCAGCACCGCGGCTGCGTTCGGCTTCGGCCTGCTCACCGTAGGACGGTCGGCAACGTCGGGCAGCGCGACCGTGGCGGTGGCCACGGTCCATACCTTCTTCCTTGGCCTGGGCCTGCTCTTCGAGCAACTCTACGCGCACTACGCGGCGGCGATCTACGCCGTCCTCTTCGGCGCCGTGCTCGGCATCGCCGACGATGACGTGCGCGCGGTCGCCGCGACGACACTCGTCACGGTGGCCGCGTTGATCGTCATTGGCCGGCCGCTGCTCTTCGCTTCGATCGACCCGGCGGTCGCCGAGTCGCGCGGCGTACCAGTAGGCGCCCTTTCCTATCTCTTTCTGGTCATCCTCGCGCTCGCCGTCGCCGAGGCGGTCCAGGTGGTTGGCGTGCTGCTCATCTTCTCGCTGCTCGTCACCCCGGCCGCCGTCGCCCAACGACTCACGGCGCGACCCGCTGCCGCGCTCGCCCTGTCAATCCTCCTGGCGCTGCTGTTCACCTGGCTCGGCCTCGCCGTTGCCTACTTCACGCCGTATCCCGTGGGCTTCTTCATCAGCAGCTTCGCTTTCGGAACCTACGTCCTCGTCCGCTTGCTGCCATTGACGCAAGGTCGCCAAGGCGGTGGCGCCCAGGGAAGGCTGGCTGGGGGTCCGGCGTGATCGGCTCGCCGCTGCTGTCGACGTTGATACCGTTCTCGCCCAATCTGGTCGCCGACGCGCAAACGATGCTCCAGCTGGATTTCATGCGCTCCGCTTTCGTCGCCGGAACGGTCACGGCGGTCGTGGCGGGCCTCGTGGGCTACTTCGTCGTGCTGCGCCACCTGGCCTTCGCCGGCGACGCCCTCTCGCACGTGGCGTTTGCCGGATCGTTGGGCGCGCTCGTCGCCGGCCTCAATCCCTTGCTCGGGCTGTTCGGCCTGACCGCGCTCGCCGGACTGGGCATGGGCGTGCTGGGGACACGAGCGCGGGCGCGCGACGAGGCGGTGGGGACGCTCCTGGCCTGGGTGCTCGGCCTAGGCGTGCTGTTCCTCAGCCTCATCACGTCACGGTCCAGCGCGTCCAACGGCACGATCGGCGTCAACGTGCTCTTCGGCTCCATCTTTGGCCTCTCAGTGCCCCAAGTCCATATGTCGGTGCTGGCCGCCGTCGTGGCGATCCCTCTGGTCCTAGCGTTGGCCCGGCCCTTGCTCTTCGCCTCGATCGATCCTGACGTCGCCGCGGCGCGCGGCGTGCCCGTGCGGGCGCTCGGCGTTGGCTTCCTCGTCCTGGTGGGCATCGCCGTGGCGGAGGCCGTACCGGCGCTGGGCGCCCTGATGGTCTTCGCCCTGCTCATCACCCCCGCCGCCATCGCCCAGCGGCTCGAGCGCCGTCCCTTCCGCGCGCTATTCCTCGCCGCCGCGATTTCAGTGCTGTTCACCTGGGTGGGGCTCACCGTCGCCTTCTATCTTCCCCTGCCGGTGAGCTTCGTCATCAGCGCGCTGGCATTCGTGGGTTACGTCGGGGTGGTCGTGTGGCAGGCGGGTACTCACGGTCTGGTATCCCGCTCGCCGGTAACGGGCGCTTTCACGGAGCCGCGGTGATCTTGCGCCTGGCATGGAATGCGCTCGGCCAAAAGTCTGCCGTCAGCCGATCTGAACGCCGCCTGATAGGTAAAGTGCAGCCATCAGGGCGATTGCTCAAGATCGATCACCTCGATGCGCGGCGCAAAACGAGCGAAGTCGCGGACGTTGTGGGTCAGCAACCGGCCGATGCCGTAGGCCTGCATCGTGGCCACGATATTAGCGTCATGCACCTGTTTGCCGCCGATGGATAGCTCCTGCAAGAGATCAAGCAGCTTGGCGGTGACGTCCGCGCTCTCCTCCGCCACGCGGAAGCGCTGCTCAAACACCCGAATCTGGGCTACCAGTACCGCGATCGACACCGGCTTGCCGAACGTTTGCGGCCGGCTGAGCACCGCCAGGTACTCTCTAATGATCTGCCGGCTGATCCAGAGGTCGTGCCCGGCCCCTTCGAGGCGCCGGATGGCCCGCACCGCCGCCTCGTGCCATGGGGCAGAAGCAATGGTCGCAAAGACTAGCCCGTTGGTGTCCAGGAATACCGAGTCAGCGGCCATCATCGTCATACATGTCGCTCCGCTGCAAGGAAAGTTCCGGCGGCCAAGGCCCTAGGTCAAGGATGGGGAGATCCGGCCGGGGCTGGAGACGACTCCTTTCGGCGGGATCGCCAATGACAATCACGACCCGGTGCTGCCCAGGTTCGACGTCGCTGGGCACGCGCACCGAAAGCTCACCGTTGGGCGAGACGTTCGCTGTTGTCTCAATGGTTCGCACGACGTTCCCTCCGCTGGGCCAGACAGACCCGCCCGGAAAGCATAGCACCAGCGAGAGGCCAACAGAGGAAGGTGACGGTTTTCTGGACCCCGAACCTCGCCGCGCGCTCGATCGTGGGCAAGATCAGCCCTCAACCGTGCGCACCAACAGCACCGGCGCGGTGGTGCGAGACAGCAGCCGCGTCGCCACGCTGCCGGTCCAGATGGCCTGCAACCCGGCGCGGCCGTGCGTCGCCACCACCACGAGACCGGCCTGGTGCTCGGCCACATCGCCGGCCAGTTGGTCGGGCGTATCCCCTCGGCGCACCTCTGTTTCCACCTCTAGCCCGGCCTCTCGCAGCCGGTCCGCCTGTTGGCGCAGATAAGCGTCCGCCTGCTCGCGCTCGAGGTCGAGCATCACTCGCGTCGCCGAGGGCAGGAGCGTCGCCAGTGGCGATTGGTCGCCGCGCACGGTGGCGCGCGTTGCCACCACCATCGTCAGGTGCAATCGGGCGGAAAAGGCCTTGGCCAGCTCCACGGCCGGCGCGATCGCCACTTCCGACGCAGCCGTGGCGTCCAGGGGGACCAGGACCGTCCGCGGCGCAAAAGCGGGCGGCGCGGAACCAGCCGCCGGAGGTCGGATCAGGAGCACCGGCGTCGTCCCGCGCTGAACGACCTGCTGCGCGATGCTACCGAAGAGCAGTCCCCGCACCCCGCCGCCACCGTGCGTGCAGAGCACGATCAGGTCGGTCTGCTCCTCATCGCTATGCTGGGCAATGCTGACTGCGACATTTCCCTCGGGCGCGTCGTGGACGTGGACACGGGCAGTCAGGCCGCGCACCTGCAATGCGCCGGCAAGGCCGCGCAGATAGGCGTCGGCCGCGGCATTGTCCGTGAAATGACGCTCGCCGTGGACAGTGGCCGGGGCGCCACGCTCGATCACGTGTAGCAGCACGATCGTAGAGCCAAAGGCCGCGGCAATGCCCGCGGCCGCCGGTAGCGCCGCTTCCGCCAGCCGCGAGCCGTCCAGAGGAAGGAGCAGTCGATTGAACACCGGAGCGACCACCTCACTACACCAGACAACTGCCGCCAGCTTAGCTTCCGGCGACTGTCGCGCCGGGGAGCACGCCACCAACGGTCGTGTAGAGCAGTATCACATTGAGGGCCACGATCACCATAGCACAGACGACTGAAAGGACACGAACGACCGGACCGTTCACCAACAAGTCGCCCATCACGTCGCGGCGGCGCGTGAGCAAGATCAGGCTAATGATCGGCACCGGCAAGACGAAGCTCAACACCACCTGGCTCACCACGAGCACCTGGCTGGAGTCGAGCCCGATCTTGATCACGATGAGCGCCGGCAGCATCGTCAGCAGCCGGCGCAGCCAGATGGGAACTGTGAAGTTGATGAAGCCTTGCATGATGATCTGGCCGGCCATCGTGCCCACCGCGGAGGAGGAGAGGCCGGACGCCAGCAGCGAGATGCCGAACACGACGCTACTGGCGCCGCCCAGCAGCGGCGTCAATGTCTGGAAGGCCTGCTCTATCGTGCCCACGTCGCTGTGGCCGGTGTTGTGGAAGACGCTCGCCGCCATAAACAGCATGGCCATATTGATCAGCCCGGCAAGCCCCATCGCCATCACCACGTCCGCGATCTCGAAGCGAAAGATGCGCCGCGCCTCGGCGGGATTCCTGCCGACGATGCGGCGCTGGGTCAGGCTGGAGTGTAAGTAGATGACGTGCGGCATCACGGTCGCGCCGACGATGCCTACTACCAGGAGGGTACTATCGCCGTTGAGCCAGGGTACGACGGAGTGGTAGGCGATTTGCCCCCAATCGGGACGGGCGAACACCGTTTCCAGGACGTAGCTGAGCGCGATCACCCCGACCAACACCCCGATGACCGCCTCCAATGGCCGGAAGCCATAGCGCTGCAGGCCGAGGATGGCAAAGGTGCAAACACCGGTGAGCAGACCAGCGACAAATAAAGGGATGTGGAACAGGATATTGAAGCCGATGCTGGCGCCCAAGAACTCTGCCAGGTCGGTCGCCATGGCCCCGACCTCAGCCACGACCCACATGCCGAACACAACCGGGAAGGGAAAGTGCCGGCGGCACAGCTCGGGCAAGTTCAACCCGGTCGCGATGCCCACCTTAGCGGACATGCTCTGGAGCAACATGGCCATAAGGTTGGCCAGGACGATGACCCAGAGCAAGTTGTAGCCGAACTGGGCGCCGCCACCGATGTTGGTCGCGAAGTTGCCAGGATCGATGTAGGCCACGCAAGCGATGAATGCCGGTCCCAAGAAAGGCAACACCGCCAGGGGCCCGCGACGCCGGCCCTCGATGGCGGCCCGCGCGGCCGTTTCCGTGCGTTTGGTCTGAGGCGTCGGGACCGGCTCCCGCCTTGACACGTCTCGGACGAGCGTAGCCTCATGCTTCGTCGCCGGCAATGGCTCCAAGCTCGCCTCCTTGATTGTTTCTGCGCATATCGAAAGTTGTTGGCACTCAAATAATAACCATGAGCAGCCGCAAATGCAAGCGTGCGAGTCACCGGTCTAGCCCGGGGCCGGTGACGGGGCCGGGATGATGCGCGGTTGGCCGGCGGGCGCCAGCAGAGAGAAGAGTGCGACGGCAGCCACCTCGCCGGAATTAACAGGCCGGTGCGGCAACCCCGGCAGCTCGCTCCAGCACTGATCGGAGCTGAGCGTTACTCCCACGTGCTCGCGTATCTCCACCTGGAGGACGCCCTGCAAGACGCACAGGCTTCCCGGGCCCGGGTGCGTGTGCCACAGCCCGGCGTAGTGGGGCGGATAGACCTCGCGGTCGACGGTGGCCAGGAGTTGACCGTCGTCGCCGGGGAAGCGCTGAGTGAACAAGAATTGGGGCGACGGCGGCGATCCGCGTGGGCCTACAATGGTCCCGCCTGGCGCGCATCCGGCCATTAGCAGCAGAACCACGACGCAGCAGGTCCCCAACAGTGGGCGCATAACGATAGTGTAATCTTTGACCGACCGCGGCAGCAGGCCGTACACTGGTCGGCTGAGGCGTTATAGCTAGCTTGGAAACACGGACGGATGAAGAGAACCTGGCAACCGAAGCGCATCCCACGCCGACGCGAGCACGGCTTCTTGAAGCGCATGTCCACGCGAGCAGGGAGGCACATCTTGGCTGCGCGGCGGCTGAAGGGCCGGCACAAGCTGACGGTGGTCTAGCCCAAGGGAGGAGCGAGTCGCCAGCGTGGACAAGGAGCACCGCGTCCGCAGCCGAGGCGACTTCATACGGGTCCAGCGGGACGGTCGCCGCCTGGCACATCCCCTGCTCCGTCTGCAGTGGGCGGCCAACGGCCTCGACGTCACGAGGTTCGGTTTCGTCGTCGGCAAGCGGGTCGCGCGAAAGGCGCACGAGCGCAACCTGGTCCGCCGACGACTGCGCGCACTGGCGCGCAGTCGGGTTGCTCAGCTCGCGCCGGGTATGGACATTGTCGTCATAGCGCAGCGGCCGGCGGCGACGGCGAGCTTCGCCGAGCTTGCGACGGCGTTGCAGCAACTGATTCGGCGCGCGCCGTTAGCGGGCTCGCAGAGCGGAGAGGGGAGCGCGGCCGACGCGACAGCGCCGTGAGGCAGCTCGTTCTCCTAGCAATACGCGGCTACCAGCGCTTCATCTCGCCGCTGCTCCCACCGTCCTGCCGGTACCAGCCCACCTGCTCCGAGTACGCGTTCCAGGCCATCAGTAGGTATGGTATAGTCCGAGGAGGGGCGAAAGCGCTCTGGCGCATCTTGCGCTGTCATCCATTTAGTCGGGGTGGCTACGATCCTCTACGGTAAGCCGGGCCCCGGCCACTTGTTTTGCCGGATGGAAACCGAATAGAGGAGGCCATTTCGACCTTGGGCGCCTTGTGGACCCAGTACGTCATCGACCCCATGACGTGGGGACTGGACCAGTTTACTCATTACCTGTGGGGCAGCTATGCCCTGGCCATCATCGCCTTCACCATCTTTATCAAGGTCTTGCTGCTGCCACTGACCATGAAGCAGCTGCAGAGCCAGCGGGCGCAGCAGGCGCTCCAGCCGCAGCTTCAGGAGCTGAAGCGAAAGTACGGCAATGACAAGGTTAAGCTGAACGAAGAGACCATGCGTCTCTATAAGGAGAATAACGCCAATCCCGTCGCCGGATGCTTGCCGACGCTGATTCAGTTCCCTATCCTTATCGGCCTCTACAATGCCCTGTACGCGCTGCTTCGCCAGCCGGGCGTCCACGCCGGCTTCTTGTGGGTCAGGAACCTCGCCCTTCCCGACTTCTGGTCGGTGACCGACCCGGTGACCCATCACATGATCTTTAACGGCCTCTTCATCCTTCCGCTGCTGGCGGGTGGCTTGCAGTGGATTCAACAGCGCATGATGATGAACCCAGCGGCCAACCAGGATCCGCAGCAGAAGATGATGAATCAGATGATGCAGTTCATGCCGCTGATGGTCGTCTTCTTCGGCTTCCGTTTCCCGGCCGGTCTCGCCGTGTACTGGTGTACCTCCACCCTGGTCGCCATCGTCCAGCAATATTTCATCAACGGTTGGGGCTCGCTCGCGACTTTGGTCCCGGTCCTGCGCTACATCCCCCCGCCTGGGCGCTCCGGCATTGTCCCGCCGCCTCCCTCCGTGACTGCCCCCAGCGTTGATGATTCACCGCGAGCGGTCAAGACCGCCGCCCGCGGTCGCCCACAGCTTAGCTCGTCGAATGGTCGAGATGCGAAGAGGGACGGACCAACAAATGGCGCCGCCGCTCCGTCTGGTCTCGAGGATGGCGGCACGGCGGCGCGCGGCGGCGCCGTCCGCGCAGCGCCTCGTGCGGGCGAGCAGGGAGTCCGTCGAAATGGACCGGACGCTGGCCGAACTCGTCCGGCAACACGAAAACAGGGGAGTAAGCGTTAGCTCATGGACCGCGTCGAAGCGACCGGCAGAACGGTCAACGAAGCGATCGACAATGCCCTCGTGCGCCTGGCCACAACACGCGAGCACGTCGACGTCGAGATCATATCCGAGGGGAGCCGCGGCATCTTAGGAATCGGCGCCGAGGATGCCCGCGTCGTAGTGTTGTTGCGCGCCGCCGTGCCGAGCGCCACAGCGGCGCCATCACCCGTCGCCCCGCCTGCACGCCGGCCCTCCGGCCTGGAAGCCTCGGTGCGCCAGCCGCTCGCGCCGCTACACGAGGACCTACCGGATGTCGAAGAGCCGGACGAAGCTGGGGACGACGCGGCTGAGGGCGTCGCGATCGCGAGCGATGAGTTGATTGAGGTATCGACAGGGGCGCTACGAGAGCTCCTCACGCTGATGCACGTCGACGGCGAGGTGGAGATTCGGAGCAGCACATTCCCGCTGACCCTCAACGTCCACGGCGACGACCTGGGCATCCTGATCGGTCGCCACGGCGAGACCTTGGCAGCGCTCCAGTTTGTCGTCAACCTGGTCGTCGGCCGGCGCATGGGGCGCTGGACGCGTGTCGTCGTGGATGTCGAAGAGTACCGAATGCGGCGCGAGCGCACCTTGCGCGACATTGCCTCGCGGGCCGCCGATCGGGTCCGCCGAACGCGTCAGACCGTGACACTGGAGCCGATGCCGTCCAACGAGCGGCGCATCGTTCACCTGACCCTCCAGGGCGACCGCTTTGTGTCCACGCACAGCATCGGGGAAGGTGAGGGCCGCAAGGTGGTCATCTCGCCGCGGGGTCGATGAGCGACGGAAACCGGTTGGCGCCTGAGTACGTGGTGCTCGGGCACATCACCCTGGATCGGGTGGAATCCGGTCACCTTCTGGGCGGCACGACGTCCTACGGCGCCTTGACGGCTCGGCGGCTGGGTTACCGCGCCGCTATCGCCACCGCTGGCGCGCCACCGGAGGCGGAGGCGTTACGGGCCGAGGGTATCCTCATTTCATCCTTAGCTTCCGACGCACCCACCATATTCGAGAATGTCTATCGCGGAGGGGAGCGTCAGCAATTCCTGCGCTCGGTCGCCGCTCCGGTGACGGCGGACGCGATCCCCCTGCACTGGCGGCAGGCCCGTGTGGTTCACCTGGGGCCACTCACCCAGGAACTGGACGTGACAATCGCCAAGGGCTTTCCCGACGCGCTGGTCGGAGCCACGCCACAAGGATGGCTTCGCCAGTGGGACTCGGCCGGCAAGGTGAGCGCCACCGACTGGAAAGATGCCGAAGACACCCTCTCCCAAATCGACGCGCTGGTCTTTAGCGAGCAAGACGTGAGCGGCGACCGGGCATTGATCGACCGCTACACGCGACTGGCCCGTGTTGCCGTCCTCACGCGCGGCAGCGAGGGTTGCGTCGTTTATTCCGATGGCGCCACCTGCAGCCTACCGGCGTTCCCGACCCACGAGGTAGAGCCTACCGGCGCCGGCGACGTATTCGCGGCGGCCTTCTTCCTGAAGTACGCGGAAACCCGCGACGCCTGCGCGTCCGCTACCTGGGCGAACTGCGTCGCCTCCTTCGCCGTCGAGGCCCCCGGGACGCAGGGCATCCCCACGCTGGAGCAGGTGCGCACGCGCTTCGCGCGCCGGGACGCCGGGGCGAGGGGGCGATGAGGCGAGGGGGCGATGAGGCGACTGGCTATTGGGAAGCCGGCGACGAGACCGGAACATCTCCCAATCCGGCCTGCAAGGCGCCAGCCTCC
>CALBSQ010000306.1 GCA_937967325.1 uncultured Chloroflexota bacterium
GCTATCCTACCGCCTCGGACCAACTGGCCGGCGCGAAAACGTGTGGCGCACTTCCTGCTCCAGGGTCGCTTGACACGGCCGCTTTCTGAGTCTATGCTCGCTCGCCGGGGCGCCGTGGGCGCCCAGTAGAGAAAGGGACGTGGTCCATGTATATGCAACGCGCGCTGATCTATCCGCAGTTGGGCAAAGAGCGCGAGATGCAGCAACACCTGGAATCGTGGGTGAGGATGCGCCAGGACCAGGGCAGGAAGGTCGGACTGGCGATGCAGTTGTTTTCTCCCGAGGGCGTGGTGTTTGTCCTCACCGTCCGTCACAACGATCTGGCGGCGTACGAGCAGCAGCAACAGCGCAACCGCGCCGATCCGGCCTTCCAGGACTTCATCGCGAAGAACACGTCGCTCAGTCGCCACTCGTCAAGGATCGAGTTGCTGGAAGTGCTCGTGCCGCTGCCGAGCTGAGCGCGGCGACCCCGGCATGCCCGGGATGCCCCAGGACGGCCACGGGGCATCCCGGGCGCTACTTTGCCCCACTCAATAGGCGGCGTGCGCACATTGCACGCGACGGCGACAGGGGGCAGCATTCGCGGCCGCAGCGTGATGTGCGCACGCTTCCGCTGGTGGAGAAAACGAGACCAGCGTCGGCGGCTCGCCCGGCCCATGGCTTCCCGGCCTGGCGGCTCGCCCGTCCAGCGTCACCCCCATCACCAGCCCCGGCGCTGCCAGGAGCCCCCCGCGCGATTGTCCGCGCCGAGGTAGGTCGCGCTCGGCGGCGCCGGCGGCTCCAGCGTGGCCAGTCCCAACGCGGTGACCAGGTCGTCGTGCGCCCCCGTCGAGAAGGCGCCGTACTGCTCGTTGGCGTTGGGGTCCACGCGAATCTCGTAGTCCTGCAATTCGCGCACCATCGCGGCCGCCTCCGCCTTGCTGGGCGGCAGGTCGATCCGGTCCGTCTGGAACAGCACCTGCAGCCGGCTCACCAGATACGCCTTCCCCAAGCTCGCCGTCCCGAATCCCTGGACATCGCGCAGGTAGCGGTCGCCGTGGGTGAAGGTCACGGCGGTCAGCCGACAAGGGATGTCGCGCAGCACGTGCCGCAAGGCGTCCACGGCCGGCACGGCGCCCGTGGCATCCACGGAGAGGTGTGGCCGCTCGCACCCGTGCGCCCGCACGCCGCGCAGCACGATGGCGATGGTCTCGTAGACCGTTGGGTAGCCCGTCCCCAGCGGCAGCCGGCCGAGCTCCCGCACGACGAAGCGGTGCTCCGGCGCGCGCGGCCCGCCGGCGGGGATGGCCTCGGCCACCACCAGGGCGGTGGGGTCGTGGCGCTGGCCTAGGTCTACGCCGACGCCGACAACAGGTCCCACGTCTCCACCTCCGTGTCGAAGGCGCGGTCGATGTCCGCGCGGCTGAACGCCGAGGTCTGCGCGTCCTTGAACTGGCACAGGTACTCCTGGGCGTACCACCAGTCGCCCAGCGTACGCCGCTCCTCATCGAGGAAGGCGGCCGAGATGCGCGGGCAGTCCGTCGCCGGGACTTCCACGTACTGCCAATCGGCCAGGCCGTCTCGCGTCGCCTTGACGGCCTCGTGCCACCAACCGCGCGTGCCGTGGGGCGTGCTCAGCGCTGCCAGCCGCCCCTGACTCACGGCGAGCATGGGCCGCAGCGCCAGGTACAAGTCGTTGGGCACCCAGGCCGCCTCGTCGATCGCCAGCAACCGCACGCCGCTGTAGCCGCGAATGGTCCCTTCCTTGCCCGGCAAGCTCACGATGCGACTGCCGTTCTCCAGGGCGAGCTGCAGCGCCGACTCCGATTCCGGCGCTGTCGGCCGGCCCAGCGCGCGGTAGATGTCCAGCACCTTCTTGAACAGCTCGCCCGACTGCCGCTGGCTGGGGCTGAGCAGCAACACGAGGCTGTTGGGCTGGTACAGCGCCGCGTGCACCGCCAGCGTCGCCACGGTGAGGCTCTTGCCCGACTGCCGCGAGCAGTTGAGCAGGAGGCGCGGACTGGTCGAGCGCAACACCTGTGCTTGCCAATCGTCCGGCTCGATGCCGGCCGCGCGCGCCAGTGCCACGGGGTCCAGGGCGAGGCGCAAGTCGTCCGCGAGGCTAGCCGGCATGCAACGCCTCCGCCAGGGCCAGCCGGGCGTCGGGGTAGGGCTGGAGCGCCGCCAGCAGCCGACCACGCAAGGCCAGCCACTCCGGCGCGATGAGCAGGTTGACCACGGGCCGCTCGTCCAGCTCGCCGAGGAGTTTGGCCTGCAGCTCAATCTGCCGGTGGATACGGTCAACCGCCTTCAGCGCCAGGTCGCCATCGCGGGCCTCGCGCGCCTCCTTCAGCACGCCCAAGCTCGTATGGTTGATGACCTTGAGTTGCGCGAGGGTGTCCAGCGCCCGCGTTTCCGCCGCGTGCTGCTGCGCTTGCAGCACCATCGGTTTGATGTGACTCCCCTTGTGTCGCAGGATGGCGTCGGCGGAAACGCGGTATAACGCGGCAATCGCTGGGGCCGGCTGGCCGTCGATGATGGCGCGGTCGATGGCGTGGCGGTCAGGGCGCTGGCACACGGTGCAGGTCCTGGGCATCGACTACGCGTTCCGCACCAGTGGCGTGGCCTCGCCGTCGAACCCCGCGAAGTCGACGCGGTGGAACAGCTCAGCGAAGGCGACGGTCGCGTAGTCCGGTGACTCTGCCCGGTCCGCCCCCAGATTGGTCGAGGCAGGCATCGTCTGTGCGTCAGTTGGCATCGGTTCCTCCTACGAACTGGGAGCGCGGCGCCGACTGGGACTGGCGCGGTGCTCCTGTGCCCGCGTCGTCGTATCCGCTATAGTTACGCCAGCCGTGTCCGGCCGCCTTCACCCAGAGCTCACTGGACCAGCCTGCCGGGACCGCCGGCAACGCGGCCAGCCAGCGGGCGACGGCAGCCTCGCTCGGTTCGCCGGTGCAGCATTTGCACTGCAGCAGCCGGCCACCGCCGGGCAGGGCTACCCACAGGTCGAACGGCCCATGTGATGAGGCCGACCGCACCGCCAGCAGACCGGTTGCTTGGAACTCGCGCAACAACTCGCGCTCGGCCCGGCTGCCTCGGCGGTACTGCGAAGATCCACCGCGCGGCTTCGTGGACGGCGCGGTGACGACGCCGGCGAGGGGCAGGCGGCGGGGGCGGTACACGGCGATCTGCTCGCTCATGCGGTCGCCTCCGCCCGGAGCGTTGCGAGCCGTTGCCGGCAGAGGGCGACCACGGCCCGGACGCACGCGGCCCGGTAGGCGTCGGCGGCACGGAGCAGGTTGGCCGGTCCGGACGGGCGGTCGTCGCGCGCGTGAGGCAGTTGCTCCACGATGTAGGCCACCGTGTCGCCGCTGACCCACCGGTCGCGGCACAGCGCGTTCGCCAGTGAGCACACCGCGCCCCAATGGTCCGCCAGCACCGTCGCCGCCATGGCCATCGCCAAGCCCATCTCTCCATGGTCCTGGGAGAGCGCCTCCGCCGCTTGACGCCAGTCCGTACCCGCACCCCGGGTCCAACGGTCGCCATAGCCAGCGTAGGCGCACGCCACCATGCCCCCCAGGCCCACGGCGCCGGCCGTGTAGACATTGCCGAAGGAATCGTGCTGGCAGAAGCCGCCATACCCCGCGAGGACGCCCGGCACGGCGCAGACGGTACGCACGCGGACGCCGAGCAGGTGCGCTACCACGGCGTGGCCGGCCTCGTGGTAGGCCGTGCGCTTGCGGTCGTAGTCCACCCACGCGTCCGGGAGCCAGTGGTCGCGGAAGGGGTCGGTACTGTCATCGCTGTCACGTTCGGCGCACTCGACCACGAACCGCTTGAGCATGGTCCGGTGGCGACGACCGGGGGGCAGGGCGCCCCGCTGTCGGAGGCGCCGGTACACCTCGCCCGGGGTCAGCGGCGACGGATCCCGCGAAAGGATAGCCCAGATATCCGGGAACAGGGCGGTCTGCTCACTCATTATACTGCCTTGCCTGGCCGCCGTATGATGTGGCCGTTGTCGCACTCAGTCCACACGGCGTCCCCTTTGGCGCTCCCGTGCCACGTCCTGGGGAGCAGCGCCCCGCACGCCGGGCAGTGGAGCGGCCACTCATCGGGCGGGACGAGCAGCGGCTCGACGACATCGGCGGCGCGGCGCGTTTGGCCCAGGCGCAGGACCAGGGAATCCAGCGTCTTCCGCTCCGCCGCTTCCGCCGCCAGCACCCCGGCCAGCGTCTGCTCGTCGAGGTGACGCTCGATGCATCGCCGTGCCAGCAGCCGCAACTCATCGGGCGGGAGGGCGTCCAGCTCCACGCTGCGCGGGCCAAAGCCCTTGGCGCGGCTGTCGGTGGTCTTGGTCGGGCGCGTGGGCAGCCGCCAGCGCGCGATCTGCTCGGGCGTCACCGCCACGTGCTCCAGGTGGATCTCCGCCTTCGGCGCGAACGCGCGCAGGTCCTTCTCGACCCGCTGGAAGATGGAGAGGCCGCTGGGGTCGTAGTCCCCGAAGAAGTAGAGATACGCCGGCTTGCGCTGGGACATGATCGTCTCGGCGGCGCTCCACAAGAAGCTGATACTGCTGAACCCCCGGCACAGCATCAGCGGGACGTCGTAGAGCTCGGTTTCCTCCGCCAGGATGCCGGACAGGGACAGCTTCTCGCACCAGACTTCCACGTAGGCGGGCATGCCCTCCCAGAGGGCGCGCCGATAGGTCGCCGCCGTGTTCCGCAGCGCCGCCCCCATGGAACTGAACGACGGCGGCTTGCGCGCCAGGCGCGTCTCGTCGGTAATCCAGCCGAACGGCAACTCGCCGGACCGGCGCATCGACCCCAGCAGGCGCACGACCGTGCCCTTGTACGCGGCCTCGGTCTTCGGGACTACCCCCTTGGTCTCAAGCTGGTAGAACACCTGCCGGTCGCTCATCGGGTGGAACGCGGTCAACGTCGAGACGATGGCGCTTCGTATGTGGTCCATCTCGGCGCGCGTGCGTCGATATCTTATGGGCCGAGACTCATAAACTTCCGCCAGCGCTACCACGGTTGCGCTCCATCCGCGATACGGTAGACCGTGTGCCCGCCCCGGCACATGCGCCAGTCGTAGGCGGGGTTGATGGCGCAGCGCACCCAGCGCTCGACGATGGGCGCGCGGCAGACGGGACAGGCAGCCGCCTCCGTCACGCGGTCCGGGTACGGCTCCGGCCAGCGGGTACCATCCGGTACGGACTCATCGGACCTTATGACGCGTACGACGCTTATGACGCCAGCGCGTTCGAAATCCTGCACAGGCTTGTGGTGGTCGTCTCCTCTGTCGCCATCGCCTACTGCTTGCTTCGCGGCAATCGCCGCTTGTGCCTGTCGTGCTCGGTCGAGGTAGGCCATGTCGTCGCACACTCCTGGCGTCATAAGCGTTGTAAGCGTCATAAGGTCGCCGCGATCCACCGCTCGCGCGTCCGGCCGGCGGTTTCCTCACGTTTCATCCGCGCGAGTCCACGCTGTTGGAGCGCCTGCACTGCCTGCTCGATTTCCTCGGCGCGGCGGTGCTTTCCGAAGACGTCCCGGTAGATGGCGTCGCGGGTCAGCCCGGCGTCGCCGGCAGCCCGCAGGGCGTCAAGTAACGTATCTGTGAGGGTGTCACCCGTCGCGTCGCCAAAGATGTAGCGGGCGCTGGCCTCGGCGTACTCCCACAGCGCCAGCGCGGCGAGCAGGTGGGCGGGCTGCACCGTGTTCGACCGTTCGAGCAGCGCGTAGATGCAGGACAACCGCAGGACGTGCGCCTCGGCACGCGCGGTCACCGCCCCGAACAGACCCGGCTTGCCCTCGCTCAGCGCCGGGTACACCGCGGCCCACAGGGCACGGGCGTCGTCGTCGCGGGACATCCGCTCGACGTTCTGGGCGAAGGTGACAGCGCCGGCCAGTCGTTGCGCCAGGGGTGCGAGCAGCTCATCGGTGAGTCCGCCGCCCTCGGGCAGGCATTGGCTCCGACGCACGCACAGCCAGAGGAAGCGATTGGCAAAGCCGTTGAGACCTTCCACCGCGGCCATATCCCGGCGCAGCTCATCCTTGGTGATGTGGCCGATGATGCTGATGTGGGCCTCCGTCGCGTGGGCCGGGCTATTCTTGGTGAGGATGCGCAACGTCCCGGAGTCCCAGGCGTTGCGCAGGACCGGCGAGAGCGTGTTGCCCTCGCGCGCCAGCACCTTGAGCGCCTGGGCGAGCTCGCTCTCGACGACCATAAGCCGCTTGTCCGCGACGCCCGGATCGGTCTCGACATCCTGATACTCGACGACGCGGCCATGGTCCTTGACGGGTTGGTGGCTCACGATGGCATCGCGCACGGCCCAGATGACACCTTCGCCGCTGGACAGGCCACTCGCCTGGCGTGCTTGGATCCAGCGACCCGCCAACTCATCGCCCGCGAGGTAGTCCTCCAACAGCGCGAATACGCGCGCGACTACCCCCTGGCTGGTCCCCTTGCGACCTTTGGCGGTCTCGCCCACCAGGCAGATGAACTCGTTCATCCCGTGCCGGTCGGCCTCGACGATGTAGTGCGGACTTCGGCCAACGACGCTGCCGAAAGCGACCAACGTCTGCGCCAGGATGGCCACCGGGGCGGCTTCGCTGTGGGGCGCCACGACGCGCACGAGGTCGCCGGCCAGCCCGTGGTAGGCTTCCTCAGCCAGCGGCTCCGGCCAGGGCGCTTCGGCCTTCGGCGCCGCCTGCCGCGCTTCCGCTTGACGCAAAGCCCCTTCCGTGAGGTTGTGCAACTTGATGAGGCCGGCGCCGATGTCGCCGCCGGCGCCGGGAAGCAGCTTGAGCACCTCCACGGCATAGGCGGCGCGGTCGGCGGGATCGGCAAATGCCACGACGCGCAAGTGCTCGGCCTCGCCGTTGACGGCGCCCACCGTGGCGGTCAGGCCATCGAACGTGCGCAGCGCGTCGTAGGCGATGAGGTCCACTCCGTCGAGTCGGACGGCAGGAGCGGGTGTCAGCGGCAACATCACAGCGCCTCCAGCGTCCGCGGTCGCCAGGGCTGGCGCTGGTACTGCACCCGCACGCCCCCACGCTCCACGACGGGGCCGACGTGCGACGCCGCGTGGCGGATGGTGCGTTGCCAGTAGGCCATGCCGTGCTTCCCCTTCCGTTCGAGTGCATCCTGTCCGCGCGGGCTGTCAAGGAGCAAGGCGAGCGCTTCACCGGCGGTATGCCCGGTGGCGATCAGCGCGGCAGCGGCGGCAGCGTCGGCCTCGGAGGCGCTCGGATAGCCGTTCGGGCCGGTAGTCTCTAAATGTCGGCGAGTCCTCGGCCCGAGCTCGGCGTACCGGCCAGACGGCGCGACCGGACGGATGGTCCCGGCCTCCGGGCAGTCGGGTCGGTCCGTGCCAAGCGTGGCGATGAAGGCGCGCAACGCGTCGGGTTGGTTCGCTATCGTCGCCGGTGTCCCCGGCCAAGGATGGCCGGACACGGTGAAGAAGCGGGCGGTGCTGTAGGCTTCACGTGTCCCCCGGCGCCTGCCGAACGCCGGGAGGTCGGCTTTGACGATGACGTGCAACCCGCTCGCGCTCACGCTCTTTTCGGTGTAACTCTCGAAGCGCGCCACCCAGCCGGCCGTGTCCGGGTCCAGTATCCCGGCGAGCACGTGGTCGAAGTCAATCCCTGCGTAGGGCGGCTGCAACATCCACCCGATGCCGGCGAAGCGGCCGGTGAGGTAGGCGGCCAGCGCCGCGTCGAAGGTGCTCCACGTGGTCGGATCGGTCGTGCTGGCGCTCGTACCGTTCGGTTGCTTCGGAACTTTTGTCCCCTTACCGATGCCGGCGGCGCTGATCTTCCAGACGAACAGCCAGACCACCCAGCGGGCGAGGTCTCTCATTTCCTCCGGGATATGCTCGGCGCGGACCGGCAGGGAGGCGGGAGGCGTGTTCACGCGGCGCCTCCGGACCGGAGCTCGTCGATGAGCGTCGAGGCAGCCGCCTTGGAGGCAATCTCACCGGTCCAACCAAGTTGGCGCACGTAGCGTACCTGGGCATCCGTGGCCGGTTGCTTCGACAGCCAGGCTAGGCGGTAGTCGTGGCCGCGTTCGGCCTTGATGGCCTGGCGGCAGTCGTTGGGCAGTCCGGCCCAGGCGATGGCCCACCCAGCGTAGTCAACCGCTTCAGTGGGATATGCAACGAGGGTGTCGGCAATCGCCTTGCCCTTGCCGTCGGCCCAGCGGGACCAACGTCGGCGTCCCTCGGCTGTGACCGCGCCGACGACAATAACCGGGTCAGTTACCCCACGTCGGGCGGCGTCGAGAAAGAGGTTCGCCACCAGACTACGGGCTTCGGCCGGGTATCGCTCCAGCAGACGGCGGCGCGGGTCGGCGGCCGTCTCCAGTTGTGATATCATCACGTATCCTCTCTGCCGCTTGCCGCGCGTGGTCCCAACCAAACGGCGCGGGGCGGCGCGTTGGCTCTTCCTCACTTGCTTGCTTCCAGCACGCGCAGCTCCCACGAGTCCGGCGTATTGTCCTGCCCGTCCAACC